>NZ_JAHSQD010000197.1 GCF_020103755.1 Streptomyces sp. LS1784
GGGGTCGCCGCTGGCCTCGGCCCAGGCGCGGGAGACAGCGGAGGCGGAGGCCAGCGTCTCCAGGCAGCCGCGGGCGCCGCAGCCGCACCGGGGGCCGCCGGGGCGGACCACGACGTGGCCGATCTCGCCGCCGTAGCCGTGCGCGCCGGCCTCGATCCGGCCGTTGATGCCGATGGCGCCGGCGATGCCGGTGCCGAGGGCGATGAACAGGAAGCGGTCGACGCCGCGGCCGGCTCCGAGCCGGCCCTCGGCCAGGCCGCCGGAACGCACGTCGTGGCCGAGGGCCACCGGCATCGCGCCGCCGTCCGGTCCGGCCAGGCGCTCGCCGAGGAGCTTGCGCAGCGGGAGCTCGCGCCAGCCGAGGTTGGCGGAGAAGACCGCGATGCCGTTCTTCTCGTCGATCGTGCCCGGGACGGCGACACCGGCCGCGAGCGGGGCGACGCCGAAGCGGCTGCGGCCCTCGGCCGCCAGGTCGGTGGCGAAGTCGAGGATGGCGGCGACGACGGCGTCCGTGCCGTGCTCCCGCCCGGTCGGTCGGCGTGCCTCGAACAGCACGGAGCCGTCCTGGGCGAGCAGCGCGGCCTTCATGCCGGTGCCGCCTACATCGAGTGCGATGACGTGCTTCACGGAGGACAGTTTCCCTTGGGCGGGTAGAAGAGGTCTAGTCCAGTTGTCGGATTGGTCTGGTCCATACTGGGTGAGCTTTGTCGCAGCTGCGGGGGGTGCGGGGCTTTGCGCCGGGGTGCGGGGCCCGGTGTCGAGGCGGGCGCGGACCGGGGGGTGTGAGGGGCGGGGGCGGGGGTTTTGTTGCGCATTGTGCAATGACTCCGAGCACTTCGATAACTACTGGGGCGAGCCCGGCCAGTGGTGTGGACCAGTGCTCGGCGGGTTTGGCAGTGTTGCGCCTCCCCCGCCGGATTCCCCCCGTTCCGGCCGGCATTCACCCCCGTTCATCCCCGTTCATTCCCCCGAAGGCGGTACCCGCGTTGAACAGGCGCGTCCACGTTCCCACCCGTGTGCTCGGCGGTGCGCTGGCCGGAGCACTGGTCCTCACCGCGGTCAGTGCCTGCGGCGGGCAGGACGACGGACCGGTCACCCTCAAGCTGGTCGCGGCCGACTACGGGGAGAGCCCCGAGACCAGCTCCCAGCACTACTGGGACACGGTCGCCAGGGCCTTCGAGGCGGCCAACCCCGGGATCAGGGTCAGCGTCGAGGTGGACAGCTGGACCGAGATCGGCAGGAAGGTCGAGGACATGATCGCGGCCGGCAAGTCGCCGGACCTGCTCCAGACCGGCGGCTTCGCGGACCAGGTCGCGGCGGACCGGCTGTACCCGGCGTCCGACGTGCTCTCGGTGGAGACCCAGGCCAAGTTCCTGGAGAACTTCGCGCACGCCGGGCAGGTGCTGGGGACGCAGTACGGGATTCCGTTCGTGTCCTCGTCGCGTGTCCTCTTCTACAACAAGGCGATGTTCCGGCAGGCCGGGATCACACAACCGCCGGCCACCTGGGCCGAGCTGCGGCAGGACGCGGAGAAGATCAAGGCCAAGGTGCCGGGGGTGACCCCGTACGGGCTGCCGCTGGGGCCGGAGGAGGCGCCGGCCGAGTCGATGCTCTGGACGCTGAGCGGTGGCGGCAGCATCTCCGACGACGTCGGCAACTACACCATCGACAGTGCCCAGAACCAGGCGACCTTCGGCTGGCTGAAGAGCAACCTGGTGGGCACCGGGCTGACGTACCCGAACCCGGGCGCGATGAACCGCACCCCGGTGTTCCAGGACTTCGCCGCGGGGAAGGTCGCGATGCTGAACGGGCATCCGACGCTGCTGCGGATGGCGGCCGCCGGGAAGATCGACTTCGGGACGGCGCCGATCCCGAAGAAGGACGGGGTGGGGCGGACCGGGAGCCTCGGGGTCGCGGACTGGATGATGGCGTTCAAGGCGAACGGGCACAAGAACGAGATCAAGAAGTTCCTGTCGTTCGTCTACGACAAGGACAACCAGCTGAAGTTCGACGAGCAGTACAACCTCCTGCCCGTCACTCAGGACGCGTTCGGCCAGATGTCGTCGGACCCGAAGCACGAGGACCTCAAGCAGTTCGCGGTCGGGCTGACCAATGCGAGCTTCTACCCGTTCGGGGACCCGGCCTGGGGTGAGGTCAGCAACCGGATCAAGGCCGGGATCGGGCAGGCGGTGACGGGGGATCCGAAGCAGGTGCTCGGGGGGTTGCAGGATGCGGCGGTGAAGGAAGCGGCGGAGGTCCGCAAGTAGGACCGGGCCGGGGACGGTTGGTGCCGGGGCTGGGGGGTTCGCGGTGGGCCTCAGCCCCGGCGGGGGTGCCGGTCGCCGGTCAGGGGAGCGTGATGGCGTAGGCCTTGCGGAGGGTCTCGTGGACCGTCCAGGTGGTGCGGTCGCCCTCGCGCAGGACGGCGCAGTCGCCGGGGCCGACCTCCAGGGTCGGGCCGCCCTCGACCTCGATGGTGGCCCGGCCGCTGAGCACCACGAACATCTCGTCGGCCTCGACGTCGGTGACCACGCCGGGGGTGATCTGCCAGAGGCCGCGCAGGTGGCGGCCGTCGGCGGACTCGGACAGCACCTTGCCGGTGACCTCGGGGGTGCCGGAGACGATCTGGGACGGGTCGAGCGGGTCGGGGTCGAGGTCGGCGGTGGGGATGTGCAGGGCGAAGCTGGGCGTGGTCATGGGGGTGACGTTAGTGGGGGTGGGGGCACGGTGGGGCGAGCAGTGTGTGTCGGGGTCGCGCGGGAGAATGACACTCCGTAGCGGTGGACGGAGGTGCTTGCGGTGGGCGAGCTGAGTGAGCGGGACCGGGCGGTGCTGGCGCTGGAGGGGCGGCAGTGGCGTACGTCGGGGGCCAAGGAACGGGCGATCCGGGAGGAGCTGGGGCTCTCCTCCACCCGCTACTACCAGGTGCTGAACGCCTTGCTGGACCGGGAGGAGGCGTTGGCGCATGCGCCGGTTCTGGTGAATCGGTTGCGGCGCGTGCGGGAGGCTCGGCGGGCGGCTCGTTGACCGGGGGGCTCTCGGGAGGACGGGTGTCGGGGGCGGCTGCGGGGGTGGCGGGTGCGGAGGGGGACGCTCCGGGGTAGGGGCTTCGGTATGGGCTTTGAAGAGATGTTCGTGCCGGGGACCGAGGCGGGGCGGGACGGGGTGCGGGCCATCCTGGCGACGCCCGGGGATGCCGTGATCGGGTTGGACTTCGACGGGACGTTGGCGCCGATCGTGGCGGATCCGGGGCAGGCGCGGGCGCATCCGGGGGTGGTGGGCGCGTTGCGGCGGCTGGCGCCGGTGGTGGGGGCCGTGGTGGTGGTGACGGGCCGGCCGGCCGGGTTGGCGGTGGAGTACGGGGGGTTCGCGGGGCTGCCGGGGGTGGTGGTGCTGGGGCACTACGGGGCCGAGCGGTGGGAGGACGGGGAGCTTTCGGCGCCGGAGGTGCATCCGGGCGTCGCCCGCGTGCGGGCGGTGTTGTCGGGGGTGCTGGAGCGGGTGGGGGCGCCCGAGGGGACGTGGGTGGAGGACAAGGGGCGGTCGGTGGCCGTGCACACCCGGCGGACGGCGGCGCCGGAGGAGACGTTGGAGCTGCTGCGGGCGCCGGTGGGGGAACTGGCGGCCGAGCACGGGTTGGTGGTGGAGCCCGGGCGGCTGGTGCTGGAGCTGCGGCCGCCGGGGGTGGACAAGGGGGCGGCGCTGACCGGGTTCCTGCGGGAGCGGGGGGCTCGTTCGGTGCTCTACGCGGGGGACGATCTGGGGGATGTGGCGGCCTTCGTCGCGGTGGAGAAGCTGCGCGGCGAGGGCGTGGCCGGGGTGCTGGTGTGCGCCGGCGCGGTGGGGGACGCGCCGGTGCGGGACCTGGCCGACCGGGCGGACCTGGTGGTCGCCGGGCCGGAGGGTGTGGTGGAGCTGCTGGGGGCCTTGGGGGAGGCGCTCACAGCGCGTTGAGCTGGTCCAGGAACCACTGCTGCGGGGGGAGCGCGGTGGCCGCCGCGGCCAGGCGCTTGGTGCGGTCGGCGCGCTCCTCCGGGCTCATGGTGAGGCCGGCGTGCAGGGCGTCGGCGGTGGCGATGACGTCGTAGGGGTTGACGGTGAGGGCGTCGTCCTTGAGCTCGGCGTGGGCGCCGGCCTCGCGGGAGAGGACGAGTGCGCAGCCGTGGTCGGAGACCACGGGGACCTCCTTGGCGACCAGGTTCATGCCGTCGCGGATGGGGTTGACCAGGGCGACGTCGGCCAGCCGGTAGGCGGCGAGGGAACGCGGGAAGTCGTCGTCGACGTGCAGGATCAGCGGCTGCCAGCTGGGGGTGGCGAACTCGCCGTTGATGGCGGCCGCGAGGTCCTGGACGGCCGCGGTGTAGTTCCGGTACTCGGCCAGGTCGGTGCGGGAAGGGTAGGCGAAGGCGATGTGCACCACCCGGTCGTGCCACTCGGGGCGGGTGCGGAGCAGGTGCCGGTAGGCCTGGAGGCCGCGGACGATGTTCTTGCTCAGCTCGGTGCGGTCGACCCGGACGATGGTGCGGCGGTCGCCGACGGCCTCGCGGAGGGCGGCGAGGCGTTCGTCGACGTCGGGGCGGTGGGCGCGCTCGCGCAGGAAGTCGGCGTCGGCGCCGAGGGCGTGGACGCCGAGGCGTGTGGTTCGCCGAATGGGGGTCCCCCCGGCCGAAGGCCGGGGGAGGGTGGTGCGGCCGTCGAAGGTGACGGTGAGCGCGTCGTAGTCGACGGTCGCCTTGAGGAGGTCTTCGCAGCAGGCGGCGAAGGCGCGGGCCCAGCGGTGGGTCAGGAAACCGGCCCGGTCGGCGCCCAGGATGCCGGTGAGGACGGCCCGGGCGACGTCGTCGGGCAGCAGCCGGTAGTACTCGGGCGGGGCCCAGGGGGTGTGCGAGAAGTGGCCGATCCGCAGGTCGGGACGGGCTTCGCGGAGCAGGGCCGGGGCCAGGGAGAGGTGGTAGTCCTGGATGAGGACGGCGGCGTTCGGGGCGGCTTCGGCGGCCAGGGCTTGGGCGAAGGCCTCGTTGTAGGCCTGGTAGGCGGCCCACTCGGTGCGGAAGTCGGCGTCGAAGGCGGGTGCGGTGGGGGTCGCGTAGAGCAGGTGGTGGACGAACCAGAGGGTGGAGTTGGCGACGCCGTTGTAGGCGCGGGTGAAGGTCTGCGGGTCTATGTCCAGCATCCGTACGGCTTGGCCGCCGACCGCGTGTCCGGCCAGGTCCAGGCGGCCGTGGGGCGCCCCTGCGGCGGCCCTGCGGTCGGAGTCGTTGAGGGCGGCGCAGACCCAGACGGCGTTCGGGTCCTCGACGGCGGAGAGGCCGGAGACCAGACCGCCGCCGCCGCGGCGCAGGGTCAGCGTGCCGTCGTCGGCGGTGCTGAAGGACACCGGTCCCCGGTTGGAGGCAACCAGGACGGGGGCGGTGCCGGTCGCGCTCGAACGGTTGGTCGATGAATCGGCCATGGGGGTTCCTCTTCTCGGGCTGCCGGATCACCCGGTGGGGGGTGATCCGGGCGCGCGACGGAGCGGAGCGCGACGGGACAGCCGTACAGTCGGGGCCCTGCGACAGGCGGCGGCCAGGGCCTGGCCGCCTTGAGGCTCCGCAGGGATCGAGTGGGAAGCCTCCTCGTCGGGAGGGGGAGGAGTCACGGTTGGGATGTTGCCGGTTGGTCGACATCGCAAACCCACAGTCGGATAGTCCGGCAAACCGCAGCGGCCGCACTGCACGGGTGTGTCACCCGTCGGTGCGGCGCTTCGCGTATTCGGGGACGGTGTGCATCGGGGGGCGTTCCAGGGAGGTGATCTCGTAGGTGCGGGGGGTGAAGATGGGGGTCCCTCCGGCCGAAGGCCGGGAGAGGGTTCCGGGGCTGCGGGTGAACTGGGTGAGGTGGGGGTGGACGAGGTCGGCTGAGGCCTTGAGGCGGTGGGTGCGGTCGAGGCGTTCCAGGGCGGTCCGGTAGATGGTGGCGGCCATCCGGCCGAGGGCCTGGCCGTCCTGGTGGCGGTGGTGCCGGACGCCGACGTCCACCTGGGCGAGGGCGTCCAGGCCGACCAGCTCCAACGCGTCGACCAGCAGTCCGAGTTCGACGCCGTAGCCGGTGGGGAAGGGCAGCCGTTCGAGCAGTGAGCGGCGGGCCGCGTACTCGCCGCCGAGGGGTTGGACGAAGCCGGCGAGTTCCGGCCAGTGGAGGTTGAGCAGGGGGCGGGCGACGAGTTCGGTGACCCGGCCGCCGCCGGCGGGCAGGACGGCGCCCTCCGACTCCAGCGGGCGGTCGTACATGGCCTTGACCAGCTGGATGGAGTCGTCGGTCAGCAGCGGGCCGACGATGCCGGAGACGAAGGCGGGGTCGAACTCGCGCAGGTCGGCGTCGATGAAGCAGACGATGTCACCGCGGGTGACCAGCAGCGAGCGCCAGAGCACCTCGCCCTTGCCGGGCACGGCGGGCAGCCGGGGCAGGATGGCGTCGCGGTGCTCGACCCGGGCGCCGGCCTCGGCGGCGACGGCGGCGGTGGCGTCGGTGGAGCCGGAGTCCACGACGACGAGTTCGTCGACGAGCGGGAGGCGTTCCATCAGCTCGCGGCGGATGGTGCGGACGATGTCGCCGACGGTGGCCTCCTCGTCCAGGGCGGGCAGGACCACGCTGACGGTGCGGCCGGTGCGTTCCTTGGCCGCGAGGAGGGTGTCGACCGGCCGGTCGGCCGCGCTCCAGGAGCGGCGGCGCAGCCAGGACGCCACCTGCGGGAGGAGCTCGGGAGTCGGTTCGGCGGGCACGGAGGTCTCCTCGGCGGGGTGGGGTGGGACGGGTCATCTCGCGTGGCGGACGGTCCCGTTCGGGTTTGACGCCTTCGGATACAGTCTTCGTACAGCGGTCGGACCTTTGCACGCCGGGGTCGCCGTTGAGCACCACCACAATTTCACAAGCTCATCCAGAGGGACTGAGGGAACGGCCCGTTGACGTCCCGGCAACCTTCTCGCGCGGCTGTCGTCGACAGGCCCCGGCGGGACAGGTGCCAATTCCGGCCCGTGTCGCGACCGCGCCACGGGGAAGATGAGGAGAGAGGCCTCGCCGTCATGGCTATCACTGAGACGACCCCTTCCGGCGCCGCACCCGTTTCCGTCGACCTCGGCCCCGCCGCCGCGCTGTCCTGTCGGGAGTGCGGCACCCGCTTCCCGCTCGGCCCCAGCTTCGCCTGCCTGGAGTGCTTCGGCCCGCTGGAGATCGCCTACGAGTTCGGCAGCGAGGGCGCCGAGGAGCTGCGCAAGCGGATCGAGGCCGGTCCGGCGTCCATCTGGCGCTACGCGCCGCTGCTGCCGGTTCCGGCCGACGTGGCGTCGAAGCCCAACCTGAACCCGGGGTGGACCCCGCTGGTCAAGGCGGACAACCTGGGCCGGGAGCTCGGTTTCACCGCCCAGCTGCACATCAAGGACGACTCCGGCAACCCGACGCACTCGTTCAAGGACCGGGTGGTCGCGTGCGCGATCGAGGCGGCCCGGGCGTTCGGGTACACCACGCTGTCCTGCTCCTCGACCGGCAACCTGGCCGGCGCGGTGGGGGCGGCGGCGGCCCGGGCCGGGTTCCGGTCCTGCGTGTTCATCCCGCACGACCTGGAGCAGGGCAAGGTCGTCATGGCCGGGGTGTACGGCGGCGAGCTGGTCGGCATCGAGGGCAACTACGACGACGTGAACCGCTTCTGCTCGGAGCTGATCGGCGACCCGGTCGGCGAGGGCTGGGGCTTCGTCAACGTGAACCTGCGGCCGTACTACGGCGAGGGTTCCAAGACGCTGGCGTACGAGATCTGCGAGCAGCTCGGCTGGCGGCTGCCGGAGCAGATCGTGATCCCGATCGCCTCTGGCTCGCAGCTGACGAAGATCGACAAGGGTCTCCAGGAGCTGATCAAGCTCGGTCTGGTCGAGGACCGGCCGTACCGGATCTTCGGCGCCCAGGCCGAGGGCTGCTCGCCGGTGTCGGCCGCGTTCAAGGCCGGCCGGGACGTGATCAAGCCGGTCAAGCCGGACACCATCGCCAAGTCGCTGGCGATCGGCAACCCGGCCGACGGCCCGTACGTGCTGGACATCGCCCGCCGGACCGGTGGCGCGGTGGAGGACGTCACGGACGCCGAGGTCGTGGCGGCGATCCGGCTGCTGGCGCGGACCGAGGGCGTCTTCGCCGAGACCGCGGGCGGGGTGACCGTCGGCGTGCTGAAGAAGCTGGTCGAGACCGGGCAGCTGGACCCGGCCAAGGAGACCGTCGCGATCAACACCGGCGACGGCCTGAAGACCCTGGACGCCGTCTCCGACGCCGGGATGACCGCCGTCATCCGCCCGACGCTGGACTCGTTCCGCGACGCCGGCCTCGCGTCCGTCTGAACCACCCCGCCCCGACAGGCCCCGCCCCCGCAAGGAGAGTCATGAGCGCCAACGTCCGCATCCCCACCATCCTGCGCACCTACACCGGCGGCGCCGCCGAGGTGACCGCCGAGGGTGCCACCCTGGCCGAGGTCATCGCCGACCTGGAGAAGAACCACGCGGGCATCTCGGCCCGCATCCTGGACGACACCGGCAAGCTGCGCCGCTTCGTGAACGTCTACGTGAACGACGACGACGTGCGTTTCACCGAGGGCCTGGCGACCGAGGTGAAGGACGGCGCCGGCATCTCGATCATCCCGGCGGTGGCCGGCGGCTGCTGAGCCGTCCGGAGAACCCGCGGTCGCCCGCGCGTACGGAATTCCGCTCTCCGTATGCGCGGGCGACCGCTTGCATTCCGGCGGGAATATTTCCGGGTCGAGTCGGAGTAGAGTGTGGCTCGGCTGGGAACAGGGTTTCCCTTTCGGCCCCCGCAGAGCTCGGCCCGGGGGTCTCCCGCCGCCGGCGGCGGCTCGTGAAACATGTCAGGCAGATGTCAGAATTACCGCGGGGATTTGGGTAATTCGTCCGCTATGTCCGGCGTGGAATGCCGAGATTTTCCCGATTCAGCCCGTCCTGTCCGTTGACGCCGCGGTGGAATTACCGGCGGCTGGCCCTGTTGCAGAGGGCTTCGATCCGGATACATTCAGCGGCGGTCGACGCAATCACCCGCTCACCGGAAGCCGTTCGGCGCTCCGCGCGGAGGGTTGCGGCGTGCACGGCTGCGCCCAGGGGGGGTTCCCCGGGCCGGCCTTCAAACCAACCCGGGCCCGCGACCTGCGGGCACGTGAAGGGCCAGCACAGCACTAGGGGAGTTCGGAATGGCTCAGGGCACCGTCAAGTGGTTCAACGCGGAGAAGGGCTACGGCTTCATCGCGGTCGACGGTGGTGCGGACGTCTTCGTCCACTACAGCGCGATCCAGATGGACGGCTACCGCACCCTCGAGGAGGGCCAGCGGGTCGAGTTCGAGATTTCCCAGGGACAGAAGGGCCCGCAGGCGGACATGGTTCGCGCGGCGGGCTGACCCCCTTCCGACCCCAGGAGCTCGGCGCGGCCCTCGGCTGGTGACCACTCGCTTCTCGACGGGCCCGTACGACACGTGTCGTACGGGCCCGTCGGCGTTCCCGGGCGGCCTCGGCGGCGGCTCGCGGGTTGTCGATTGGGCTTGCACTCGACCACCGTGAGTGCTAATCATTGCGTTAGCACTCACAGCGTGAGAGTGACAGCGGACCGGGTCGGTGAGGCCCCCGGGAGCGGTAGGGGAATGGACCCCCGCACACCAGGGCCGTCCGTCGCGGGCACCCCTTGGTCCGAGCAGTCGACCGTGTCCCGGAGGACCACTTCAGATGGCCAAGATCATCGCCTTTGATGAGGAAGCTCGCCGCGGCCTTGAGCGTGGCATGAACCAGCTCGCCGACGCAGTGAAGGTCACGCTCGGCCCCAAGGGTCGCAACGTCGTGCTGGAGAAGAAGTGGGGCGCCCCCACCATCACCAACGACGGTGTCTCCATCGCCAAGGAGATCGAGCTCGAGGACCCGTACGAGAAGATCGGTGCGGAGCTCGTCAAGGAGGTCGCCAAGAAGACGGACGACGTCGCGGGTGACGGCACCACCACCGCCACCGTGCTCGCCCAGGCCCTGGTTCGCGAGGGTCTGCGCAACGTCGCCGCCGGCGCCAACCCGATGGCCCTGAAGCGCGGCATCGAGAAGGCCGTCGCGGCCGTCTCCGACCAGCTGCTCGCCCAGGCCAAGGACGTGGAGACCAAGGAGCAGATCGCCTCCACCGCCTCCATCTCCGCCGCTGACACCCAGATCGGCGAGCTGATCGCCGAGGCCATGGACAAGGTCGGCAAGGAAGGCGTCATCACCGTCGAGGAGAGCAACACCTTCGGCCTGGAGCTTGAGCTCACCGAGGGCATGCGCTTCGACAAGGGCTACATCTCCGCCTACTTCGCCACCGACCTGGAGCGCATGGAGGCGACCTTCGAGGACCCGTACATCCTCATCGCCAACTCCAAGATCGGCTCGGTCAAGGACCTGCTCCCGCTGCTGGAGAAGGTCATGCAGAGCGGCAAGCCGCTGGTCATCATCGCCGAGGACGTCGAGGGCGAGGCCCTGTCGACCCTGGTCGTGAACAAGATCCGTGGCACCTTCAAGTCCGTCGCCGTCAAGGCCCCGGGCTTCGGTGACCGCCGCAAGGCCATGCTCGGCGACATCGCCATCCTCACCGGTGGCACCGTGATCTCCGAGGAGGTCGGCCTCAAGCTGGAGAACGCCGGCATCGACCTGCTGGGCACCGCCCGCAAGGTGGTCATCACCAAGGACGAGACCACCATCGTCGACGGCGGCGGCGACAGCGAGCAGGTCGCGGGCCGCGTGAACCAGATCCGCGCCGAGATCGAGAACAGCGACTCGGACTACGACCGCGAGAAGCTCCAGGAGCGCCTCGCCAAGCTGGCCGGCGGCGTGGCCGTCATCAAGGCCGGCGCGGCCACCGAGGTGGAGCTCAAGGAGCGCAAGCACCGCATCGAGGACGCCGTCCGCAACGCCAAGGCCGCCGTCGAGGAGGGCATCGTCGCCGGTGGTGGCGTCGCCCTGCTGCAGGCCGGTGTCGCCTTCGACAAGCTGGAGCTGGACGGCGACGAGGCCACCGGTGCCAACATCGTCAAGGTCGCGCTGGAGGCCCCGATCAAGCAGATCGCGACCAACGCCGGCCTGGAGGGTGGCGTCGTGGTGGAGAAGGTGCGCAACCTCCCCGCCGGTCACGGCCTGAACGCCGCCACCAACGAGTACGTCGACCTGGTCGCCGCGGGCATCATCGACCCGGCCAAGGTCACCCGCTCCGCGCTGCAGAACGCCGCCTCCATCGCGGCGCTGTTCCTCACCACCGAGGCCGTCATCGCCGACAAGCCGGAGAAGGCCGCCGCGGCCGCCGGCGGCGGCATGCCGGGCGGTGACATGGACTTCTGATCCTGATCGGATCGGTTGGTTCCTCGTCCGTGTGGGCGGCTCCCTTCGGGGGCCGCCCACACGGCGTTTCGGCGTTCGGACGTGTCGACGGAGAATGGACGGATGGCTGCTGACGACATCGAGACCGCCCTGCACAACGCGCGGGCAATGATCCTGGCCGACCTCACCGCGCGGGACGTGGCGGACGCCGCCGTCGTCTCGCTGGTGGAGCAGGCCGTCACGCACCGCCGCTGGTGGCTGGAACAGTGGCCGGACGGCACCGAGTACGTCCTCGGGCTGGTCGCCCAGGACGTCCAGGACGCGCTGCTGGAGGCGTACGGACGCTGGCCGCTGTGCACCGACTGCGCGGCGGACGGGGACCCTCACGCGCTGAGCGTGGAGCCCGAGCTGGGGCCGGAGCCGCACTGGGTGTGCGGCAAGCGGGGCGCGGTCGTGGCGTCGGTGGGCAAGCTGGACTAGCCGGCGGGGGCGCTCCCCGGGGGTCGGCGCGGCGGTGGATACGGTGCGCGCATGAGGCACTGGGTGTGGCGTGCGGTGGGCGGCTGCTGCGGTCTCGGGCTGTGGTGGGTGGTGGTGGAGGTGACGGGGGCCGACCAGGACGCGTGGTGGGCGGTCATGGGGCGCATCCCGTCGGTGATGGCGGGGATGGCCGCTGTGGACCGGGCGATCGCGCGGTGGCGTTGACGGTCGTCAGAGGGCTTCGAGCTCGGCCGTCAGGTTGGTGCGGGCGGCCGCTGTGAAGCGCTCGCGGGCGGCGGGGGTGCGGTAGAGCGCGGGCAGGGCGAGCAGGTGTCGCAGGACGGCGGCCCGGCCGGCCCTGAAGTCCGGCGCGGGGACGAAGCCGTACTCCTCGCGGACGGCGGCCGCGTACGCCGCGTACGCCTCGGGGGTGCCGCCGAGGACGGCGAGGTCCGCGTCGCAGAGCACCTCGCCGTTGCGGTCGCCGGAGGCGGGGTCGTGGCCGACGGTGAGCAGCACGAGGCGCTCCACCTCGGCGACCCGCTCGGCGGGCAGTCCGGCGGCGGTCAGCGCGCGGACGGCCAGGGCGGCGCTGCGCTCCTCGTTCTCGGTGCGGTCGGGGCGGTAGACGGCGTCGTGGAACCAGGCCGCGAGGCGGACGGCCTCCGGGTCGGCGGCGTGCCCGGCCAGCTCGTCGACGCGCCGCAGCACGGCGCGCAGGTGCGCGACGGTGTGGTAGCGGCGCTGCGGCTCCGACCAGCGGCGCAGCAGCTCCCGGCCGTACGGCTCGGGGTCGACGGCGGCCCCGCAGCGGTGCAGCAGGGCGGTCCAGGCGGCGAGCAGGTCTTCGGTGAGCGGCTCGTGCCCCGGGGTGGACGGGTCGTGCCCGGCGGTGGACGGGTCGTGCTCGGCGGTCGGCATGGCGACCATTGTGACGGCCCGGCCTGGCGCTGGACCCATAGGTAGGTTGGCGATATATGTAGTCGTATGACAGAACGCTCCATGCAGGAGCCCACGCTGCTGCTGCTCACCGCGCTGGCTGACGCCCCGCGGCACGGTTATGCGCTCATCCAGGAGATCGCCGCGATCTCCGACGGCCGGGTCAAGATGCGCACCGGCACGCTCTACGGGGCGCTCGACCGGCTGCTCGGCCAGGGCCTGATCGAGGTCGCCGCCGAGGAGGTGGTGGACGGCCGCGCCCGGCGCAGCTACGCGCTGACCGACGCCGGCCGGCACGCGCTGGCCGCCGAAGCGGAGCGGCTGCGGGCGGTCGCCACCGAGGCCGAGCGCCGGCTGGCCAGGATCCGGTCGATGTTGCCGGGCAGGACCGGGTCGCAGGGGCGGCCCGCGACGGGGGGAGGCCTCTCATGAGCACACCGGCGATCGGCGCGGGTCCCTCGGTGGCACTGCGGGCCGCGCTCCAGCTCTACCCGGCGCGGTACCGGTGCGAGCGAGGCGAGGAGCTGGCCGAGGTGTTCGCCGACACGACGGCGGCCGGCGGCCGGCTGGCGGTCGCCCGGGAGGTCCTCGGCCTGGCGGCGTACGGGCTGCGGGTGCGGCTCGGGCTGACCGGCGCCTCGGCGGCCG
>NZ_JAHSQD010000198.1 GCF_020103755.1 Streptomyces sp. LS1784
GGCCGCCCGCCGGTTGCGCGGCGGGCGGCCGGACGCCCTTCGGGAGACCCCTCGGGACGTCGCCTCGAACGTCCGTCAGACGGAGCGCAGTTCGGCGTAGCGGCGGAGGAACAGCGCCTCGGTGAGGGCCATCCGCTCCAGCTCCTGCGGGTCGACGCTCTCGTTGACCGCGTGGATCTGGGTGGTCGGCTCCTCGACGCCGATCAGCACGATCTCGGCCTGGGGGTAGAGCGAGCGCAGCGTGTTGCAGAGCGGGATCGAGCCGCCCTCGCCGGAGGCGACCATCGCGGTGCCGAAGGCCTCGGCCATCGCCTCGCCCATGGCCTCGTACGCCGGGCCGCTGGTGTCGGCCCGGAACGGCGCGCCGCTGCCCTGGCGTTGGACGGTGAGCCGGGCACCGAGCGGGACCTGCGCCTCCAGGTGGGCGACCAGCGCGTCCTGGGCGGCGCCCGCGTCCGTGCCCGGCGCGACGCGCAGGCTGATCAGGGCCTTGGCGGTGGCCTGGACGGAGGAGGTGGCGCCGATCACCGGCGGGGCGTCGATGCCGAGGACGGTGACGGCCGGGCGGGCCCAGAGGCGGTCGGCGATGGTGCCGGTGCCGGTCAGGGCGACGCCGTCGAGCACCTTGGCGTCGGCGCGGAACTGCTCCTCGGGGTACTGCACGCCGGTCCAGGTCTGGTCGGCCGTCAGGCCGGCCACCGCGACGTCGCCGTTCTCGTCGTGCAGCGAGGCCAGCATCCGGACCAGGGACTGGAGCGCGTCCGGGGCGGCGCCGCCGAAGGCGCCGGAGTGCAGGTTGCCGGCCAGCGTGGTGACCGTGGCCTCGACGACCGTCATGCCGCGCAGCGAGGTGGTGACGGTGGGCAGGCCGGGGGCGAAGTTGCCGGTGTCGCCGATGATGATGGCGTCGGCGGCGAGCAGCTCGGGGTGGGCCTCGGCGTAGCGCTCCAGACCGCCGGTGCCCTGCTCCTCGGAGCCCTCGACGATGATCTTCAGGCCGACCGGGTAGGCGTCGCCGTGGACCTGACGCAGCGCCCGCAGGGCGGTCAGGTGCATCAGGATGTTGCCCTTGCAGTCGGCGGCGCCGCGCCCGTACCAGCGGCCGTCGCGCTCGGTCAGCTCGAAGGCGGGGCTGAGCCAGGCGTCCTCGTCCAGCGGGGGCTGGACGTCGTAGTGGGAGTAGAGCAGGACGGTCGGCGCGCCCTCGGGGCCGGGCAGCTCGCCGTAGACGGACTGGGTGCCGTCCGGGGTGTCCAGCAGCCGGATGTCGGTCAGGCCCTCGGCGGCGAAGGCGTCGGCGACCCAGCGCGCGGCCTTCTCGCACTCCTCGACCGGGAACTGGCGCGGGTCGGCGACCGACGGGAAGGCGACCAGCTCGGCGAGGTCGGTGCGGGCACGGTCCATCAGGGACCGGACGGCGTCGGCCAGGGGCTGTGACATCGGGGCTCCGAGGGGACGGTCCGCCCTTCGAGGTGGTGCGGGCGGAGGAGACGGCTTGCGGTAGTGCCGATCATAGGCGGAGCGGAACGGGGAGCTCCGAGGGTGTGGCACGGACCCGGAGGGATAGGGCGGCCGGTGCGGGGGCGGCGCGTTCGACCGGAGCGGTCGGACGCATAGGATTGCTCGACGTGACTGACTCCGGAAGCTCCGATTCCCGCAGCCCGCTCGACAGCCCGGCCGAGGGCGGTCCGATCGACGACGCGGCGGCGCCGCCGGACGGCGTCTGGGACGTCGTGGTGGTCGGCGCCGGACCGGCGGGCTCCTCGGCCGCGTACGCCGCCGCGGCCCAGGGCCGCCGGGTGCTGCTGCTCGACAAGGCCGAACACCCGCGGTACAAGACCTGCGGCGGTGGCATCATCGGCCCCTCCCGGGACAGCCTGCCGCCGGGCTTCCGGCTGCCCCTGCAGGACCGGGTGCACGCCGTCACCTTCGCCTACGACGGGAAGTACACCCGCACCCGGCGGTCCAAGCGAATGCTGTTCGGCCTGGTCAACCGGGACGAGTTCGACCTGCGCCTGGTGCAGGCGGCCAAGCAGGCCGGGGCGGTGCTGGTCACCGGAGTGACCGTCACCGGCGTCGAGCAGCGCGGCGGCGGGCACCGGACGGCGCTGGTGACGGCCGCCGACGGGCGCACCTTCGAGGCCCGTGCGGTGGTCGGCGCGGACGGCAGCGCGAGCCGGATCGGCCGGCACGTCGGCGTCACCTTCGACCAGATCGACCTCGGCCTGGAGGCGGAGATCCCGGTGCCGGCGCAGGTCGCCGCGGACTGGGCGGGCAGGATCCACCTCGACTGGGGCCCGCTGCCCGGCAGCTACGGCTGGGTGTTCCCGAAGACCGAGACCAGCAGCCTGACCGTCGGCGTCATCTCGGCGCGCGGCGACGGCGAGCGCACCAAGCAGTACCTCGCCGACTACATCCGCCGGCTGGGCCTGTCCGGGTTCACCCCCAGGGTCGAGTCCGGGCACCTGACCCGCTGCCGGGCCGAGGACTCGCCGCTCTCCCGCGGCCGGGTGCTGGTCGCCGGGGACGCGGCCGGACTGCTGGAACCGTGGACCCGCGAGGGCATCTCGTACGCGCTGCGCTCGGGCCGGCTGGCCGGCGAGTGGGCGGTGAAGGTCGCCGAGGCGGGCGACGCGGCGGCGGTGCGGCGCGAGGCGCTGAACTACGCCTTCGCGGTCAAGGCCGGGCTGGGCGTGGAGATGCGCGCGGGCAAGCAACTGCTGGGCGCCTTCGAGCGGCGGCCGTACCTGTTCCACGCAGCGGTCTGCCTGGTGCCGGCGGCCTGGCGGGCCTTCGCCCGGACCACCCAGGGGCACACCTCCTTCTCCCAGGTGCTGCGGCAGTACCGGGCCGCGCGGCGGCTGACGGCGATGGCCTCGCGGTAGGGCGGCCGTCGTGACGCGGGGCCGGCGCCCCTCCCCGGTGCGGGGAGGGGCGCCGGCCCCGTTTCCGTGGTGGCGCCGGGTACCCGAGCCCCGGGTCGGGTCGTGCGGCCTGCGTGATCCCAGGGTCGGGTCGTGCGGCCTGCGTGATCCCAGGGTCGGGCTGTGCGGACTACTTGAGCCCGGTGTCCAGTGCCGACATCAGGGTGCCGGACGGGGTGTCGCCGGACATCTCCCAGATCATGCCGCCGAGCAGGTTCTTCGACTTGAGGTAGGCCGTCTTCTGCGAGATCGACCAGGCGTCGTCGAAGGTCCACCACTGGCCGCCCGATCCCGTGTAGCCGTACGTCGCAACGGACTTGGGGTCGTGGTAGACCTTGAGGCCGGGGAGGGCGGTGACCAGGTTGTTGTACCCGCGGGTGCCGGCCTCGTCGGTGAACTGGCCCGGTGCGGCGCCGTTCGCGGACTGCCAGGCGCCGTTCGCGCCGCCGTCCGCGACGCTCTGCCAGCCGCGCCCGTAGAACGGGAAGCCGATGGTCAGCTTGCGCGGGTTGACCCCGGCGTTCAGGTACGTCCGGACGGCCGTGTCCACGCTGAAGTGGGTGTTGTAGGGGTCGTTCGGGTCCTGGAAGAGGTTGGAGGCGTGGCCGGTGCGGTTCGGCTCCCAGGAGTTGTCGCTGCCCGAGCCGTGGAAGTCGTAGCCCTGGATGTTGGCGATGTCCAGCGAGCTGAAGATCTTCGAGAGGTCCCAGCCGGCGGCGACCTTCGCGGGGTCGGCCGGGGTGAAGGCGGTGAGCAGCTTGTGCGAGCCGCCCAACGCGTCCAGCTGCTTGCGGAATTCGGTCAGCAGCAGGGTCAGGTTGTCCTTGTCGTCGGCGCTCCAGTGGTTGCCCGGGTGGCCGTCGCCGGAGCCGGGCCACTCCCAGTCGAGGTCGATGCCGTCGAAGATGCCCGCCGCCACGCCGTCGCCGCCGGCACCGTTGTAGACCGGCAGGTTGCCCTTGATCCAGGTGTCGATGCAGGACTTGACGAACTTCTGGCGGGACGCGTCGGTGGCGGCGGCGTCGGAGAAGTACTTGGAGTAGGTCCAGCCGCCGAGCGAGACGACCACCTTCAGGTTCGGGTACTTGGCCTTGAGCTTCTTCAACTGGTTGAAGTTGCCCCGGAGTTTGCCCCAGCCGTCGTCGGCCACGCCGTCCACCGACTGGTCGGCGCTCATCGCCCGGCCGTAGTCCGCGTCGGCGTCACCGGCGCCGGTGCCCTGGTCCGGGTCCTCCGGGTTGCCGGTGGTGCCCTTGGTGACGCCCGCCATGCAGGTCAGGTTGACCGGATCGATGTTCTCGAAGGCGTAGTTGACGACGTCGAGCTTGGCGGCGGCGCCCGAGGTGTCCAGGTTCTTGACGAAGTACTGGCGGCCGTAGATGCCCCACTGGACGAAGTAGCCGACCCGGGCGTACTTCCCGGCGCCGACCAGGTCCGAGGTGGTCGCGGTGAGCGGTGCGGAGGCGGGCGAGGCGTTGTCGGCGGCGTCCCGGGCCTTCACGGTGAACGTGTAGGTGGTGGACGGCGAGAGGCCGCCGACGGTTGCGCCGAGGGTGCTGCCGGTGACCGTGGTCGCCAGGGTGTTGCCCTGGTACACGTCGTACGCGGCGACCCGGACGTTGTCGGTGGCGGCGTTCCAGGCGAGCTTCACGTCCGTCGAACTGACCGCCGTCGCCCGGAGGTTGGCCGGTGCCGTGGGCGGCGAGGTGTCGGTGGACGGGTCGAAGGTTGACGCGGTGACGGACGCGCTGAGCGAACCGGTGTTGCCTCGGCTGTCCTTGGCCCGGACGGTCAGGGTGTACGAGGTGGCCGGGGTGAGGCCGGTGACCAGGACGCTGGTGGACGAGCTGGAGGCGAGCACGGTGCTGCCGCTCAGCACGTCGTAGGAGGCGACCGGGAAGTCGCCGCCGGTGGCGGCCGGCCAGCTCAGGGCGAGCGTGTGCGCGGTGGACTCGGTGACCGTCGGGGTGCCCGGTGCGGACGGCGGGACGTCCGCGCTGCCGTCGCACTTGTCGCCGTTGATGCGGCAGTTGAGCGGGGTGGAGACCGGGCCGTTGCCGACGAACCAGAAGCTGTACGGCTCGGTGGTGCTGTGGGCGTTGACGGTGGAGTTGTAGAACGCGGCCGTGGCGGTGACGTGCCGGCCGCCGACGGTCGCGGTGCCGTTGTAGCTGTTGCCGATGGTGACGCCGGCCGGGAGGTCGAACTCCAGGGTCCAGCCGCTCACCGCGGTCGCGCTGTCGTTGTGGACGACGTAGGTGCCCTGCCACCAGGAGCCGTTGTCGGCGGTGGTGAAGGTGGCGCTGAGCTTTCCGGCGGCGTTCGCCGGGGCGGCCAGCGCGGTGAGCGCGGCGAGGGGCAGGAGCAGGACGGAGAGCAGTGCCAGCAGTCTGCTGCGCACGCGCGGGCGCCCGGCCCGGGATCGAGCGGACATGGTTCTCCCTGTGGCTGTGGGGGTGAACAGGGTGACGTAGAACCTTGGTTGATCCATTGATTCGTGTGCGATCGACGCCTGCGCCGTGGGGAGGCGCGGCATGGGAACTGTAGGAGGACTGGACCAATGCGTCAACAGGTCTGTACCACTGGCGAGCATGGGGAGGCCGCCGCCGGGCCGGCCGGCTCTGGCCGAGGGGCGGGTGGGCGTGCCAGAGTCGACCGGGCGTCGTCCGCACCCCCGGACCGCACCCGCAGCCCGACCCACCCTCAGCCCGAAGGCAGGCCCCGCCGATGACCAGTGCAGCGCCCCTCGTCCACGTCAGCACCGCCGACGCCGTCACCACGCTCACCCTCGACTCGCCGCACAACCGCAACGCGCTCTCCACCCGGCTGATGGCCGAGCTGCACGTCGGGCTGACCTCCGCCGCGGCCGACCCGGAGGTCCGCGCGGTGGTGCTCGGGCACACCGGCAAGGTGTTCTGCGCGGGCGCGGACCTCTCCGAGGCGACCGGCGCGGACCCGACGGTCGGCCCGCGCGGCCTGGTCGAGCTCCAGCGGGCCATCGTGGACTGCGCCAAGCCGGTGATCGCCGTCATCGACGGGCACGTCCGGGCCGGCGGTCTGGGCCTGGTCGGCGCGGCGGACCTCGCCGTCGCCGGACCGGCCTCGACGTTCGCCTTCACCGAGGTGCGCCTCGGCCTCGCGCCCGCCGTCATCTCGCTGCCGCTGCGCCCGAAGCTGGACCCGCGCGCCGCCTCCCGCTACTACCTCACCGGCGAGGTCTTCGACGCCGCCGAGGCCGCCCGGATCGGGCTGATCACCAGCGCCACCGACTCCGCCGAGTCCACCGGCGTGGTGCTGAAGGGCCTGCTGGACGCGCTGCGCCTGGGCTCCCCGCAGGGCCTGGCGGAGTCGAAGCGGCTGGCCAACGCCGAGGTGGTGCGCTCCTTCGAACGGGACGCGGACGAGCTGGTGGAGCTGTCGGCGCGGCTCTTCGGTTCGGCGGAGGCACAGGAGGGGATGCGGTCGTTCCTGGAGAAGCGGCCCGCGCGCTGGGTGCGCTGACGCCGGGGTTCCCGGGCGCCGCGCTCGCTCGCCCGGGGGCGGCGCCGCCCCCGGGCGTCGCGACGGTTCATCGGCGTCGCGAGCGTCATCGACGTCACGACAGTTCGCCGGCGTCACGATCAGCGGATCGCCGCTGCGTCGCGCCAGAGGTCGAGCAGGCCCTGGTCGCCGGTCGCGACGACGTCCCGGGCCTGCCCGAAGGGCAGCCGGTTCCACAGCAGCGGATAGAGCTCGCGGGCGGGACCGGCGAGGGTCAGGTCGGCCGGCTCGGGGCTCTCGCCGGTGGTGACGGTCGGCGGCTCCTGGGTGATCGTCAGTCGCCAGGAACCGGTGCCGGAGTCGGAGCCGGCGCCGTCGGTGGCCCGGACCTGGAGAGTGCGCGGCCGGTCGCTGCGCAGCGTGGACCGGCTGCTGGTCATGAAGCCGCTCACCAGTTCGTCGATGCCGTCCAGGGCCAGCGCGGTGTCCACGGCCGGGCCGGGCGCCCCGGCGGCCGCGTCGGCGTCATGGCGGTGGACGGCGGTCTCGTGCGCCTGGCGCCGGGCCCAGAACGCCAGTGGGCTGGGCGAGGGCAGGAAGCTCCAGCACTCGACGTCGGCGGGCGCTGCGGTGAGCGCGTCCACCAGGGCGGTGTGTCCCTCGCGGTACCAGTCGAGCAGTGTGGCGTCCGAGGGCAGTGGTCCGACGGCGGCCTGCGTGCCCGTCTCGTCCAGTGGCGCCGGCAGGCCCTGCGAGACGATGGCGGCGGCCCAGCGGTGGACGGAGCCGATGTGTCGTAGCAGGTCCGCCAGTTGCCACTCCGGGCAGGTCGGTACGGGGGCGGACAGCTCGGTGCGGGCTGCGGCCTCGGCGAGCCGGTTGCCCTCGCGGCGCAGCGCGTCGATGTGCTCGGTGATCTCCATGGGGTGGAGTCTTCCATCGCGGTCGGCCGCCGGTCGCGGATTTCGGACACTCCTCGGGGTGGTCCGGTCCGGGCCGGGCCGGTTCGGGCCGGTCTGGTTCGGTCCGGTCCGTTTCGGGCCGGGAGATCCAGCCGGGGTGGGACGGGCGCTCCGGCGGTCGGGTCGGATGGTGCGGGGCCGGGCAGATGCCGCTGTGCGCGGTCGCGGACGAGCGCCCGTCGCGGCGGTGGGCCGGGGCGGATGTGGCCCGTGTGATGTCGGCCTCCCGGCGGACGGGCGGATGCTACGGGCCGGTAACGTGAGCGCATGCCGATAACCCGTTCCCTCGTCTCCGCTGTCCGGGCCGGTGGCCGCCGCGCTGCCGGACTCCTCGTCCACCGGGGCTGGCGCTGGGTTCAGCGGACCGGCGCGGTCACCAACCGCAACCCCGGCCCGTACCGGTTCGGCGAGCTGGGGGACGGCACGACCCTCAGCTTCCCGCTCGGGGCGGTGTTCAACGAACAGTGGATCACCATCGGGCCGTTCTCGATCATCGGCGAGCGGGTCACCATCAGCGCCGGCTTCCTGCCCGGGCTCGACCTCGGGCCGGAACCGATCGTGCGGATCGGCGGCGGCTGCGTGATCGGCCGGGACAGCCACATCGTCGGCCACCAGTCGATCGTGATCGGCGACGACGTGTGGACCGGCCCGGGCGTGTACATCAGCGACCAGGCCCACGAGTACCGGGACACCCGGCTGCCGATCGGCAAGCAGTGGCCGCGCAACGAGCCGGTGGAGATCGGCGCGGGCAGCTGGATCGGCACCGGCGCGGTGATCCTGCCGGGCGCGCGGATCGGCCGGAACGTGGTGGTCGCGGCCGGGGCCGCCGTGCGCGGCGAGGTGCCCGACCACAGCGTGGTCGCCGGGGCGCCGGCCAAGGTGGTGCGCCGCTGGACCGAGGAGGAGGGCTGGCAGCCGCCGCTGCGCCACGACGCTCCGCAGCCGGTACCGGACGGTGTGACCGCCGAGCAGCTGCGAGCGCTGGTCGGCTGGGACCTGCGGCTGCCGGGGGAACAGGGCTGACCCCGTCGCCGGGTACCGCACCGGGAGCACCGGCGCCGTGCGCTGGCGACCGGCCTGAACTGCCCCGTGGGGGAGGCCTGTTCGGCGGTGCGGGCGGCGATGGCGGCGGTGATCCGCGGGACACCGGCGGGGTGCGTCGGACCTCCGGGCTGGTCCGAGAGTCGGGCGCACTGTCCTTCGTCGGTGCGTCGGTGCGTCGGTGCGTCGGTCCGCCGGCTGTCAGGGCGCGGTGCGGAAGCTGACGACGGCGGTGGTGCCGTTCGGGTGCAGCTCGTACGCGCCCGGGGCGTCGAGCAGTGCGGCGTCGTAGCGGGCGAGTTCGACGCCGTCGACGGCGGCCGCGCCGGCGAGGCAGACCAGGAGGGCGGTGTTCCCGCCGGGGAGGTCGATCGTGGTGGCCACGGTGGCCAGGTCCACGGTGGCCTCGACCCGTCCGCGGCGCGTCATCACGTTGAAGTCCACCACCGGGCCGGCCACCAGCCGACAGTCGGTGGTGGCGTCGCCGGAGAACGCGAACGGCAGGAACGGCGCGTCGACCAGCCGCTCGGTGCCGTCGACGGTGAGCGCCATCCCTGCGCCTTCGACCAGGGTGATCACCCGGTCGATCCCGGGGAACGGGGAGAATGGTCCGGCCGAGGCGACGTCCGCGAGGCTCACCCGCCAGTCGAAGGCGTCCAGCCCGGCTCCGGCCGGGAACCCGGCGACCTCCCTGGTCACCCCGCCCCCGTTGAGCCACGCCGTCGCCGGGCGCTCGCTCGCCCGCAGTACCTGGAAGCGTCCGCTGGTCGTCATGGCTCCGCATCCTGTCACATGGCGGGTGACAGATGACAGATTTCAACATCTGTCATCTGTCATCTGTCATCTGTTGCCCGCCGGCTGTCACCGGTCGTCTGCCACCCGCGCCCGACCGAGAGTGGCAGGAGTGCCGCCACCGTGGCTGCGACCGCGACCGTGGTGAGGGCCAGTGGCAGCCCGGCCGCGTCGGCGAGGAAGCCGATCACCACCGGGCCGATCAGCATCCCCCCGTAGCCGAGCGAGGAGGCGAACGCGACGCCCTGTGGCCCGCCCGCCGCGCCGGCCCGGGCGATGGCGAGCGGGAAGAGGTTGGCCAGGCCGAGGCCGACCAGCACGAACCCGCAGATCGCCACCGGAACAACCGGGGCGAGGGCGGCGATCAGCATGCCGACCGCGGCCGTCAGTCCGCCCAGCAGCATCAGTCGGGTCTGGCCGAGCCTGATGGACAGCCAGGTGCCGCCGACCCGCCCGCCGGCCATCGCGAACGCGTACGCCCCGTAGCCGGTGGCGGCCACCACGGAGCTCGCATGGACGTCGTCGGTGAGGTGGAGCGTGGTCCAGTCGGCGATCGCGCCCTCGCCGTACGCGGTGCAGAGCGCCGTGAGGCCGAGCAGCAGGACGAGCAGCCGGATGTGCGTTCGTACCGAGCCCGCGTTTGCGCCGGCGCCGTCGGACGGTTCCGCCGCGCGGCCCGTACGGCCCGGAGCGACCGTTGCCGCCGCCGGGCTGCGCAGCAGAACGATGCCGGCGCCGAGGGTGACGGTCATGCCCAGCGCGGCGCTGAGCACGAGCGCCCATGCGGTGCTCAGCGGGCCGGCGAGCAGTCCGCTGACGCCGGTGCCGACCAGCCCGCCGAAGCTGTACCCGGCGTGGAAGCTGGGCATCACGGGCCGTCGCAGCTGCGCGACCAGGTCGACGGCGGCGCTGTTCATCGCGACGTTGGCCCCGCCGTACCCCGCGCCGAACAGCAGCAGCACCCCGCCGAGCGCGGTGACCGAGTGGGCGTGCGCGGGCAGCAGTACGGCGAGGCTGAGCAGGGCGAGCGAGCCGACGGTCACCGGGCGCGAGCCGTACCGCAGGCAGAGCCGGCCGACCATCGGCATGGTGAGGACGGCGCCGATGGACAGGCAGAGCAGGGCGAGCCCGAGGGCGCTGTGCGAGGCGCTGACCTGACTGCGGATGTCCGGGATGCGGACGACCCAGGCCGCGAAGAGGAAGCCGTCGATGGCGAAGAACGCGGTGAGGGCGACACGTGCAGCACCCCAGGGGCTGTCGGTGACCGGGGGTGTGCTGCGAGACTGGGAGGAGGGATCGTCCGGTGGAGTGCGTGAACCGATTTTGTTTCGAAGCGACACAAAGTCACAATAGGGGTGTGCAGCTCTCACCATCAAGCCCGAGGCCCGGTACCGGGAACGACTCCGACGCGCAGCGCGACAGCCACCGCCGCGCGGCTCCCGACCGGGGCCGGACGCTGCTCGGCCCCGCGCTCTCCCTGATCCACACCGGCCAGACGCCGACCCGCTCGGCGCTCACCCGCGCACTGGACGTCACCCGGGCCACCGCCGGCGCGGTCACGGCCGAACTGGAGGCGCTCGGCCTGATCACCGTCGACTCGCGCCCGGCCGGTGGTGGCCGCGGCCGCCCCTCGCACCGGCTCGCGATCGACCCGCAGGGCCCGGTCGTGGTCGCCGGGCAGATCCACGCCGACGGGTTGAGCGTCACCCTGGCCGGCCTCGGCGGGCTGCTCGACCCGCCCCTCCACCTGCCGCTGCCCGCCGCCACCGACCCGGTCCGGATGCTGCGCGCCGTAGCCGTGGCCGGCGCCGAGCTGGCCCGTGCGACCGACCGCCGCTGCCTGGGCGCCGCGCTCGCGCTGCCCAACCCGGTCACCGAGCCGGACGGTACCGCCCTCGCCGCGCTGCACTTCGCCTGGCCCAGCGGCACCCCGGTCGCCGACCTGTACGACGTCGAGGTCGGCCGCGCCGACCACGGTCCGAACGCGCTGCGCCCGCTTCCCACCGTGATCGCCAACGACGCCAACCTGGCCGCGCTCGCCGAGTACCGGCACGGCGCCGGCCGCGGCGCCCGCCACCTGCTCTTCGTCACCTCCGGCCACCGCGGCGTCGGTGGCGCGCTGGTCATCGACGGCCACCTGCACACCGGCAGTGCCGGGCTCGCCCTGGAGGTCGGGCACCTCACCGTCGACCCGCAGGGCCGGCCGTGCATGTGCGGCAACCGGGGCTGCCTCAACTCCGAGACCGACCCCGACGCGCTGTTCGCCGCCGCCGGACTCTCCCCGGAGCCGGGGCGGCCGCTGCTCGACCAGGCGCGTGAGCTGTGCCGGGCGGCCGCGACGGACGACCGGGCGCGGGCGGCGGTGGAGCACGTCATCGACCGGCTCGGGCTCGGCCTGGCGGGCGTCGCCAACATCCTCAACCCCGACCGGGTGGTCCTCAGCGGGCTGCACCTCCACCTGCTGGAGGCCGCGCCCGACCGGCTGCGGTCGGTGGTCGCCGAGCGCAGCCTGTGGGGGCGCAGCGGCCGGGTGCCGATCGTCGGCGCGGAACTGGCGCACGGCGCGCTCGCGGGTGCGGCCGAGCTGGGCTGGGGGCCGTACCTGGCGGATCCGCAGTCGGTGCCCGTTCCGCACTGAAGCGATAAGGGGAAGCTGGCCCCTCGAAAACGGTCACTTATCGTGACTCTCATACACTCGTAGTGAGCAGTGGGGGGTCACCACGAGGGAGACAGCTACCAATGAGCACCCAGCCCGGCACCGAGCCGACCGTCGACATCGACCGCTCGGACCCCGAGTACCGCGCCTGGCTCAAGGAAGCGGTGCGCAAGGTCCAGGCCGACGCCAACCGGTCCGCCGACACCCACCTGCTGCGCTTTCCGCTGCCCGCGGAGTGGGGGATCGACCTCTACCTCAAGGACGAGTCCACCCACCCGACCGGCTCGCTCAAACACCGCCTGGCCCGCTCGCTCTTCCTCTACGGGCTCTGCAACGGCTGGATCCGGCCCGGCAAGCCGGTGATCGAGGCCTCCAGCGGCTCCACGGCCGTCTCCGAGGCGTACTTCGCCCAGCTCATCGGCGTGCCGTTCATCGCCGTGATGGCCAAGAGCACCAGCCAGGCCAAGATCGACCTGATCCAGTTCCACGGCGGCGAGTGTCACCTGGTCGAGCGTTCGGACGAGGTGTACGAGGCCTCCGCCCGGCTCGCCGAGGAGACCGGCGGGCACTACATGGACCAGTTCACCTACGCCGAGCGGGCCACCGACTGGCGTGGCAACAACAACATCGCCGAGTCGGTCTTCGCCCAGCTGCGCCTGGAGCCGCACCCCGAGCCCGCCTGGATCGTGGCCACCGCCGGCACCGGCGGCACCTCGGCGACCATCGCCCGGTACGTGCACTACATGCAGCACGACACCCGGATCTGCGTCGCGGACCCGGAGAACTCCTGCTTCTTCGACGGCTGGGTGCGCCACGACCCGGACGCCGTCTGCGAGAGCGGCTCGCGGATCGAGGGCATCGGACGGCCGCGGATGGAGCCGAGCTTCGTCCCGGGGGCGATCGACCGGATGATGAAGGTGCCGGACGCCGCGTCGATCGCCGCCGTGCGGGTGTTGGAGCAGGTGCTCGGCAAGAAGGCGGGGGCTTCCACCGGGACGGGCCTCTGGAGCGCGCTGCGGATCGTCGCCGAGATGCGGGCAGCAGGGCGGACGGGCAGCGTGGTCGGCCTGATCTGCGACCCGGGGGACCGCTACCTGGACAAGTACTACTCGGACGACTGGCTGGCGGGCGAGCGGATCGACATCGCGCCCTACCGGGCGGCGCTGGAGTCCTTCCTGGCCGGCGGCGCCTGGACGGCCTGACCGGGTCGGAGGCTGTCGGGGGGCAGCTGACGGCTGACAGATAACAGCTGACAGATTTCAGACTCTGTTATCTGTCAGCTGTTCGTCGTCACCTCTTCGCTGTCAGCCGTCAGCCGTCAGCCGTCAGCTGTCAGCCCTCGGCCGCCACCTCGCCGGATCACCGCCCGCCCGCCCGCGAGGTCGATCCCCGTACGCTTCGGCGCACCATCGTGCTCGTCGTCCCGTAGCACCAGCTCGACCCGCCGCTGTTCCAGCTGCACCCGCTTGCTCGGGTAGAGCAGCGCGTGCAGCTCCTCCGTCGCGGTCGCACCCGCGCCGCGCCCCGCGCCCGGCCCCGCCGTCGGCCGGGCG
>NZ_JAHSQD010000199.1 GCF_020103755.1 Streptomyces sp. LS1784
CGCGGCCGCCGCCCCGGCCGCGCTCGCGATGCTCACCACCACGTTCACCGAGGGCCCCCAGCGCGTCCGCGCGCTCGGCGTGTGGAGCGCGGCGAACGCCGCCGGCGGTGCGCTGGGCGTGCTGGCGGGCGGACTGCTGACCGAGTACGCGAGTTGGCGCTGGGTCATGCTGGTCAACCTGCCGATCGTGGCGACGGCCCTCGCGCTGCTCCCCGGGGGCGTTGCGGCCGAGGCACGGCCCGTCCGGCGGGAGCGGCTGGACGCGCCCGGCGCCGCCCTGGCGACCGGAGGAGTCGGGCTGCTGGTGTTCGGTGTCGTGCGGACCGACGTCCAGGGGTGGGGCTCCCCGGCCACGCTGGGGACCCTCGCCGCCGCGATCGCACTCCTGGCCGCCTTCGTCGTCACCGAACGCCGCTCGCCCGCACCGCTGTTGCGCCTCGGCCTGCTGCGCAGCCGCTGGGTCGCCGGTGCCAACGTGCTGGTGTTCCTCGCCGCCGCCGGGCAGTTCTCGGCCTTCTACTTCGTCTCCCTCTACCTGCAACAGGTCCTGGGCATGGGCGCCGCCGCCACCGGCGCCGCGTTCCTTCCCTTCTCCGCCGGGCTGGTCGCGGGCACCGTCGTCGCGACGCGCATCACCGCGACGCGCACCCCACGTGCCGCCCTCGTGCCCGGAGCCGTCATGGCCGCCGCGGGCCTGGCCTGGTTCGCGCTCATCCGCCCGGACGGCGGCTTCCTCGCCGACGTCCTCGGTCCGTCCGTCGTGACCAGCATCGGCACGGGGCTGGTGCTTGCCCCGGTCGCCGCCGCCGCGACCACCGGCATCTCCCCCCGCGAGGCCGGCATGGCCTCCGGCCTCCTCAACAGCTCGCGCCAACTCGGCGGCTGCGTCGGCCTGGCCGCCCTCGCCACCATCGCGGCCCACCGCACCGGCTCGGCCGCCGACCCCGCCGACCTCAACAGCGGCTACGCCCTGGGCCTGGCGGGAGCCGCCGCCCTCTTTGCGGTCGCGGCGGTCGTGGCGATCGGCGCGCTACCCCGCCGCGGACCGGAAACACCCGGCCCGCGCCTCGCTGCCCTCGCAGAGAACCAGCCGGAAGGAACGCCCTCATGACGACAACTCCGATCACATCCGTCGACCTGTTCGCCTCGGCGCTGTACATCCATCCCGACGGCAGGGTCCGAGCCGCCGAACGCCGGATGGCAGGCAGCGACTCCGACGCCTGGCAGATCGCGACGTTCCACGTGGAGACCGACACCGACGTCCACGCCGACCACTGGGAGATGCACCCTGAGGCCGAGGAAGCGGTGTGCTGCCTGGCCGGCGGTGTCCGCCTCTACTTCCGTCCCACCACGCCCGGCGGCACCGAGGACATGGTGCGGCTGCCGGCCGGTACCGCCGTGATCGTCCCGCGTGGCCGCTGGCACCGCCTGGAACTCGACGCCCCCAGCGACCTGATGTCGATCACCCTTCGCAGGGGCACCCTCCTCGAACCGCGCACCGATGCCTGTTGCCGGGAGGGCGGGAATTCGGCGCCACACGAATAACGGCAGCGCGCCGGCCTGATGAGCGGTACGGCGTCGCATGCGGCAGCCGAGGACGCTGCATGCGACGCCGGGTTGCCGTTTCCCGGGAAAGGGAACTCGGTGGCCCGGCAATGGGACCGCAGGTGAGAACCGGTGCTGCCGTTCTGTGAGAAGGCGCCGTGCCTGTCGGCACGATGCCGTGCACACCCGCTCGCCCGTGTGGGTCGCGCCACCGCAGAGGGCCTGGGCCTGCCGCCGAGTCGAACGAGTATCTCGGCCCGCCGGTGAGATCCACGAGTCCGCTTGCCCATGGACGAGTTGTCTGCACCTCCGCCCGTTCCCGAGGCGATCCCGACGGGGCTGGAGCCCGGCAGGGCGGCCCGCGGCGGGAAGGTCGTGAAGCCGGCGGTCCATCGCCCGGCGGACCATCCGCCGGGCGAGCCGGACTTTCGTGGCGAACTCGATCTCCTCGTCGATCCCGGTGTCTCGATCCGCTGCGGGCCGAGAGGCCGGCGGTCGCCTACGGCAGCCGGGCGTGCTCGGCGCGGCTCTCGGCGATGCGCTGCTCGGCGAGGGCGCGGGCCCGGTCGCGGTCGTGGCCGGTGAGCCTGGCGAGGATCGCCGCGAGTGGCCTGACCCTGCCGAAGCCGCCCCAGTGGCCCTCGGGGATCTCGGTGGGGAAGACCCAGATCCGGCCGGGGTCGCGCGGCCAGGCGCCGTCCTCGGCGTCCAGGATCGCCTCGGTGACGTCGGCGATGACGCCCGCGCGCTTCCGGGCGTCGAGCTGGCCCTCGGGCACGGACGGGACGACCTTGTAGCGCGGGGCGTCCGCGATCTCGCCGCCGACGTAGACGGCGGCGGGCCGGTGCAGGAAGAGCCAGGACACCGAGCGGGTGGCCGGGTCGGCGGGGTCGAAGCCCTCGTGGCGGATCAGGATCTCGGTGATGCGGTTGAGCAGGGCCGCTTCCGCCTCCGGCCGCAGGGCGCCGTCGGGGATGTGGACGTCGAGCATCGGCATGGCCGTCGCCTCCTGGATTTAATTTCTCAACTCAGCTGGATCGGAGCCTAGCCGGGACTGAGTGGAGATTGTCAACCCAGGTGCTTCGGGGCGGTCTAGGATCGAGCCATGGCGGAGCAGCGACACCAACGGCGGATCGACCCGGCGAACTGTTCGGTCGGGCGTGCACTCTCGGCGGTCGGCGAGCGGTGGTCGCTGCTGATCGTGCGGGAGGCCCTGGACGGTGTCAGCCGCTTCGGGGAGTTCCGGACCCGGCTGGGAATCGCCAGCAACCTGCTCTCCACGCGGCTCGACGGCCTCGTCGCCGCGGGTGTGCTGCACCGGGTGGCGTACCAGGAGCCCGGCGACCGGCAGCGCTTCGAGTACCGCCTCACCGAGAAGGGCGTCGACCTGAGGCCCACCGTGATCGCCCTGCTGGAGTGGGGCGACAAGTACCTCGCGGACGAGGAGGGCCCGTCGGTCGTCGTCCGGCACGGCACCGCCGACGGCCACGGCTGCGACGAACCGGTCACTCTCGTCCTGACGTGCGCCGCCGGACACACCGGCCTGCCCCCGGACTCCGTCTACCGCAGCCCGGGCCCGGGCGCCCGCTTCCTGCCGTCCTGAGCGGCCCCGCCACTGGGCCGGTCCGCGCGGCGACGTGCCGTGGCCGTGGCAGTGTCCCTGCCCGGCCGGCCGTCCGCACCCGCGGGCGGCCCCGAGGTCGGGCCCGGGACTTCAGCCCGGTTCGACTTCAGCCCAGTTCCATGAGGATGTCGGCGCGGGCGTAGTAGTCGGCCACCGGGAGCCGGTCGCGGGTGATCCTCACGAACCCGGCGTCCTCGTAGAGGTGGACGGCGGGGGCCAGCCTGCTGTTCGTGCCGAGGAACAGCCTGGCCGCGCCGAGTGCCCGGGCCCGGCCGATCGCCGCGGCCACGAGCCGGCGGCCGATTCCGCGCCCCTGCGCGCCGGGGGTGACGGCCATCTTCGCCAGCTCGAACACGGCGTCCGGGTGGGCCAGAAGCGCAACGCACCCCACGACGGTTCCGCTTCCCGGCTCGCGGGCCAGGAGCACGTCGCCGCCCGGGTCCACGATGCGGCCGAACGGATCCCCGAGCACGGCCCGGTCCTCCTCCTCCAGGGTGAACAGCTGTGAGATCCATTCCTCGTTCAGCGCGCGGAACGCGTCGGCGTCGCTGGGCGAGGCGATCGAGGAGACCACGGGCGGTGCGGACGCGTACGGCATGGGGCGGGTTCCTTCCCTGGACGACACCACGTCAGCCTGCGACTGCGCCGACTCATGTGTCCAATACGTACACCGGCCGCCATCCATAGGCTGGAGATATGGATCAGCGAATCGAGCTCCGGCATCTGCGCTACTTCCTGGCGCTGGCCGAGGAATTGCACTTCGGCCGCGCCGCCCGCCGGCTGCACATCGCCCAGCCGGCCCTGTCCCAGCAGATCAGGCAGCTGGAGAAGATCGTCGGCGTCGAGCTGTTCCGGCGGACGTCCCGGAGCGTGCGCCTCACGGACGCCGGGATGACGTTCCGGCCGCGGGCGAGGGACCTCCTGGGCCGGCTGGCCGCCGATCTGGACGAGGCCGGCCGGGTCGGCCGCGGCGAGGCCGGCCGCCTGGACGTCGCCTTCATCACCTCCGCCGCCGCGATCGTCAGCGAACGGCTCCGGGCCTTCTCCCTCCGCCGCCCGGACGTCCAGGTCAGGCTGCACGACGGCTTCACCGTCGACGTCCTGACGGCCCTGGAACGCGGCACGGCCGACATCGGGATCGTCCGTGATGCCGAGGAACGCGACGACATCGACCTCGCCCTCCTGACGACGGAACGGTTCGTCGCGGTCGTCCCCGCCGACCACCCCGCCGCGGAGGGAGACCGGGTGGAAGCGGCGGCGCTGGCCACCGACCCCCTGATCCTGTTCCCGCGCTCGGCGGGAGCCCGCGCGTTCGACGTGAACACCCAGCCGATCCGGGACACCGGCAACGACGTCCGGGTCGTACAGGAGTGCTCGAACTGGCACACCGTCATCATGCTCGTCGCCGCGGGCCTGGGCGTCACCATTGCCCCCCACAGCGTCACCACGCTGCTCCCCGCGGGCGCCCGGCGCCTCGAACTCGACGGGCCGTCCGCCATGAGCCGGGTCTTCCTGGCCACCCGCCGAGGAGACGACCGGCCCCTCGTGCGGGCCTTCGTCGCGGCCTCCGAATCCGTGGCGGGCCGGGACGGACGGTCGAACGACGCGCCCTTGATGCTGTCCTTCACCGCGACGTAGGCCTTGCGCCCGTCCGGGCTGACCGCCACCGAGGCGGGTGACGCGTCCAGTTCGACGGTCCGCGGGACACCCGGGACCGGCCCGCCGGACGTGCCGGTGACGGCGCCGGCGGAGCCGGACCCGGCGAGAAGCAGTGCCGCACCCGCCGCCAGGGCGCCTGACCAACGGGCCTTCGGCAAGAGCGAGTGCCCGTACGAGGTGTGGCTTCGGTGAGGCACACGAAGGCCGCAGCCCTGCGGGAGGGCTCCGATCCGTCCGTGCCGGTGACGATCGGACCGCTGGCACCCGGTGCGGGAGTGGTGTGCACGGGAACCTCCAGGACGTGCGGTCCGACCAAGGCCCGCCCGGCGGGCAGCAGCGGCCCGGAGCCCCGCTCCGACCGGCGGACGACGTGTACGTTCCGGAACCGCTGACGCGCCGCGCCGCCCCGCTTCCGGGGCGGCGCACGCCGGTCAGTCAGCCGATCGCCGCAGAAGGTAGGTGTCCATGATCCAGCCCTTGCGCTCGCGCGCCGACTCGCGCAGTTCGCGGATCCGCGGGGCGGCTTCGGCCAGCGGGCCGGCGACCAGGATCTCGTCGGGAGTGCCGAGGTAGGCGCCGTAGTGGATCTCCAGCCCCTCGGGGTCGATCCCGCTGAAGGCGGCCCGGCCGTCGAGCATCACCACCACGTCGTCCACGTCCTCGGGGAACCCCTCGGCCAGGCGGCGGCCGGTGGTGATCTGTACCGGGCGGCCGACCCGGGTCAGCGTGGTGCGGTGGCGGGCGGCGAGCGCGGACACACTGCTGATGCCCGGGATCACCTCGTAGTCGAACGCGACCGTGCCGCGGGCCCGTACGTCGTCCACCACGGCGATGACACTGTCGTAGAGGCTCGGATCCCCCCAGACCAGGAACGCGCCCGTCTCGCCCTCACCGAGGTGCTCGACGGCCAGCTGCTCGACCAGGTCGGCGCGGCGGACGCGCCAGTCGTCCACGGCGGTCGCGTATGCCGGGGTGGTGCGGTCCCGCTCCGCGTCCGGCGCTTCGACGAGCCGGTGCCCGGGCCGCCCGTGCTCGGCCAGGATCCGGCGACGCAGCCGGATCAGGTCCTGCCGTTCCTCGCTCTTGTCGAGGATGAAGAAGACATCCGTGCGGGCGAGTGCCTTGACCGCCTGCAGGGTGAGGTGGTCGGGGTCGCCCGCGCCGATGCCGATGACGAAGATGTGCCGCATGAGAGGCATTCTGCCGTCCGAGACACCCTGATCACGCCGGCAGCCGGGAGGAGCGCGTCGCGAAGCCGGGTATGGACCACCGTGACGTGACGCACGAACCCTTGACCGGATCTTTTCCGTTTCGCCATGATGGGCCGTCAAGTAGCGACTCCGCCGATGGGGGAAGTCCGGTCCGAATCCGGCGCTGACCCGCAACGGTAGGCCTCCGGCTCCACGTCGGCGGCGAGCCCGATTACCCGTCGGCGGAGGTGTGTCGTCCCCTCCTCCCGTCGTGGTCTGCGGGCCGGAGCTCCGAGGGCTGCCCGGCGTGTCGCCGACGTCCTCCGGGCCCCTGCGTCCAGGCCCGGAAAGGCACCCATGCCCGCGCTCCGCCGCACTCTCGGTCTGCTCGCGATACCCGCCCTCGCACTCGCCACCGCGCTCCCGGCGGCCACCGCCGCCCACGCCGCGCCCGCCGCCGCGACCTCGTCCCCGACGGTCCGCCCCGACGCCGCCGCGGGCGGCTGGCTGGCCCGCCAGCTCGTGGACGGCGACCACTTCGAGTCCGTCTTCAACGGGACCGCCTACCCCGACCAGGGCCTGACCGTGGACGCCGTGCTGGCCTTCGCCGCCTCGCACAGCTCCGACGAGGCCGCCGCGAAGGCCACCGCCTGGCTGGCGAAGCCCGAGATCATCAGTGGCTACCTCGGCGACGGCACCACCGAGGCCTACGCGGGCGCGACCGCCAAGCTGCTGCTCGCCGTCGAGGTCCGCGGTGGGAGCCCGACGGCCTTCGGCGGCGTCGACCTGCCGGCCCGCCTGCGCTCGCTGCAGACCGCCGAGGGCCGTTTCTCCGACCGCTCCCAGTGGGGCGACTACAGCAACGCCTTCGGCCAGTCCCTCGCCGTGATCGCCCTGCACCGCACACCCGGTGACGCTCCGGCGGCGGCTGTCGACTTCCTCGCGAACAGCCAGTGCGCGGACGGCGGCTTCCCGGTCTCCTTCGGCCAGGCCACCTGCACCAGTGACCCCGACGCCACCGCACTCGCCGTCCAGGCCCTCGCCGCCACCGGTCGCGCCGCCAAGGCGAACACGGGCCTGGGCTGGCTCACCGCCCACCAGAACACCGACGGCGGGTTCGCGGCGGCCGGGGCGAGCGCCTCCAATGCCAACACCACCGGCCTGGCCACCCAGGCGCTGCTCTCCGGCGGGCGCCTCGTCGCCGGCCTCAAGGGCTGGAGCCGGTTGGTCACGTTCCAGCAGGGCTGCTCCGCCGACCCGGCGGTCCGCGGAGCCGTCGCCTATGACGCGTCCGGCTTCAACGCGGGCAACGGCGCCCGGGCCACCGCGCAGGCCGTCCTCGGCCTCGCGGGCACCCCGCTGGCCACCCTCTCCGCTTCCGGGGCCCGCCCCGATGCCCCGACCCTGGCCTGCCCGGCCCCGGTCGCGCGCTGAACGAGCCTGACACCAGGAGGATTTCACCGATGACCGACACTCTCACCGCGGTCCGCCCGGCCCGCCGTACGCTCGGGTCGATCGCCGCCGCGGCGGCCCTCACCGCCGGACTGCTCGGCGTCTGCGCCGTCCAGGCCCCGCAGGCGCAGGCGGCCGCCTGCACCGGCACCACCGGAGTCACCGTCGTGGTCGACTTCACCGCCGTCGGCGGCGGCATCCAGACCGGCTGCGCGCTCGGCGACCCGGCCAGTGGCCTGGCCGCGCTGACCGGCGCCGGATTCTCGTACGCCTTCCACCCGCGCTACCCGGGCTTCGTCTGCACCATCAACGCCCTGCCGACGACCTGCACCAACCCGACCGGCAGCGCCTACTGGTCGTACTGGCACGCCCAGCACGGCGGCCCCTGGTCGTACAGCAGCCTGGGCGCGGGCAGCTACAACCCGGCACCCGGCGACGTCGAGGGCTGGTCCTTCGGTGCCGGCGCGCAGCCGGGCATCACCGCGCCCTGAAACGCGGAGGCCGACCGGCGCCCCGGTCCCTTCTCCGGAAGGAGCCGGGGCGCCGGCGACAGGGGCTCAGGCGCCGCGGGACAATCGGCGCCGCCGGACGAAGTGTTCGACCAGCAACACCGTGGCTACCGCAGCGGCCGTGAACAACAGCGTGTTGACCACGATGCCCGCGGTGGTCAGCCATGCGGGGTCGTCGCCATCGGGCAGGCGCGTCTCGGTGAACAGCCCGCCGATGCCCGTCAGCAGACCCCGTGCGAGGTACACGGCCGCCAGAGCCAGGAGTCCCGTGGGCAGTGTGAGGGCGATCGCGCCGAGGTAGAAGCGTCCGTTCTGCGTCAGCCCGCCCAGCGCGGCGAGCGTGCCGACCAGTGCCACGTAGCCGCCTGCCGCCCATCCGGAAACACTCATCGCCATCCGTCCCCCTGTCTCCGGTGGCCCGGCGGCGGATCCGCCGCCGGGCCGTCGTGGATCGTTCCCGCCGGAGCGAGGGGTCGGCGCCCCCTCCGGCGTCGTGCGGTCAGCTGCCGTAGCGCAGCGAGACGGTGTCGCCGAGGTGGACGGTGGTGGCCCGGGTGGCGGCGGTGGCGGTGGCACCGTCCAGGCTGACCTTCCAAGTGGAGGAGCCGCCGTTGGCCGTGCCGTTGAGCGCGGTGATGGTGCCGCCGCCGGTGGACGGGGTGACGGAGGTGACGCAGCCGCTCGGGGTGGCGGTGCCCGCCGGGTCGAGGACGTCGCCGAGGGTCGTGGTGGTGCCGGTGGGGGTGAGGGTGACGGCGCAGACCCTGAGCGCGCTGGTGCCGTCGTCGACGACCAGGGAGAGGCGGGCGGCCGTGCCGGCGGTGAAGTCGGTGGTGGCGGCCCAGGTGGGCTCGCCCGCGGTGGTCGGGGTGGGCGGGGTGGCGGTGAACCCGGCGCCGGCGACGGCGCGCAGGCCGTCGACGGAGGCGTAGGGCGACGGGCTGGTGTCGGTGGGCAGGTACTTGAAGCCGCCGCCGGGCTTGAACTGCTGGGCGATGAGGAAGTCGACCGGAGTCTTGCCGGTGCCGCTGGTGAAGTCGGCGCCCTGGGGGTTGATGCCGCAGGCGTTGAGGCCGGACACGGCCCAGCCGTTGGAGTCGGTGTTGACCCCGAACATGGCGTTGAAGGCGCCGGAGGCGGCGAGCTTGCCCTTGAGGAAGTTCTTGGCGGCGACGATCGCCGGGTCGGTGTTGGGCACGCCGCCTGCGCACAGGGAGGCCATGGCAGCGCCGGTCATGTCGATGTCGCTGCCCTGGGCGAGCGCCGTCGGGTCGCCCGCGGCCTTGCTGTAGTTCCAGCCGCCGTCGTTGTGCTGGTTGGCGCGCACCGCCGTGACGGAGGCGTCGATGAGCTTCTGCGGGGAGCGCTGGGCGCCGGCCTGGGTCTTGGCGCCGGCTAGGGCGAGCAGGCCGAAGACGGTGCCGTTGAAGTTGGCGGACGGCCCGTAGTAGCCGGGCTCGGCGCTCTGCCAGTAGGCGGTGAGGTCGGCAAGGAGATTGCGGCCGGGGCCGACGCGGGCGGGGTCGATGCCCGCGGCGTAGGCGTTGAGGATGCCGCGCTCGTAGTCCGTGGCCACGGGCGAGGCGCTGGGCCGGCCGGGGGCGGCGAGCTGGTTGCGGTACACCAGGCGGGCGTTCTTGGTGGTGTCCCCGCCGGGAGTGACGTCGGCGGCGGCCGTTCCAGCGGCGGCGAGCGCGCTGAAGGCCCACTCGTTGGAGAGCCCGCCGCCGGTGACGTAGCTGCCGTCGGCGGCCTGGAGAGACTTCAGGTACGTGACGCCGGTGCTCCTGGAGGTGGCTATCTGGGCCGGGGTGGCGGTCGCGTGGGCGGGGACGGCAGAGAGCAACAGGGCACCGGCCGCCAGCGCGACGGTGGTCGCCGAGGCAGCACGGGATGGGGTGAGGAGGGGCACGGGACAGGCTCCTTGGGGTGGCGGGCGCCGACCCTGCCCCGGAATTCCTGCGTCCACTCGGGGCGCGCGACTGCCGGAGCGGTCGCCGCCCGGATCGCGTGGGCCGGCTTTCGCCGTGGTGCACGGCCGGGCGGGCATTCGGGCTCGGGACGGCACGACCACCGCCCCACACCGCTGCGCGTCAGCCCCGGATTCGCACCGGGTTCCCCCACTCGGCCACAGCGGACGCTATCGCACGTCCCGTCGTCCGACGAGGTGATGTGAACGATCTGACGCCCCGTTGACTCCTCATCGGCCGCCATGGTCTGATGAACCGATTTTTTGCCCTCGGCATTCAGGGGAAGCCGGTCCAACTCCGGCGCTGACCCGCAACCGTGGACCCACCTGAGGGTGGGTGAGCCGGAATGCCTGGACCGGGGGTCTGTTCACAGAGCACTTGCGTCGTCGCGGACTACGACGCAGTCTTGGCGGCCCCCTTCCCGGGGTGCCGTGGGCTGCGCCGTTGCCTCCCGTGTCGACCGACCAGGGAGTCGCCGTGAGGGTCAGCAGCAATCGCACACGTCACAGAAACCGGGACCTCGCCTCCCTGGTGATCGCCGGAACCGTCGCGGTCGCCGCCTGCGGCACGGTCCTGCTCGGACACCCCGGAACCGCGGCAGCCGACCCGATCGAGCAGTGCACGGCAACGACGGGCGCGATCGTCGCCGTCGACTTCAGCCACTGGGGCGGCGGTGTCGTCCGGGGCTGCGACGCCCACCCCACGACGGGCATGAACCTGCTGCACAATGCCGGTTTCACCACGACCGGAACCGGACACGACGGACCCGCCTTCATCTGCCGGCTCGGGACAGGGACCTTCAACGGCGGCGTCCAGTACCCGACACCGGCCGAGGAGCCGTGCGTCAACACACCGCAGGCCACCGCGTACTGGTCGTACTGGATCGCCGAGCCCGGCCAACAGACCTGGTCCTACAGCCGGTTCGGGGCCGGCACGCAGAAGCCCAAGCCCGGCGAGGTGGAGGCCTGGGTCTACGGCGGCACGGACATCGGCGGCACCAGCGGGGCGCCGAGCTTCACTCCGGACTCCGTCCGCACCAAGAACGGCGGCCCCTCGCCCTCTGTGTCCCCTTCCGCGACCCCGAGCCCGACCGGATCGCCGTCCGCCACGGGTGATCCGGCGGCCGCCGCGGCCTGGCTGGCCGGTCAACTCGTCGGCGGCGATCACATGGAGAACTGGGCCGCCCCTGGGCCGGACTACCCCCGGACCGCCCTCACCGCCATCGCGCTCGCTGCCGCCGGGACGCAGGACCCGGCGCTGCGAAAGGTCATCGGCTTCCTCGCGGACCACACCGACGCGTTCCTGTACCCCGACGGTCCGACCGACAGGCCCGACACGAGGGCTGCCGCCCTGCTGGCCCTCGTCGCCGAGAGTACGGGTCGCGACCCCCGTGCCTTCGGCGGCCGGGACCTGGTTGCCGTGCTCACCGAGCACGTGTGCACCGTAGCTGGGGAGAACGGCAAGTGCACCGCTGCCGGGGACTTCCTCGGTGCGGCCTCGCCCTGGGTCCAGTCCCTCGGCGTCATCGCCCTCCAGCGCGCCGGCGTCGCACCGCCCGCCCCGGCGCTCGCCCGCTTCACGGCGCTCCAGTGCGCCGACGGCGGCATGGCCGGATCGATGATCGTCGCCGGTGACCACTGCGAATCCGACCCGCTCACCACCGGCCTCGCGGTCCTCGCCCTGCGCACGGCCCCCGGGTACGAAGCAGCCGCCAAGAAGGCCGCCGACCAGCTCGCGGCGAGCCAGCAGCCCGACGGCTCCCTTTTGCCGTATGTCGGCGCCCCCGGCGACACCACCAGCACCGCAAGCGCCGCCCAGGCGTTCAAGGCCACCGGCCAGGGCTCTCGCCGGGCCGCCGCCACCGCCTGGCTCGCCGCCCGCCAGGGCAAGGACGGCGGCTTCGGCCCGGACGCGTCGACCACTGATCCGGACACCGCCGCCACCGAGCAGGCCATCCTGGTCCTGACCGGCACCGATCTCACCAGCGTCCGGCACGATCCGGCCGGTGCCACGACCACGCCGACCCCGCCTGCGGGGAGGAAGCCCGACGCGGCCAAGGGGAGTGCCTACCTCACCGACCCGTCCCGTCTGATCGACGGTCACTACTACGAGGGGTTCCCGGCCTTCGCCGACTTCGGCCTGACCATCGACGGGGCCTACGCCCTCGCCGCGACCGGAACCGACGACGCCGCGCTGCGCAGGATCGTCGACTTCCTGGATCAGCAGGGCAAGGACGCCAGCGAGCGCACCGTCAACGACTGGACCGCGATCGGCACCGAGTACGCCGGCGGCGGGTCCATCGGCAAGGAGGCGCTGCTCGCCGAGGTGGTCGGCCGCAACCCGCGGGCCTTCGGCGGCCGCGACCTGATCGCCGCCCTCGCCGCGATGGTGTGCACCAGGGCCGACGCGAACACCGGCTGCGACGCCCCGGGCAACTACACCTACGCCACCTCGGTCTTCTCCCAGTCGCTCGCCGTCATGGCCCAGCTCCGGGCCGGGGACGCGACCGACGCTGCCCCCGCGATCGCCTACCTGAAGAGCCTCCAGCACCCGGACGGCTCCTGGCCGAGCCTGATCCCCGCCACCGGCGACTCCGACGTGGACAGTACGGCCATGGCCGTCATGGCCCTCGCCCTCGTCCCCGGGGACGAGGCCGCCCAGGCGGTCGACAAGGGGCTCGGCTGGCTCGCCGCGCGGCAGCTGCCCGACGGTGGCTTCCCCGGTGCGGCCGGCGACTCCACCAACTCGGCCGCGCTGGCCGTCCAGGGCATGACGCTGCGCCAGGCCACCTACGGTGGACAGATCGCCAAGGCGCTCGACTTCCTCGCGGGCCAGCAGAACGGTGACGGCGGGTTCAACGTCGCCTCCGGCGGGCAGCAGGGTTCGGACGTCCGGGCCTCGACGCAGGTCCTGGGCGGTGCCACCGGGATCTCCTTCGGCACGCTCTCCCGCAACCTTGGCGGAACGCCGACGCCGACGCCGACCCCGACGGGTACTCCCATCGGGACACCGACCGGTACGCCCTCCGGCACCCCGACGGGCTCGCCCACCACGACCGCGCCGATCCCGGTCACCGACACCCCCTCGTCCGGCGGTGGCGCTGCGTCCGGCGGCGTGCCGGGGCAGACCGGTTCAGGCAATCTGGCCAGCACCGGAAGCCAGGCACTGGCGCTGACGGCGGGCGCCGGTGCGCTGACCGCGCTCGGCGCCGCGGCCGTCCTCGTCGCCCGTCGCCGCATCGCGGCCACCCCGGGGCGGCACCGGTGAGCCGGGGACTCGGTGAACGGCTCGCCCGGCTGTCCGGGGCGGCGGCGCTGACCTCCGCGCTCGCGTTCGGCGGCGTCGCCGTGGGCGCGG
>NZ_JAHSQD010000002.1 GCF_020103755.1 Streptomyces sp. LS1784
CGGGTGGCGGACGCGCAGCGCCGACTCGGCGCCGCCCAGCGCGACAGCGACGAGCAGGCCCTGCGCGGTGCCGAGCAGGTCGCGCAGTCCCGGCGCCGGCTGGCCGACGTCCAGGAACGGGCGGTGGCACAGGTCGCCGCCGCCGACCGGCAGCTGGCGGCGGCGGAGCTCACGGTCACCCGCGCACACCAGGCCGCCGCGCAGGCGCAGCAGGCGCTGAACGACGCCCGGCAGCAGGCCGCGCGGACCCTGGAGGACCTGAACCGGGACGCGGCCCGGGGGCCGCTGGAGGAGCAGAAGGCGCTGCTCTCCCTGGAGCAGGCCCGTTCCCGGCTCAACCAGGTCAACGTCAGTCCGTTCTCGTCGGAGACGGACCGGCGCGAAGCCCAGATCTCCTACCAGGAGGCGGTCAACCAGCTCGAGGACGTCCGCACCCGCAACAAGCGGCTCGCCGAGGACGTCAAGAAGGCCAACCAGCAGGGCGTCGAGGGCAGCGACCAGGTCACCTCCGCGAAGGAGCAGCTGGCCCGCGCCCAGGAGGCCGAGCAGGACGCGGTCCGGGGTGTCCAGGAGGCCGAGCAGCAGGCCGCCCGGGCCCGCGTCGAGGCGGTGCGCGAGGTCCAGGACGCGCACAACGACCTCGACAAGGCGGTGCGTGAGGCGCAGCGCCAGCAGCAGCGTTCCGCCGAGCAGGTAGCGGACGCCCAGCGGGACGTCGCCCGCGCGGTGCGGGACCAGTCGCAGGCGCTGGCCTCCGCCGCTGGCGCCGCCAGCGCCGCCGAACAGGCGCTCAACGCGCTCTCCCCGGCCGGGCAGCGCTTCGCCCGGTTCATCTCCGGGACGGTGCAGCCTGCCCTGCGCGGGCTGCGGGACACCGCGCAGGAGGCGCTGCTGCCTCCACTGGAGACGGCGATCAGCCGCGGGCTGAGCCTGCTGCCGATCTTCAACCGGGCGATCGGCGACACCGGGCAGGTGCTCGGCCAGGCCGCCGTCCGGGGCGCGGAGATGGCCACGTCCGGGCCGTGGCGGGCGGACCTGGCGCAGGTCGCCTCGACCAACACGCGGGTCATCGGCTCGCTGGCGAACGCCGGCCTGAGCGCGGCCGACGGCCTGCGCAACATCACGGTCGCCGCCGCGCCGCTGCTGGAGCGCCTCGCCAGCGCCACCGAACGTGGTCTCGCCCTGGCCGCCGCGTTCATCCAGGCCCGCCGCGACGGCGGCCAGCTCGGTGCGTTCTTCCAGCGCGCCGGGGACACCGGCGCCCAGCTGTGGGGCATCCTGCGGGACATCGGCCTCGGTGTCCTCAACATCGGGCGCGCCGCCGCCCCCGCCGGACAGCAGCTCCTCAACTCTCTCGCCAACGCCGCGAGTTCCTTCCGCACGCTCACCGGCGAAGGTGAGACGCAGGCCAAGCTCGCCGGATACTTCGCCAACACCGTCCCCGTCCTCCAGGAGGTTGGGCGGCTGGTCGGCGCCCTCGGCGTCGCCTGGTTCAACTTCACCAATAACCCGGCACTCGCGCCGCTGATCGCCCGGCTGCGTACCGAGGTGCTGCCCGCGGTCATGCAGCTGGCCGGATCGCTCGGCAACGGCCAGCTGTGGGACCAGCTGCTCGGGCTGCTCAACTCCATCGTCGGCATCGCCGCCCAACTCGGCGGCCTCGGCAACACCTTGTCCGGGTTCCTGTTCGTCATCCAGGCCGTCGCCTCCGCCGTGCAGTTGCTGCTGTCGATTCCCGGCATGGGCGCCTTCGTCTCGGCGCTGCTGACGATGGCCGGCGTCGCGGGCGGCATCGTGTTCGTCTCCAATGCGATCGGCGCGGTGCGCGGCGCCCTGACCTTGCTGTCCGCCAACCCGATCATGCTGATCGTCGCCGCGGCCGCCGCCCTGGTGCTGGCGTTCACCACCGCCTACCAGAAGTCCGAGTGGTTCCGTAACGTCGTCAACGGGGCGATCGGCGGGCTCGCCGACGGCGTGCGTTACGCCCTCGACAGCATGGTCTCCTTCGCGGCCTGGTCCTGGGGCAAGCTGTCGGGGATCTTCGCCCCGCCGATCCGCTTCCTCGTTAACACCGTGTACGACAACGGGATCAGGAAGGCCTGGAACTGGATCGCCGACAGCTTCGGCCTCGGCAAGCTCCCCAGCTTCACCGTCGGGTTCGCCCGAGGCGGTGTCGTGCCCGGGTACGCGCCCGGACGCGACACCGTGCCTGCCATGCTCAGCCCGGGTGAGGGCGTACTCGTGCCGCAGGCCGTGCGCCAGCTCGGCGGCGAAGGCGGCATCACCGCCCTCAACGACGCCGCCCGCGCCGGCCGTCTCGCCGACGCCGGCGCGCCCGTGCAGGGCTTCTTCCTCGGCGGCCTCGTGGACGGCGCGGTCGACCAACTCCGCGGCTGGGCCGCCGGCGCCCTGGCCAAGGCCCTCAACCCGGTGAGGGGCTGGTTCAACTGGATGCCCGACAACGCGTGGGGCAAGATGCTGCGCGGCATGGTCAACCGGGCCGTGGACGGCGTACTGGCCTTCGTACGCGGCTACTCCACCGGGGGAGTGGTGCCCGGCTACGCGCCCGGCCAGGACAGCGCCCTGGCCCGCCTCAGCCCCGGCGAAGGCATCCTCACCCCGCAGGCCGTGCGCGGCCTCGGAGGCAGCGCCGCCGTCAGCGCGATCAACGCCGCCCGCGGGCAGCTCGCCGACAGCGCCCAGGGCGAGCGCATCGGCACCGTCATCTCGCCCGGCGCGATCGTGCAGTACATCACCAACCCGCTGCCCGAGACGCCGGGGGAGACCGTCAACAACCGGCTGCGGGCCCTCGCCAGCTTCGGCCTGTTCGACAAGGAGAGCGCCTGATGGCCCGCGAACGCTGGCTGGTGGACGGCTACGACCTCACCGACGGCCTGGTGCGCGACGTCGAGTACCGGGCCGGGCTGACCGGAACCCCGGCCGTCGTCGGCACGAACGCCAGCGTGCCCAACCGCATCGGGGAGCTGTGGCGGCCCAAGCACCACGGCCCCGGCAAGTTCACCCTCGCCCTGTGGCTGGCCCCTACCAGGGGCGGCTGGCAGGACGTCGAAGCGGCGTGGGAGGACCTGCTGCGCGTCGTCGCCCGGCCGCACCGGCTGCTCACCTTCGAGCGGCACACCGCCGCCGGCCAGGTGCGCCGCTGCGAGGGCGAGGTCCTGTCCGCGCTCACCCCGACGCCGCTGGGCCAGAGCGGCATGCGCATCAGCCTGGAGGTCAACGTGCCCGCCGGGTACTGGGTGTCCGCCGACACCAGCACCCGGGCGACCGCCCCCGGGACGCCCGTGCCCCAGGACCTGGTGCTGACCGAGTTCGCCGACGCGACCGCGCCGATGGAGCAGCTCGCCTATCTGCTCACCGGGCCGATCACCGCCCCGACCGTCACCGACACCACCGACGCAACCGGCGGCGACTCGTTCACCTACACCGGGCAGATCGGCGCCGGGCAGACCCTCACCGTGGACGCCGCCACCTGGCAGCTGACCGGCGGTGGCGGCTTCGTCCCCGACCCGGGCCGCCTGACCAACACCGGGCCCGCCTTCCTGCGCCTGGCCCCCGGCCGCCCCGGCAAGCCGCCGAGCGTGCGCCTGACCGGAACCAACACCGGGCCCACCACCCAGCTCACCGTCACCGGCCGCCGCGCCTACCTGACCTGACCGGAGAACCACCGTGGCCGTCCACCTGCGCGTCTTGAGCCCGAGCGGCAGCCTGCTCGGGCTGCTGCCCTACCCCGCCGACCTCAAGACGCAGGCCGAGCACAACGGCGTCGGCACGTTGACCTTCACCTACCCGCGCAACGCCCCGGGCGCCGGCCTGCTGTCCGGGGACGACCCGCGGCTCTCCCTCGTCATCGACGGCGTCGAGAAGCCCGAGCGGTACCTGCTGGAGGACGACGGCGACGACCCGGCCGACGACGCGGGCGAGGCCCGGCCCATCCAGGTCGGCTGCCGGGGCGCCCTCGCCCTTCTGGAGCGCGCCGTGATCTACCCGGTCGGCCACACCCCCGGCCAGGCCGTGCAGGGCCTCGACGCGCACTTCCCGTTCGTCAACGCCACCCCCGGGGTCGTCATCGCCACCCTCCTGCAGCGCGCCCAAGCCCGCGGCGCCCTGACTGAGATCACCTGGGACTTCACCTCCGCCGCCGACAGCGCCGGCCGCCCCTGGCCCACCACGTACACCGTCCAGTACGACGCCGGCGGCGACCTGCTCAAGACCGTCACCTCGATCACCGGCGCGGGGTGGGCAGACGTGCGGATGGAGGGCTACCGGCTGCGCGCCTACGTGCCCGACACCGTCTGCGCCACCGATCACCCGGGCATCGTGCTGTACCTGGGCCGGGACGTCCTCAAGGGCCCCCGGCAGCGCTCCCGCCGCTCGGTGCGTTCCCACCTGCTGGCCTCCGGCGACTCCGGCAACCTCGCCGAGGTCGTCAACCCGACCGCGGCCGCCCGATACGGACGCCGCGAGGCCTTTGACGGCCGGGGCGGCATCACCGACGCCACCACCCTCGCGGAACTCGCCCGGGTCACCCTCGGCGGCATGGGCGCCGCCTCCGAGGGCTTCACGATCGAACTCGACCCGGCCGCCACCCAGCACCGGCCCGGCATCGACTACCGGGCCGGGGACTACATCCGTTACGACCAGCGGCGCACCGACCCGGCCACGCTGGAGCCGCTGCGGGTGCGCACCATCGCCACCACGTACGACAACACCGGCCAGCCCAGCAGCAGCCTGGAACTCAACGACCTGTTCGTGGAGCAGCGCATCCGGGTGCAGCGGCAGCTGGATGCCCTCACCAACGGCTCGGCGACCGCCTCCCGTACCCCGCTGCCGCCGCTCGGCGACCGCAACGACACCGTCGCCCCCAAGGCCCCGGACGCGGTGCTGCTCGGCTCCTGGGCCTACCTGGACCGGGGCGGGCAGCAGCACGCCGCGCTGGCGGTGTCCTGGCCCGCGGTGACGCAGAACGCCGACGGCACCGTGTACGACGACGCCGGCAACTACTACGTCTCCTACCTGCTGCCCGGCCTGCGGATCGCGGGGCAGGACCCCCAGTGGTCCCCGGAGCAGGCGGTCAACGGCACCATCGCCCACTACGACCAGCTGCCGGCCGGGCAGCGCGTCCAGGCCCGGGTGCGCACCGTGGACGCCTCCGGGAACTCCTCCACCTGGCGGCTGTCGGAGGAGACCATCCTCGCCAGCGACACCACCCCGCCCCCGGTGCCGTCGAAGCCAGCGGTGACCTCGCTGATCGGCGCGCTGCGGGCGGTGTGGGACGGGCGAGGGGCGCAGGGCGAGGAAATGCCCGCGGACTTCGCCGAGGTGGAGGTGCACGCCTCCAGGGCAGCCGGGTTCGCCCCCAGCGCGGCGACGATCGTCGACCGGCTCGCCGGAGCGGCGGCCGCCCCGATCACCGGCCTGTCCTACGGCACCACCTACTACATCAAGTTCGTCGCCCGCGACCGGGCGGGCAACGCCTCGCAGCCCTCTGCCGAGGCCTCCGCCGTTCCGACCGTCGTCATCAGGTCCGACCTCGCCGACCAGATCATCGGGACCGCCCAGCTCGCCGATGCCACGATCATCGGCGCGAAGATCGCGCTCGCCACCATCCAGGACGCCAACATCGGCACCGTCTCCGCGAGCAAGCTGACCGTCGGCAAGCTCAACGCGGACGTCACGGTCTCCGCGCGCATCAAGACCGCCGACACCGGCGCGAGGGTGGAGCTCAACTCCGCTGGCATCGAGGCGTGGAACGCCAACGGCGTGAAGACCGTCTCCGTCTCCGCGACCACCGGCGACGTGCGGATCGTCGGCGGCCTGTCCAGCGGAACCACCGGGCAGCGCATCGAGATCAACCCCGGCGGGGGCCTCCCGGAGATCCGCTTCTTCCCCACCAACGGCAACAACTACGCCTTCGTCAACGCGGTCGGTGGAAGCAACGGCGCGGCGTACATCGGGCTGAACAGCGGCACCTTCCAGCACAACGGGCAGTCGACGGCCTACCGGCTCTACCTGACCGAGTACATGTCGGCGCTGGAGACGATCCGCACCGACACCCAGAGGCCGTGGGGCGGCACGGTCCGGATGAACGCGAGCCAAGGTGCCGCGCTCGCGTACATGGTCGAGGACTCGGTCAAGGGCTACGTGGTCGCTGCGGATTCAGGCGTCCAGATCGGCCGGAGCAACGACCGGGGCGGCAACACCGAACTGTGGATCGACGCCACGACCCTCCAGTACAAGGGCACTTTCCTGAACTACTGGTACGCCGAGCCGGACCGCGGGCTGTTCACCGGCACGGTCGGGATGACCAACTGGACGTCCATGTCGCTCTCCTACGGGCCGACGATGCAATCCGCGATGGTGCCGATCGTGACCCTGCGGGACTGGCAAGCCGTGAGGGCCTGGCAGGTCACCGCATCCAGCCTCACCGGCTTCACCACCACCCTCGCCTCCGCCAGCAGCGACGGCTCCGTCGGCTTCTGGTGCTACCGCATCTGACACGAACGGGGAGCAACCATGCCCGAGGAGTACCGGGTACTCGAAGCGGCCCAGATCAATGTCGGGCCGACGCAGTGCTGGGCCGTGCGCCAGCAACGGCCGGACGGGGACCACCACGTCACCGTTTTCCCGACCACCTCGCTGGAGTGGCGGGCCGCCGAGTACGACATCGACCACACCACCCCGGACGGCATCGACATGATCCTCGACATGCTGCTCCACGAGCCGTGGATTCCAGACCCGCTGGAGCAGCGCAGCGCCGACCCGGCCGCCGCAAAGAGCTTCGCCGTCGGGGAGCCGGCGCCCGTCACCCTGCACAACGCGCCCGACCGGGCCACCGCCCGGCAGGCCCACCTCGAACGGATCGCCCACACCAAGCGGACCCGTGTCGCCGTCACGGCCGGACCCACCGCGGGCACGCGCCGCGCGGCAGCGGCGAAGCCCGCGCCGGATCCGCTCGACATCATCCGGCGCCACCACGGCATCACCCCGGAGGGAGTGGCCGCGAAGACGGAGATCGTGGAGCAGACCCGCCGGCAAGTCGCCCAGCCCCGCCCGCCCGTCGAGGAGGAGACGACCCGCGTCAACCCGGACGCCTTCACCACACCGGTGTGGGACGCCGCGGTGCCCCGCCGTGACGAGGCGCAACGCATCGGAGAGGACGCGGCATGACCGACGGCCCCACCCCCGAACAGCTCGACCGTCTGCTCAGCACCGCCGACCGGCGCCGGCTCACCCCTGCCGAAGCCGCCCTGCTCCGGACTGGCGTCCAGCGCCTGCGGAAGACAGCCGACTGCACCCGGCCGGCCACCAGCGACACCACCAACCCGACGAAGTGAACGGAGCCCCCGCCACCATGGAGCACAACACCCAGCCCATCACCGTGGACGCCGAGCTGTACATCGCCCGGCTGCGCAACCAGATGGCCGAGGCCTGGGGGCACGCGCAGGCGGAACTCGCTCTCGCCCGCGAGGAGATCGCCGTACGCACTGCGCGGGAAGCCGACCTGGAACGGCGGATCGCCGAGCTCGAATCCACCATCGCCGAACTGCGCGGAACCTCGACGCGACCGTAGACACCGCCGCGCCCTACCGTCCCCGGCTGTGGAACGGGACCCGGACGACCAGCAGCCTCCCGCTGGCCGACGACACCGACGGAGGACCAGATGGAGCGAGATCACCGGGTGGAAGTCGATCCGGGACCTGGTCCTGTTCCTGCTCGGAGCGGCGGTGATCGTGCGGGAGGCGTGGACGCCGCCGGCCGACCCGAGCGTGATCATCACGGGCCTGACCCTCGCGGGGTTGCCCGCCGCGCTGTCAAGGGACGAACGGCCGCCGCGCGAGTAGCCCCGCGCGCCGGCCTCCTGGCCCGATACCGGTTCACCGCCGGCTACCTGGCCGCCGCCGGCGTCGCGTTCGTCGCGACCTGGCCGCTCTGAGCGCCAAGCCCGCCCATCACCAGCACCAGGAGACGACCGTGAACATCCTGAACGACACCGAGGCGTGGGGCCTGCTGCTCGGCGCCGTCACCCCCTGGGCGACCGCGCTCGTCCAGCAGCCGCACTGGACCAAGCCGGTGCGCGCCGTCGTCGGGGCCGTGGCCTCCGGCATCGTCGGCATCGTCACCGTCCTCGCCCGCGGGGACATCGCCCACGCGCAGACCGCCTTGACCACCGTCGCCCTTGCCGTTGTGGCCTCCAAGACGTTCTACGACGGCCTGTGGCAGCATGCCGGCGCCGGAGCGCTGGAGCGTGCGACCGCCCCGGACCGCCGGTCCGGTTGGTAGCCGGCCCTGTGTCTGCGGCCGGCGCTACCCTAGAGTGATGATGTGGCCGCCGGGCCGACCGGCCGTGTGCTCTGGCAACAAGCCCTTCGGGGCTGTCTCCTATCAAGGGGAGCACGCGGACCCGGGCGGCTTCGCAACCCGCGGGCCCGGCGGCCACACTTCCTAATCTCCCTGATCCGCAGCCGATTTGGCCACGTGGTGGGTGTTCCCACGCAGGCCGGGCTGACGTGAGTGTGGAGGCAGGCAGCCACACCGGGGCCTGCGAACCCCGGTGCCGCCACGGAGACAAGGAAGGCACCCTGAGGTGACAGCAGCAGCTCAGCGAACACCCCCCGCGACCGAACCGGTCACCCCGCTGACGGACAACCGCGCGGAGATGACCATCGAGACGGCCGACCAGGTCCTGGAGATCACCGGCGAGCAGCGGTTCTGGACGAAGGCCCAGCGGGCCGCTCTCGCCGCCATCGGCCTCGCGCACGCCCCGACGCACGACCTCGTCGCGTTCTTCCACATCTGCAAGTCGACCGGCTTGGACCCCTTCCGCCGCGAGATCTACTACATCCAGCGCAAGCGCAAGGTGCAGGGCCAAGAGGAGCTGTACTACACCGCGCAGACCGGCATCGACGGGTTCCGGCACATTGGGCAGCGCACCGGCCGGTTCATCCGCCGCGTCGGCCCGTTCTGGACCGGCCCCGAAGACGACCCGACATGGTGGGTTCGGGGCGAGGACGGCATCAACCGCCGTCGCTGGGTTGACGTGTGGCTCCACGACCACCCGCCCGCCGCCGCGATGTGCCGCATCGAACACCGCAGCATCGCCGGAGACGAGACGGTCACCCAAGCCGTCGCCCTCTTCTCCGAGTTCGCCGTCGGCAAGGACGAGTGGCAGGACGACCCGCGCACGGGCAGAGGAGTCAAAACCGGACGGCGCATCCTGACCGGCCTGTGGCCGACCATGGGCGCCCACATGATCGGCAAGGTGGCCGAAGCCCAGGCATGGCGCATCGCATTCCCCCGCGAGCTGGTGAACATCTACGAGCACACCGAGATGGAGCAAGCCGACGCTGCTCAGCGCGAACTGGAACGCGAGGCAGCAGCGGCGCGCCGACGCGAGGCCCGATCCCAGGAACAGCCCGGTGCCGTCATCCCCGGCACGGTGGTCAGCGCCTCCACCACCGAGACGGCCGACAGAGCCACCGGGCCAGGGGCGTCCGAGAGGGAGCCGGACGCGACCTCGGCGGAACCGGCTGACGAGCCCCCCACCGCAGATGAGCTGCGCGAGGAACTGCGCGCCTACGCCTCCGTGATGGGCAGCACCGTCGCCAAGATCACCTACCGATGGCGGAAGGCGACCGGGACCAGCCTCAACGAGGCAACCGGTGGGCAGCTCGCTGTTCTGCTCGCCGAGCTGCGCCCCTACGTTCTGTCCGCGCTGGGGTCCCACCCCGAGGCGGCCGAGCACGTCGAGGCAGGCGGCCTGCTGATCCGGCTCGACCCGGACGCCACCGTGTGGAGCAGAGAGGACGCCCGCGAGGGCTAGCCCGCTTCCGCTGCCCACTCCACCCGCAGGGCCGCGCCCCGGCGGCGCGGCCCTGCGGCCTGCCCACACGGACACCTCATGCAGCCCCTCATCGAGCAAGCCCGCACACTAGCCCGCGCCCGTCTCATCGGGCCCAGCCCTCTCCCCTGCCGCTGCGGCGCGCCCCGTCACGCGCACCGGGGACAGAAACGCTCCGGCGGCCACACCTCCACCAGCTGCGCCCGCTACCGCCGCGACCCCGCGGACGTGCTCCTCGAACGCGCCCAAGCGGCAGCCCACGCCCGGCTCGGCGAAGACCTCGCCGCATCCGAGCGAGGCGGCCGCCGCCGCCGCTCCCGCCGCCCCAAGCAGCCCGGCCAGTGGTCGATCGGCGCCTCCGACACCAGTTCCTGCCGCCGCGCGATCTGGTACCGGGAGAACCCGCCACCCGGCTACGTCCCGGCCCCTGTGGACCGGCGCGCAGCCCGGGCCGGAACCCTGATCCACGACTCGGTGTCCCGCCGCCGGCGCGCCCTCTACCCGTGGCGGCTGTACGAGCAGTCCGTCACCCTGCCGGGCCTGGACCGGCCGAGCCGCTACGACGAGTACGACCCGGTCACCGGCGTCCTGTACGACTACAAGACCGCCGGAGACTGGAAGTGGGCGGTCGTCGGTGACGACGGCCCGCCCGAGACGGAGTGGGACCAGACACAGCTCTACGCTCTCGCCCTGCACCTCGCTGGCGAGGCGGTGACCGAGGTGAGGATCATCTACTTCGAGCGCAAGAGCGGCGAGGACGAGGAGTTCACCCGGCCGTTCGACGAGCAGGCCGCCCGGCGGGCGCTCGGCCGGTTGACCGCGATCGCCACGGCCCTCGACCTGGGCACCGCCCTGCCCCGGGACCGGTCCGGGCCGAGTACCGACGTGATCTGCAAACGCTTTTGCCCGGCCCGCACCCACTGCTGGGGCATGGTCGAGGCCCAGGCCGCCGGACGCTCCCCGGAGTCGTACACCCTGGTGACCGACAGGTCCGACATCGAATGGGCCCTCGGCGAGTACGACAGGCACCGCGCCGCGAAGTCCGCCGCCGAGAAGGCGCAGAACGTTGCCCGAGTGCTGCTCGACGGCGTGGCTCCCGACACCTACGGCGAGTTCGAGTACGTGCGCACCGCCGGGCGTCTCAAGGCCCCTGAGCCGGACATCGCTGCGCGGGTGCGGCAGCTGGAGGCGTTCTGGGACCTCCCGCCCAGCGAGCGCCCGGCACTCCACGAACTCGACTACCCCACCAAGCGGACCCGCACATCCGGCAGTACCCAGGTCCGCCGGGTACGCGCGGCCAAGCGGGGAGCGCCGCCGCGTGGAAGCCAGTAAGGACGCCAAACGCTGCGCGCATCGATCTCCCCGGTTAGGCGCTCCCGCGCGCGCCCGGCCGGGCCGATGAGGCCAGCGCAGCGGCCCCACTGTCCGTCGGTCGAACTAACGTCCGCCTATCGCAGGCACGTTGAGAGGAACACCGTGACCAGCCCGTACGACCCCGCGCCCCACGCGCCTCGCTCGCCCTGGTTCACCGAGAGGCCGCCCGCTCCCCAGCCCGCCGCGCCCCTCGTACCGGCGCGGCCCGCCGGGGACGGCGGCGCGCCGATCTACGAACAGCTCGTCGCCGAGTTCGGCGACCCGTTCAGCCTGATCGGCCCGATCCACTCCCGCTACCCGCGCCGACGTCTCTCCGGCCCTGCCGGGAACTGAACCCCCACCTCAGGACCGGAAGTTGCTCGGCGCGACCTAAGCCCCGGCGGCGGCCTAGGTTCCCCGCTCATGGCAGCCCCCCGCTACATCGACTACATGCCGCTGGACGCGATCCAGCCCGCCGCCCGAAACCCGAAAGGGCACGACGACGACGGGCTGGACCGCTCCGTCGAACAGTTCGACTTCACCGAGCCCGGCCTGCTGGACGAGCGCACCGACCGGCTGGTGGCCGGCCACGGCCGCTACGAGACCCTCGTCCGCCGCCGCGACGCGGGCAAGGCAGCCCCGGACGGCGTGGTCGTCACCGACGACGGCACATGGACCGTACCGGTCGTGCGCGGATGGGCATCCCGCGACGACGCCCACGCCGAGGCCTACCTGATCGCCTCCAACCACCTGACCACCGTCGGCGGCTGGGACGGCGAGGACCTGGCCGCGATGCTGTCCGACCTGGAGCAGGTCGACCCGGCGCTGTTTGTTGCCACCGGCTTCGACCACGCCCAGATCGACGCCATGCTCGCCGAGGTCACCCCGGGCGGCCCGGCCGACGACGCGAACGACGCGGACGACGACGGCGCCGACGAGCCCGAGCAGATCAACCGCGGCGACCTCCTGGCCCTGGCCGGCGTCACCGTCGGGGAGCCCGAGCACCAGGTCGAGACCGGGCAGGTGTGGGAGCTCGGTGACCACCGCCTCGTCGTCGCCGAGGTCTTCGACGGCTGGCCCACATGGACCCCGCTGCTCATCGAGGGCAGCCTCTTCCTGCCCTACCCCACTCCGCTCGCCCCCTTCGCGGACCGCGCCGTCGGCCGACGCCTGGTGATGGTGCAGCCCGAGCGCTACCTGGCCGGTCACCTCCTGGACAAGTGGGCGCGCATCAGCGGGCAGGCGCCCACACTCCGGGACGAGTCGTGACGACCGTCTTGCCGACCGCCGGAGGCACCTTCGACCAGGCGGAGCGGCCCATCTACTTCACCGCGGGCGGAGGCGAGTTCAACGCGGGCCCGCACGTGCTGACGGCCGTCAACGAGCTGATGGGCGAAGCCGAGGAGCAGCGGCTGCGCGACCTGCTGGACGCCGGCTGCCGCGTCCTGCTGGACAGCGGCATCTTCTGGCTCACCAACCGGCACAGCCGGGCCCACGGCGTCTCCATGGACGAAGCGCTCGCGCTGCCGCCCGAGAGCATCGACGGGTTCGAGGAACTGCGCGAGCGGTACGTCTACCTGGCCCGCACGTACGGCGACTGGCTGTGGGGCTACATCGAGCTGGACCAGGGCGGCCTGCTGCACAAGCGGGCGCAGCGGGCGGCCCTGCACGACCTCGGCCTGTCGCCGATCCCCGTGTACCACCCGCTGGTGGACGGCTGGGACTACTTCGACGAGTTGGCCGGGCGGTACGACCGGATCTGCGTGGGCAACATCGTGCAAGCCTCCGGCCCGGTGCGGCTGCGACTGCTGCACACGATCTGGGAGCGCCGCCAGAAGTACCCGCATCTGTGGATTCACGCGCTCGGCCTGACCGCCAACGAGTGGTGCCTGCCGCTGGCCCCGGACTCCTGCGACTCCTCCTCCTGGCTGGCCCCGCTGCGCTGGAACCACCAGCGAATCGAGACCTCGATGCTGCGCCGTGTCGGCAACCTGCCCGCCGGCTTCCGCTACGCCCCTGGCGACAGCACCTCCTACCAGGCCGCCGCCCGGCTGTGCGCGGACGCCGCGACGGCTCTGGGCACCTGCTGGAGGCACGCCGCCCACCGCGTCCAGGAGCTGACCGGTGCCCCCGGCGGCACCGTTCTGGAAGGGGTGCAGCGATGAGCCCGAGCAGCCAGCCCGCCGCGGTGAAGCGCACCGGCGGTGGCGCGTTCGACCCGGCCGACCGGCACCTGTACTTTGCCGCCGGCGACTCCGAGCACTACCCGCACCACGTGCTGCTGGCCACCAACGACCTGCTGACCGCCGGGCACGAACGCAGGCTCGTCGCCCTGCTGGACGCCGGGCACCGCGTCCTGCTGGACTCGGGGATCTTCTGGCTGACCAACCAGTACAAGCGGGCCCACCCCGGCATCTCCATGGACGAGGCCCTGCGCCTCGCCCCCGAAGACATCGACGGCTTCGATGACCTGTACGCCCGGTACGTCGAACTGGTGCAGCGCCACGGCGACCGGTTGTGGGGCTACATCGAGCTCGACCAGGGCGGCCGGGACAACAAGATCCGCACCCGCGCCCGCCTCGAGGGCGAAGGCCTCGCGCCGATCCCCGTCTACCACCCGCTGGTGGACGGCTGGGACTACTTCGATGAGCTCGCCCAGCAGTACGACCGGATCTGCTTCGGCAACGTCGTCCAGGCGCCCGCGCCGGTGCGGCTGCGCCTGCTGCACACCCTGTGGGAACGCCACCGCCAGTACCCCGACCTGTGGGTGCACGTCCTCGGCCTGACGGTCAACGAATGGTGCCTGGCCGTCCCGCCGGACTCCTGCGACTCCTCCACCTGGCTCGGCCCGCTGCGCTGGCCCGACGTACGGATCGACTCCGCGCTGCTGCGCAAGGTCGGTGTGATCGACCGCGGCTTCGCGTACGACCTCGACCAGCCGGCCCACCCCACCCGCGGCCGTACCGCCTGCTGCCTGATGTGCGCGCAGACCGTCGATGCCACCACCAGCGTGTGGCGCCTCGCCCGCACCACCCGCGACGAGCTGCTCGGCCAGCCGTCCTACCCGCCCCTCACCGAACCGGAGGCACGAACCTCGTGAAGTCAACTGTCAGCGTCTGGACCAAGGTCCAGCTGCCCGGATTCCACCACTGGCCCGGCGCGCCCGAGCACCGCTCCTACCTGCGGGCCCGGCACCGGCACCTGTTCCACATCACGGTCGGTGTCGCCGTCGCGCACGACGAACGCGACACCGAGTTCCACGACCTCGGCGACCTGATCCGCGGCTGGTGGGGCCCGGGCGCCCGCGAGTGCGGGGCGGCCTCGTGCGAAACCCTGGCCCGCACTCTCGCCGAGCACCTGAGCAGCGTTGGCCTGCGGGTGACGATGAGCGCGGTGTCCGAGGACGGCGAGGCCGGCGCGGTCGTGCACCTGGCCGAGACGGGGGAGCAGCAGTGAGCCGCCACAGTGTCACCGTCCGCCACAACTTCGAGACAGCGCACCGGCTGCCGCACCTCGCCGGGAAGTGCGAGAACCTGCACGGGCACTCCTGGGTGGTCGAGGTCACCGTGTCCGCTCCAGTGCTGGCGGCCGGCACCGTCGTGGAGTTCGGCGCGTTCAAGCGGGCTCTGCGGGAGTGGATCGACACCTTTCTCGACCACGGCACCATGCTCGGGGCCAGCGACCCGCTCGCCCCGGTCCTCGCCGGGCAGGGCAGCAAGCTGTTCCGCTTCGGTGCCGAGGATCCGACCGAGCAGGAGCAGCACGCCGCCGGTCTCGGCTGGCCGAGCGTGGAGGCCGTCGCTGAACTGCTCGGCCGCGTTGCCACGGAGGCCCTGCACACCCTGCCCCGCGCCGCGGGCGCGTACGTCTCCCACGTCGGCGTGTCCGAGACCGCCGTCAACGCCGCCTCCTGGACGGCGGCCCCGTGAGCGCCCTCGTCGTCCCCGACGCCGGCCTGCCCGTCGCCGAGATCTTCGGGCCCACCATCCAGGGAGAAGGGCCGACCGCCGGCCAGCGGGCCCTGTTCCTGCGCCTGGGCGGCTGCAACCTCAGCTGCGACTGGTGCGACACCCCGTACACCTGGGACGGCCAGCGGTACAACCTGCGCAAGGAGATCGGCCGCGTCCCGGTCGTCGAACTCGCCGAGTGGGCAGCCGAGCACCCGCACGCGATCGTCGTCATCACCGGTGGCGAGCCGCTGCTGCACCAGCGCACCGATGCCTGGCGCTCGCTGATGGCCGTGCTGCGCTACACCACCCGCCGCGTCGAGATCGAGACCAACGGCACCCTCGCGCCGCAGCACGTCAGCCTCGGCGTGCCGCGGCTGACCTTCAACGTCAGCGCCAAGCTGGCGAACTCCGGCATGCCGGAGGAGCGGCGGATCAAGCCGGACGCCCTGGAGGTCTTCGCCGGCCTCGCCCACCGCGGCCGCGCCCGCTTCAAGTTCGTCGCCGCCGGCCCGGATGACCTCGAGGAGATCGCCGACCTGGTCGAGCGCTTCCACCTTCCTCCGCACGCGACCTGGGTGATGCCCGAAGGGACCACCGCCGAGCGCACCATCGAGGTCGCCCGGGCCCTGGCCGACGACGTGATCGCGCGCAACTGGAACCTGACGATGCGGCAGCACGTGCTGCTGTGGCCTGGAGAACGCAACCGATGACCACCCCCGCCAACACCGCCGACCTGGTCCGCGCGGCCGAGCACGCCGCCGGTCTGCTCGCCGCCCTCGGCATCCCGTGCGACACCGAGTCCACCGCGGCCACCCCTCGCCGCATGGCCAAGGCCCTCGCAGAGCTGACCGCCGGCGTGTGCCTGGACCCGGCCCGGCACCTTGCCGTCACCTTCCCCCCGGAAGGAGAACGGGCAGGGCTGATCGCCGCCGTCGACGTGCCCTTCACCGCGCTCTGCGAGCACCACATGCTGCCGTTCACGGGCCGGGCCACCGTCGCCTACCTGCCGGCCCCCGGAGCCCGCATCGTCGGCCTGTCCAAGCTCGCCCGCCTCGTCCAGGAGTTCGCGGCCCGCCCGCAGGTCCAGGAACGGCTCGGCCAGCAGGTCGTAGATGCCCTCGGCGCGCACCTCGACATCCAGGGCGCGGCGTGCCTGATCCGCTCCCAGCACGCCTGCATGACGGCCCGCGGTGCCCGCGCGCACGGGGCCGCGATGGTCACCAGCCACCTGACCGGGGCCCTCCACGCCGCCCCGGCGCGGCGTGTCGAAGTGCTCGCGCTCGCGCCGCCACCAGCCTGACAGGGAACGGGAGTTGTGCCCAAGAGCCCGTTCGCGCGGGAGGATGGCAGGGCCAGGCCGGGACCGCGAATCCCGGCCGCCCACACCAAGGAGACGACGATGCTGCTCAGGGTTCCTGCTGACCTTCCCGCCACCGCGCTGCGGGTCGGCGACCTTCGCGGGTTTCTGGGGGTGATGCCCGACGACCTGCTGGTGGCCGCCGACTGTCCGGGGCAGGGCGGCCCGGTCCGTGTCCCGCTGGGGTGGCCGGTGAAGGCGTCGGTGCGCGACGAGTCCGGCCGCCGCGTGCCGGTGGTCGCCCTGCCCCAGGTCGGTATCGACGACGGGCAGGCCATGACGGTGTCGCGCCTGTACTACCGGCTCGCGGACCTGCCTGCGGACGCGCTTGTGGTGACGGTCTGGGAGGTTGACGACGGCCCCCGACAGACCACGATCGGCACCCCCCAGTTCGGCGACCTCATCAACGAGGCCTCCGGGCTCACGATCCGGGCGGTCGTCCTGTCCGCCGTCCTCAGCGGCGCGACCGGCACGGCGTACGACGAGATCACCTACAACCTCGGCTGGGAGTAGCTCGAAGGCCCGACAGGCCAACTGGGCACCTAGTAACGTTACTAGGTGCCCAGCTCGGCGTTGAGGCCTGCTTCTCAGCGCCTCGCGTGAGGCGCTGGCTGCCTGCTGGTCTGGTAGGCGGCCAGCGCCCTTGAAGAGCTACTCACGTGAGTAGGTAAGGGGTCTGCCGGCTGCTGTCCGTGCCAGCCCGCGCGGGGCCCGGGTGGCTACCGGCGGCGGAGCAGCGACCACAGGACCGGGCCGGTGAGTCCGATGAGGGCCGAGGTGGTCGTCGGCCAGCCGACCTGGTTGTGCAGGCTCGCGGTGGTCAGGGCGCCGTGGCCGCAGACCGCGAGGTCCCGCCAGGTCACCGGCAGGTCGCCGGGTGACGGCGACGCAGATCCTTTGAACTGTGCCATGATGGACGTGTTCCCTTTCTGCTAAATGAGGGCAGCATTGCGGAGCGCGCGGGTCACCCTCGTCACAGGGTGGCCCGCACCGCGCCCCGATACTAGGGACTTGGCTGACGTCTCGCCAAATCGCGAAAGTCTCTTCACGAATCGTTCCAGTTGAGGACCCCTCCGGGCTTCTCGGCGCAATGTGCTGATAGCCGTCCAGGGTTGCGCGAGGCGGCGCTCGGCTGGCACAGCTGTCGGTGCGGCCGACACTTCTTGTAACCCGCGCCCGCAAGGGTTGCTCGGGCCCGTTATGACAGGTGAACGGCCTATGGAGTCGAGGGGCGGTCAGTGAAATGACTTTATGCCGATTCTGCCGGAATGCCACTGGCGAAAGGATTGTCTAGATGGCTGGACATTTGCGTAGTGGGCGATTTCGCGTGATTGGATTCGACAATCCCCGAACTTGCTTTCAAGTAATTTATATCAACCTCCCTCGGGAAGTGGCTGCGGCGGCTCTTTGTTTTGTGCGGGGAGTCGGGCGGAAAGGCTTGGCGGAATGCAATTGCCAACTGTCGGCATGTCTGGTTTCTGCTTTGGGTGAGAGGCTCTCCCGGATGTGTCGAGAAGCCGTTGACCTGGGGTTCGTCATACGTTCGACCGGTGAGTAGCCGCCGCGGTCGCCGTCCCGCCCTCGATCCGGAGGTGGAGAAGCGGCTCTTGGATGCCGTGCGCGCGGGCGTTCCGGTCAGCGATGCGGCGCCGATGGCCGGCATCCACCCGAGCACCGTGTACCGGTGGCTGGAACGCGGGGAACAAGAGCAACAACGGCGGGAGGCCGGGCTGCGGGCCCGGTCCGGGGAGCAGGTGTTCTGCGAGTTCCGCGACAGGTTCACGCGCGCGCGCAGCGAGGGCAAGGCGCAGCTGGTGCTGCTCGTGCGGAAGGCGGCGAGCGGGGGTCACGTGGTGCGGGAGCGCACCCGGACGGTGCGCGACCCGGAGACCGGCGAGCGGGTCGTGCAGGTCGAGCGGGACTTCGCCCAGCCGGACTGGCGCGCGGCGCAGTTCCTCCTCGCGTGCCTGGCGCCGGAGACGTTCGGCCGGGCGGCGCAGGCCCGGATCGAGGTCGCGCCGGCGGGCGGAGGCGAGCTGTCGGCGGCCGCGGTGGACCAGGGGCCCGGTGTCGAGCGGTTGGCGGTCCGGCTGGCCAAGATCCGGCAGGACTTCGCGGCGGAGCTGGAGGAGGACGCCGCGGTGGTCGACGCGGAGCTGGTGGACGGCCCGGAGGGCTGAGGCGAGGGCCTCTCGGCCCCCGGGGCGGGCCTGTTCCGGGTGCGATCGGCTCGGGTGTCCGGGTAGGACATTCATCCCAACTCCCTTGTCATATAAGGCTGTTGTCCTGATTGCCGTCCCCTGGCGAGTGTGGGCGCAGCCGGGTCAAAGGGGCCCAAAGGGGGACAGGGGAGAGTCCGCATGGCGAACAAAGACGTTGAACTGGGCCGGGCCACGGCCATGGTGGCGGAGCGGGTCGTCGCCGAGCTGACGTCCGCCAACCGCGTGCTTCAGAGCGTTGGCCTCGGCGACCTTCCGGACCACGCGATCAACGGAGGGGCCCTGGTCAGCTACCTCCCGCCTGGGGTGCTGAGTGTGTCCGAGGTGCGGCAGATGACCACCCTGGCCGCGCTGTGGCGGCTGTGGGCGAAGGGAAAGAACGTCGCCGCGATGCACCCCGACATGGCCTCGGAGCTGGCGACGTACCGGACCGGCAAGCTGCCGGGGCAACTGTTCCGCAACCTGGCCCGCCATCCCAACCTGATGGTCGCGTTCGCCGAGCCGCCTACGGTCGAGCTCGTCGCGGGGGACGGCGGCAAGGGGCGGCTGCTGGTGATGCTCTTCAGCGGGCGGCGCACCCCGGACAAGCTGCTGTGCCTGACCAGCGACCACCGGATGGACGAGATCGTCGTCGTCGTGATCTGCGAGCCGATCGCCGAGGACGGCACCCCGCTGCCGCCTCCGCCCGGCGGGACGACACCGGTGCTGGAGTTCTGTCACCTGTCGATCCCGGCCAGAATGGGCGACGAGTTCACCGTCGAGGACCTCGCGCTGAGGATCGCCCGTAAGAGCGGTCGGGAGGAGCCGACCGACGCCCAACGCGCGATCGTGACGAGGGCCCTGCAAGTCGCTGTCTACCTGTGTTCCTCGAAGGCGGACATCGCCGCCCCGCCGGCGCCGCGAGGCAAGGCCGCCAAACCCGGCAAGCAGTGGCGATGGAACAAGCCGGACACCTTCCTGCGCCTCGGCTGGCGGCTCGGCCCACGCCTGAAGGCCGCTCGAGTGCGCGCCCAGGAAGCGCGGCGCAGCGCCGCCCGGAGCACCGGCGGCAGCGGCGCAGCAGGAGGCTGGAGGCAGTACACCCACCTTCGGAGCGGACACCTCAAGACCGTCTGGTACGGGCCGGGGAAGAAGCTCTCCGACTCGCGGTTGATAGAGCCGTACTGGGTGTCGGAGGACCTGCTCGATGAGGACGGGCAGGCCCCCGAAGGCATCATCCGGCCTGTGAGGTAAGGCTGTTGTCCGCCTCCGGGCGGGGCGGGGAGGGTGGAGGGGTCCGCCAACGCCGGGCCCCGCACCCTACTTCGCCGGGAAGGCACCGGGCCCGGGCGCCCGAGAGGCCCCGGGCCGGCTGGGGCTGGCGCTGGTGGACTCCATGTTGCCGAGCCCCGCCGCGAACGGGGCCTCCCCGGAGGACGAGATGATCGACCTTGACCTGTCCGACCTGCCGCCCGCTCTGGCGGCCCGGCCGCGTGACGAGAAGCGAGGCCTGCCGATTCCCGTCGTCAGCATGCACGACGGTGGCGTTGTCGACTTCGTGACCCTCAACGGCACGGCTGCCCTGCGGCTGGCCCTCGCGAAGCAGTGTTCGCTGTGCGACGAGCCGCTGGCGGGGCCAGCCGCGTTCCTCGGCGGCCCGATGTCGGCGGAGGCGGGCCACTACTCGGACCCGCCGATGCACGAGGCCTGCGCGCAGGCGGCGCTCACGTTGTGCCCGCACATCGCTCGGCCGCACGCCCGCCGCGCCAGCGCGCGGCGCGTCGCGGACGACGCCTCCATACCGGTCGGGTTCACCGAGGAGAAGCCCGAGGAATGGGTGCTGGTCATCGCGTCCGGCTACCTCGTCGGCGCCGCGCCCGCCGAGGGCGGCGGCCTGGTCCCGCTGTTTGTAGTGCGTGACCGGATACGCGAGCGTCGATTCGTCTACCAGGACGGTGTGTTGAATGAAACGGCCGCCGTCTGACGGCGCGACCTTAACGACCGGTCCGGCCTAGCGTCCCGGCACACCAACCACCCGACTGGGAGGAAACCGTGCCGACCATCAATCGGGCCGACCGAGGGCGGGAGGCGAGCCGATGAAGCTCGTCTCCCGCTCCGAGTGGGGCGCAGCGGCGCCCACCGGCTCCTATACCCGCATCAGCTCCACCCGCGGTGTCAAGATCCACTACGAGGGCTCGGCGGTCCCCGGTGGCCTGCGGGGCGACCACGGCCGGTGCGCCGGCCACGTGCGCGACATCCAGCGCTCCCACCTCAACAACCGGAGCGAGGGCTGGCTCGACATCGCCTACTCGTTCGTGGTGTGCCCCCACGGGTACGTGTTCGAGGGGCGAGGCCTGAACCGGAAGAACGGCGCGAACGGCAACTCCGCGCTCAACTCCGTCCACTACGCGGTGTGCGCGATGGTCGGTACCGAGGGCATCACCTCGCCGACCGACGCGATGCTCGACGGCCTGGTCGACGCGATCGAGTACTGCCAGGCGCAGGGCGGCGCCGGCGGCGAAGTCCGCGGCCACAGGGACGGCTACGCGACGTCGTGCCCCGGCGACGAGCTGTACGACTGGGTGCAGCGAGGCGCCCCCCGGCCCGGCGGCGGTGGTGGCGGCGGGACGCCCGACCCTCAGCCGTCGGGCGACGGCGCTGGCGTCTACACCGTGCAGTCCGGCGACACCCTCAGCGCGATCGCCGGGCGGTTCGAGACCGGTGTGGCGCAGGTGGCGGCGCTCAACGGCATCGCCAACCCGGACCTGATACAGGTCGGCCAGCAGCTCCAGATCCCGGCCCCGCCGTTCCCGGGACGCGAGCACTTCGTACTGGGCGCGCACAGCCCCTACGCGAAGCAGTTGCAGACCTGGCTCCAGGCGGGCGACTGGGGTCCGCCCTACCGGGTCGGGCCGAGCGAGGACATGGAGCAGCTGGACCTGCGCAAGGTGCAGGCGCTCCAGGAGTACTACGTGGGCGACCTCGGGCCGGCGGATGGGCTGACCGGGCCGTTGACGTGGCTGTACGCCTTCCAGGCGGCTCACGGGCTGCGGGGTCGGTAGGGGTCAACTCGGTTGCGGGGCGGGCGCGTTGAGTGCCCGCCTCGAACTTAAAGTTACTGAGGTCTTCTTATTTGACTCAGGTCTGTTTTATGCGAGGCTGGTCCTGCCAGCCGGGGACCGCGAACCCCCGGCCCGACGAAGGAGATAGCCCGATGACGAACGAGACCACCCCCGCCGAGGCCCCTGCCGAGGACGGAGCCCGCCGCCCCCGCCGGGCGGTGACCCTGCGCCTGGACCTGCGGACCCTGGCGGCCGTCGGCCTGGCCGGGGCCGGGTTCATCACCGGCACGCTGGTGATGAGCCGCCCGGCGGCCACCCCGGTCCCCGGTGCCCAGCCCGCCCAGACCCCGGCCGTGCCGAGCCTGACGGCATCCCCGGTGCAGCTGGGCACCGAGGCCCCGACCGCCCCCGCGCTGCCGACCCCGGCCCCCGCGCTGCCGGCCCTGACCCCAGCCCCGGGGGTCACCCCGGCCGCGCTGCCCGTGCCGGTGGCCTCCGAGCTGAGCCCGGTCCCGGTCCTGCCGTCGCAGCCCGGCGAGCAGGGCACCCCGGCCCCCGTCCCGACCGTGACCGTCACGGTCACCCACGTGCAGACCGCCCCGTCGGTCGGAGCCCCGTCCCCGACCGGCGGCCCGAGCGCCTGCGTCCCGAACCCGTCCCCGTCCCCGACCGGTGAGGTCAGCCCGACCCCCGGACCGAACCCGACCCCGACCAGCGCGCCGGTCACCCCCGGACGCCCGACCTCCAGTCACTGACCCCCCGACCGGCCCCGCCCCCGGCGGGGCCGGTCAGCCCCCGCCCGAAAGGACACTGCCCATGCGCGGCACCGCCCTGCTCGTCGGCTCCCTCCTCGCCGGACTGGTGCTCGGAAGCATCAGCGGCGCCGCCGTGGCCCGCAACGCCGACGGCCCCGCCCCGGCCCCGGCCGTCACCACCTCCCAGCCCGCCGACCCGACCTGCCCCGCCCCGGCCAAGCCCGCCACGGGCTCGCCGCAGCCCTCCCCGGGCCCGACCCTGATGCCCGCGCCCCGATCCGCGTAGGCACCCCGTAGACCCCCCGGGCCGGGCGACGTGACCACGCACCGTCCCCGGCCCGGGGTCCAACACCGAACCCAGGAGCCAGACCCATGACCGTCAACAAGCGCGTCCTCATCGACCGCGTCGCCCCCGCGCTCGGAGGCCGGCAGCCCGCCGCCCGCGCCGTCGAGGCCGTCCTCGACGCCATCGTGCGCGCCGTCGTCGACGGCGAGCGCGTGTCCGTCACCGGCTTCGGCACCTTCCAGGCCGTCGAGGTCGCGAGCCGGAGCGCCCGCAACCCCCAGACCGGCGGCAGGGTCGTCGTGCCGGCGAGTCGAGTCCCGCGCTTCCGCGCCCACGAGCGCTTCCGCGACTTCGCCGACGGCCGCCGCGAGATGCCGCAGGAGGGCAGCGTGACCCGCAAGGACCCCAAGGGCACCCACACCTCGAGGGGAGGCGCGGCGTGAACCGCCTCGCGGCCCGACTCGCGGACTTCGTCGCCCAGTTCGAGCCCGAGCCCCCCACCCCGTACGTGCTGCGCCGCGACGTCGACGTGACCGGCGTCTCCGGCACGGGCGTGGTGGCGGAAGGCGCGATCTTCTCGGCCGCCGCCGGCTCCACCGGGGTCACCCGCTGGCGTGGCGAGCGGGGTTCCACCGTCGCCTGGGACCGCGCCCGGGACATCGAGCCGATCCACGGGCACGGCGGCGCGACCCGCGTCGTCCTGCTGCCGGTGTCGGCCATGCTCGGCGCGCTCGCCTCCGTTGCCGAACTCGGGCAGCAGGGGGGCGGTGGCGAGTGGGCGAGGGGCTGGAACGAGGCGCTGCGCACGGTTCACGGCCTGGTGGACCGGGCCCTGGGGCCGCATCTGGCCGCAGCCGAGGAGCACGCAACCCCAGTCGAATAGACATAGGTCTTCTTTATTGACCTGAGTCTGTTTGTGCGGGAGGCTGATACCGCCAGCCGGGGACCGCGAACCCCCGGCCCGACCTAGGAGAGACCGACGATGGCCTTCAGCAACGGAACCCACCCGCCCCTGGCGGACGGCACGACCGTGGAGTACCTCGGGCGGGTGGAGTCCCTGCACCACCGGATGCTCACCACCCGGCGCGGTACGAGCACCTGCGACACGTACACCGACGAGACCGGCGCGCAGCAGCACCTGTACGACCTGCTCGACGGTGACGAACTGGTGCTGAGCCACGTGCACCCGGCCGACCTCATGGACTGGACCCCGCCGACGGACGAGAACGGGCAGCTGCTCGACCCCTTCGCCCCGCAGCACGGCTAACCCGAAGGGCCCGGCGGCAGCGACCACCCTGCCGCCGGGCCCGCGCCGACCGCCCACCCCGTCACCAGAGCAGGAGCACACCGTGGAGCCGACCAGGGCCATCTACCACGGCAGCAAGACCGAACTGCACGGCCGCATCTTCACCGTCACCACCAACGAGGGCTGCGCCGGCCACATCGAGGCGCCCTTCGGCGGCGTCGAGGACTGCATCGCCCTCCTCGCCCCTGACGGCAGCGGCCTCCGGCACGTCCACCCGGACAGCATCACGATCCTCGCCCCCGACGGCGACCCGCTCCACCGCCCCGCCCGGGACGGTGACTGGACATGGGTGCCCGGCGTCGGTGAAGTCCGCTTCGCCTACGCCGAGTCCGGCATCAGCTACTGGACCGTGTGGGTCCACTACTACGCCTTCACCGGCCGCTGGATCATCCTGTCCGCGCGCGTGCGCCGAGACGAACGCACCGCCAAGCGCTCCCGCTACAGCTCCCCGCACGACGTCCTCACCTGGCGCATCCGCGCCTGCCTGGACGACCTCGCCGCCGACCGCAACCACGCCATCACCGACGCCTACGAGCGCTGCGCCGACGGCCTGGAACGGCACATGCAGCAGATCGAACTTGCCCTGCCCGCTGCGCCGCGCGCCGGCCACCCGGCCGCAAGCCACTGAACTGAGAGGACCCCATGCGCGTCTTCACCGCCACCACCTACCAGGACGACGGCCAGGCCGTCACCCCGGTGAGCATCGCCCTCCTGCGCGAGGACGGCGCCTCCTACTACGCCATCAACGCCTCGATCGGGCACGCCAGCCTCGACCCCACCCAGACGGTCGGACCCGGCCTCGCCCACCTGCCGTGGTACGACGGCCACCTCGACCGCCGCGACCCGGACGTGCGCAACCGCGACCGGCTCGCCTGCGAGCTCGGGTGGTTCCTCAAGGACACCCCCAGCCCCGAACTGTGGTCATGGCGCGGGGACACCGACCACCTGGTCCTCGGGCGCATGTGCCACCGCCTCGGCGCGCTGCCCACTGCCGTGCCTGACTGGGTCGGCAGCCTGCGTCAGGAAGCCCACCGCCTCGCCCTGGCCATACGGGACCTGCCCCGGTGGCCGCGTCGCGACGCCCACCCCATGGAGACGGCCCGCCACTTCCAGCGCATCGCCCGCTGCCTGGACGCCGCCGCCGCCACCGATCCCCGCGAGCTGGACACCGCACACCGGGGCGGTGGCTGGTGAACCTCCCGAACCACACCACCCTGATCGGCAGCCTGTTGCAGGACCCGGAGCTCTACGAGGCGCCCGGCGCGCCCCCACGGGTGAAGTTCACCCTGCTACAGCGCCCGCGGCTCGCCGAGCCAGGCCAGCCGCGCGACCCGCAGGACAGACAGCTGACCGTGCGCTGCGTCGCCCTGCGGGACCTCGCGCACAGGATCGCCGAGACGTTGCGGGCGAACGACCGGGTCATCGTGATCGGGCGCCTCACCCAACGCGTGCACCAGCCGCCCGGCGAAAGCCCCCGGCTGCTGGTCGAAGTGACCGTCGAGGCGATCGGCACCCTGCTGTAGAACCCGTGCCCGCGCCCTGCCCCGCAGAGCGCGGGCACGCCACGCTGTTCGCCAGCCCCCGCAGCCCCTGGTAGACATAGACGACCCCCGGCCCGGCCGGACCGCAGCACGAAGGAGAGTACCGATGAGCGGCAAGGAGCCGGCCGCGACGCCGAAGCGCAGCAAGATGCGCCGAACCGCGGTGAGCCCCGGCGAGCGACTTGCCGCCGCCGCCCAGGAACTCCAGGCCGCGCTGGCGGCCGTCGAGGAAGCCGGCCTGGAGCCGATGGACCTCCTTGAGCAGTTGCGTGACCCGCTCGCGGTGATCGACGACACCGCGACCAAGATGCGCGAGATGCGCCTTAAGAGAGTCCTGGACGTCTACCCCGATCGGTCCGTCCCGGTCTACCGCATCTCCGACGCCTCCGGGCTGGCCGCCGCCCTCGTCACCCGGTACGCCAAGCAAGCCGGACTGGAACCGCGCAACCGCCGCGCGGGCAGCTAGTCGCCGACCAACTGCTCGCGAAGCTCGGCGAGAAGGTCCCGGCCGACCGATCGAGGGTGGGGATTGGCCGGCCCGACGCTGGTGCCGGCGTTCACCGGGCCCTCATCTTCCGGAGACAGGTGGCAGCCAGGGCGCCGTTGTAGACGAGCGCCGCTGCGGGGACCCAGGGCGGCGCACCGCCGCTGTCCGAGTCCGTCAGTTTGACGGTGAGCAGCACGGCCATGACGGCCGTAAAGGAAAGGGCGCCCAGGAACCGGCGGCGGATCCGGTTGCGTTCGCGCACTGGGCCGTCGGTCAGGTTCATGGCGTAGATCTCCACCTGGCCGAGTTCCTGCTGCGCGGCGCGCCCGGTGGCTGCCAGGTGCTCCCGTGCTTCGGTCACGTGCTGCTGGGCTGTGTGCCTGGGAAAGCCGTGCCGCCCGTACAGCAACTCGCCCAGTCGGCGCAGCCATTGTTCGTCGTCGAGCCGTCGGCCCTCGCTCGGGGAGAACCACCGGCTCACGATCCGCTCGGGTATGGCCAGCCCCAGGGTCGCGAGGAGCAGCGCGAACCCGAATGCCGCGGAAGGCGGGAACGGGAAGGAGTGCGCTTCCCGGACTGCGGGGAGTAACGCCGAACCGATGCTGGCCGCGGCGATGACGCCGGCACCGCTGCCAAAGAGCCAGGCCGTTCGAGTCCGTCCGGCCGCGCGCAGGGCGGGGAGGACCGCGAAGGTGGCGGCCACGAACACGGTGGCGGAAAAGGACGCGAGGAGAACCAAGGCGCCGGAGTGCCCCTTGTAGCCGAAGGTCCATACCGCGGCCATGATCAGGATGGCGATGCTTCCTGCCACCATGCCCTGCTGGAAATGCGTGAATGGTGCTCTTCCTTCGAGGTCGCGTGTGCTGCGGTGCCTGGGGTCGACCCGCTCGGTGGCCACCGCGGTGGCGTACTCCTTGGCGGGGCCGAAGAGTTCCTCCGCCGACTCCCCCGTCTCGGTCACCGCCTCGGCAACCTCCCCCAGCACACGGTTCACGAGGTCGCGCGGCACGCGGTGGACGAGGGTGAGCTCTCGTTCCAGCTTGTCGGTCCAGGCAGTGCGGCCGCTGTTGCCCGTCCGGGTCCCGGCCGTGGTCTTCGTCATGGGTTCTCCTGTTCGTGGGGTGTGGCAGGGGCCGCTGCCGGGATCGTCGCCGTCGTGTCGACTGCCGTGCGGAACTCCTGCCACGCCCGGCGCTCCCGCGCCAGCCGCTCCCGCCCCGTGTCGGTCAGCCGGTAGTACTTCCGGCCGGGCCCGCCCTCTCCGGGGGCCCACCGGACCTCGACCGCGCCGTCATCGGCGAGCCGTGTCAGCGCCGGGTACAGCACGGCTCCCTTGACGGTGCCGAGTCCCGACTCTTCGAGCTGCTGGGACAGCGCGTATCCGTAACTCTCTCCGCGCTCCAGCGTGGCCAGAAGGCACAGCGGCAGGACGGCGCGGAGCCATGCGGGCTGGGTGTCGCCCATGCATCAACCTCCCAAGATCACGACTAGTATGAGTTTCAGAATAGTCGGGCGTCAAGAGTATGAGCATCGGCCCTGTCTCTGGCGTCAGCGGCGGCTGTCGGACGCCCGCATCGCTCGTGCGGGCGACCGCTACCGTGGGCTCCCGCCGGGCGCCGGGCCGTCGCGCCTAGGGTCCCGGCAATTCGTTTCCGCTCAGGCTCTCGGGGTGCGCTGCGGGCGTGCCGAGTGGTGGAGGCGAGGCCCGGCGGCCGTGGCGCCATAGTGCCGTGCCCGCTCGGCTGGGTGGGGGTGCACTCCAATTTCCTGCTTCGAAGGGTGTGCCCAAGGGCGCCCGCCCAAGAATAGACTGAGGTCAGGAAAGCAGACGGAAGTCAGCTTCGTTGCCGGCCCGGACCGCGAATCCGGGCAGACCTCACAGGAGAAACCCCATGCGCGACAGCGACGTCATCACCGGCCGGGCCGACCTCGGCGCCATCGACAACACCACCGGCGAGGCAGCCTTCTACTCCCACCGCCAGCCCGCCTGGCACGGCCTCGGCACCGTCACCGAGGAGGCCAAGACCAGCAAGGAGGTGCTGCACCTCGCCAAGCTGGACTGGGAGGTCGAGAAGCTGCCGATCCTGCCGATGAACAAGGGCAAGCTCGGCAAGAAGATCCCCAACCGCTTCGCCACCGTCCGTACCGACACCGGTGACTGGGTCGGCGGCCTCGTCGGCAACACCTGGACCCCGATCCAGAACCGCGACGCCTTCACCTTCCTGGACGAGTTGGTGGGCGGCGGCCACGTCACCTACGAGACCGCCGGTGCGCTCGACGGCGGCCGGGTCGTCTTCATGTCCGTCAAGTCCCCGAGCATCACCCTCGACCCCGAGGGCGCGGCCGACCGCATCGACCTCTACACGCTCTTCGCCAACAGCCACGACGGTCGCTCCGCCGCCGTCGCCGTCGAGACCCCGGTGCGGGCGGTGTGCACCAACACCCTCGACATGGCCGTCAACGAGGCCCAGCGCGTCTGGAAGGTCCGCCACACCATCGACGCCCTTGACCGGCTGGAGGAGGCCCGGCGCACCCTCGGCTTCACCGAGCACTACGCCGCAGCCCTGGAGGCCGAGGCCACCGCCCTGTACCAGCAGGCGATGACCAACCAGGAGTTCGACAAGCTGATCACCCGGCTCTGGGGGGGCCCGAGCAAGGATGCGCGCAAGCACATCGTCGCCGCCCACGAGGAGCGCCGGGACCGGCTGCACCATCTGTTCGCCGAGGCCCACACCCAGGACAACATCCGGGGCACCCGCTGGGCCGCCCTCCAGGCCGTCGTGGAGTTCGAGGACTACTTCCGAACCGTCAAGACCCCCGATTCCCTGACCGAGCAGGAGCACCGCGCCAACCTGGCGATGACCACCCTGCTGCACGACCAGAAGAGCCCGCTCACGGACCCGGCGACGGCCCTGCTCCTCGCGGCGTGACCCGGCGGCCGGGGGCCTGCGGGCCCCCGGCCGACCGCCAGCCGCTCCATGTCACCCCGGCCGCGCCGCCCGCCGGCGCGGCCCCATCCCTGGAACGAGGACCCGCCATGTCCGACAGCAACAACACCCCCTTCGTCCTCGAGACGGCCGACCTGGCCGACTTCGTGGCCGGTGCGCTCGGGCGCGAACCGGCCGGGCAGATCGCCGTCGCCGAGCTCGGCGAGCCCCTGCGGATATACCTCGCGGACATCCCGGAGGAGCGGTACCGCTCGGTGTCCTTCGCCCGGGCGTTCATCGGCGACATCGCCGGGATGCCGGCCACCAGCCGCGGGCAGCGCGACGTCGCGCTGCTCATCTACGCCCGCGACGGCCACGGCGTCGAGGACGTCGACTCCTACAACGCCCTGTGGCTCAAGCTCAAGGTCGTGTGTGAGCGGTACGGCCTGACCGTCGTCGAGAGCCAGTTCATCACCCCCACCCGCTGGTGGCCCATGCCGTCCATCGGCGACTCCGGTCCGGGAAGGCCGCGCGCCGCCGAGCGGCCGACGGCCGACGGGGGCCCCGCGGTCGGGGCGGAGGATGCCGCAGACGTGGTGGCCGACGCCGTGCGTGCCTTCGCACGCGAGCTGGAAGCCGGCCACGAGGCCGCCAAGCGGAGCCTCAAGCCGCTGCTCGCCGCCGTGCTGACCGGTCGCCGCGACGTCGAGGACCTGACCGATGAGGAGGCGGCGCGCCTGCTCATCGCGGTCCAGAACGGGGACATCCTGCACACGGCCTCGACGTACTGCGAACCCGAGGAGGTGAAGAGGGCGGCGCCGCTGTGGTCGCGCGTCGCCCGCCTGTGCGTCGACCCCTATCGCCGCATGGCTGCCGCGCCGCTCACCCTGCTGGGCATCGCGCTGCTGCTCGACGGCGACGTGCCGGCGGCCGGAGGCGCGGCACTCCTCGCGCTGGAGGTCAAGCCGGAGGACGAGGAGGCGCAGGTGCTGCTGGGGCTGGTCTCCCGGGCCGAGCTTGAGCAGGTCATCCGCGTGCCGGTCAGCGCGGCGGAGGCGCTGAGGGCCGCCCTTCGCGAGGACCGCGAGGAGTAGCCGGGGGCTGCGGGTGGCGCCGGGTGTCCGTCCCTGCGGGGGCGGGCACCCGGGCCCGGCTCCGACTGCGCCCCAAACCGGGGGAGTTGGGGTGTGCCCAACCGGCACGCCCTCAAATAGACTGAGGTCAAGAAAGAAGACGGAAGTCCTTCTGTTGCCACTCCGGACCGCGAATCCGGACCAACCCTGATAGGGACCCATGACCGACAAGCTGCTCCTGCTGAACGGCCCCGAGGGCCTCGTTCACTTGCTGCCGTTCCTCTTCGACTACCACCCCGAGGACAGTGTGGTTCTGGCCGGCATCACCCCGGCCGGTGTACCGCTCGGGTTCGTCCGAACCGGACTGCCCGCTGACCCCGCCCACTGGCCGTCCCTGGCCGAAGAACTGCTCGCCCACCAGCGGGACGAGGCCGCGTCGTTCGAGTTCCCGATCCCCCGGATCGTCGCCTACATCTGCCCCGACCCGGACGACCCCGACTACGGGCAGCAGTCCCGCCTCACCCACCAGCCCATCGCCGACCACCTGCGCGACGCCTGCCGCCGCCAGGGGCTGGTCCTGAGCGAAGCCGTGTACGTGACCCGCACCCGCTACTGGCCGATGCTGGCGGCCGGTCCCAGCGACGGGCACCCCATCCCCGAGCCGCCCGCAGAGCTCGACTCGACGGGCCTGCCGCGCAGCAGCGACGTCCTGAAGTCCCTTGCCCCTGTCACCGGGGCGCGGGCCGCCGCCATGGCCACCACCCTCGACACCGCCGTCCGCGCCATGCACGCCGAGATCCGCTCCGGCGGGCACCAGAGCGTCGTGGACGGCGCGATCAACCTGGTGACCACCACCATCGCCGAACTGGTCGCCGGGGTCCGGAAGGCCACGGACACCCCTGACGACCTCGCGGCCCGACTGCTGCTCGCCCTCCAGTACGACGACGTGCGCAACACCGGGCTCGTGCACTGCGAGGACCACGAGCTGACGGCCGCGAACGAGCTGTGGCTCGCCCTGGCCCATCGCTGCCCCGCCGCCTACGCCGACCACGCGGCCGTGCCGCTCGCCCTCCACGCGTTCATGGCGTGGGCGCTCGGCGACGACGCCAGGTCCCGGCTCGCCCTTCAGGCCGCCGAGACGTGCCTCCCGGACCAGGGCCTGACCCGCCTCCTCCTCGGCATGTTCAACGACGGAGCAGCCTTCGGGCACGTACGCGAGTACCTGCGCGAGCACCGTGCCGCCTGGGGCATCCCCGTCGCGGGCTGACCCGCTCCCGGCAGGGGCCGCGAGTCGAGCGGCCCCTGCCCTACCCCCCAACGACCACGAGCGGAGAGATCCCCTTGAACATCAACTCGGTGCCCGCCTTCGACGTCCGCAGCCCCGCCCAAGCCGTCGAGGCACTGCCCTACCTCCTGAGCTTCCGGCCCGACGGCCCCGACGGCATGGTGTTCGTCCTCGCCCACGACACCCTGCACAACCGCCCGCTGTTCAGCCAGAAGTTCGAGCTGCCCGGCGGCGAGGACAACCCGAACGAGGCCGCGCACCACATGATGCACAGCACGCTGCACCGCCTGGAGAAGTTCGCCACCGGTCCGGCCGCCATCCTGGTGTACCTGTGCGCGCGCCAGCAGGACACGGGCGACGGCTACGCCGCGATGACCCGGCACCGGGCGGTGGCGGACGCACTCCTGCTGTCCGCCGAGACCCACGGCATCGACACCCTCGCCGCCATGTTCGTCACCCCCACCCACTGGTGGGTGTACCACCACGACAACCCCAACTTTCGGCACGAGGGCATGCCCGTCGACGGTCCGGACAACCCGGGCGTGGTCACCATGAACGCCCGCGCCGTCGGCATCCCCACGCCGCCCAGCCAAGCCGCGATCTCTGCCGCCTTCGAACCCGTCACAGGGGAGGAAGCGGAGGCCCAGCGCGCCGCGATCCTGCACGCCGTCGGGGAGCGGGCCGACCGCGTGCACGCCAGCAGCTTCGACACCGAGACCGAACGGATCACGGCGATCCTCGACCGGCTGCTGCTCGGCGGCGGCGACGGCACCCCCCTGGAAAGCCTCACCCCGGGCGAGACGGCAGAGCTGATCGTCGGGCTGCGGCACCGGCCCCTGCGGGACATCGCGATCGGATACATCGAACCGGACGAGCTCGCTCGCGCCCGGGAGCTGTGGGCGCTGCTGGCCCGCCGGTGCGCCAGCGCCACCACGACGTTCGTCGCCGCCCCCCTGACCCTCGCCGCGTTCACCGCCGCCGTGGCCGGGGAGTTCCCGGCCGCACTCGTCGCCCTCGAACGGGCGCGTGCCGCCGACCCGCGCTACCTTCTGGCCCAGCTGCTGATGGAGCAGATCGTGATGGCGGGCTCCGTGGACCAGATAGCCGACTCAATCCGGCAGGAGCGCGAAGAGCGCCTTCGCGGCCGCGACAGCTGACCGCCCGGCCGGGGCGGGGGGCGGGCGCGCGCCCCGCCGCGGGCCGCCCCGCCACCGCACACCCCCCGGCCGGGGCGGTCCCCGCGCGCCCCCCCCGGCCGGCCCACACAGTCCCGCCAACCCAGAGCAGGGGAACACCGTGAACTCCAACCGACCGCAGCCCGAGCCCGACGACGACCCGGCGCCGGCCGTCGCCGACCCCGCCACCGGGGAGGTCCGGGTCCTTGCCCGCCTGTGCGACACCTGCATCTACCACCCAGGCAACCTGATGCACCTTGCCCCCGGCCGCCTGAGGCAGCTCGCCACCGAGGCCCTCGCCGCCGACGGGCACATCGTCTGCCACTCGACCCTGCCCGCCCTCGCCCCGCCCAGCACGAAGGGCGCCATCTGCCGCGGCTTCGCCAACGTCCACGGCAACGCGATCTTCGCGCTGCGCATGGGCGCCGCCTTCGGCCGTATCGTCGAGGTGCCGCCGCCGGTCAAGGCGAAGGTCTGATCTCCGGGTGCTACGCCGAGGCCTTGACGCTGGCGGAGATCCGCTTGAACTCGCTGCGGGCCACCACCCGTTCCTTGCCGGACAACGGCGCCCAGAACTCGTAGGCCGTCACCGTCAGAGCGGCCTGCCGCTCACTCTCCGCCGGGCGCCTCGACTCCGCCAGCTGCCCATCATCCAGCCCACGACCGGGCGGCCTTCAGATCGCCACCCCAGACGGAGACGCATGGATGCCGATCGAGCAGGCCAGCGAGCTGATGCCCTGCTACTCGGACGGGGTGGAGGCACTTCTTGCCGCGGGTGGTGTCGCGCACAGCGCCACCCGTAATCAGCACCCCGGTGACTCCGGGGTGAGCGGCGCGGCCGGATGAGCGGGCGATAGCGCCGCCGCTTGCAGGATCAGCTGCGCAGAGCTGTCCAAGCTGCTGTCCGGACCGATTAGTACCTCTCCGACTCCGGGGAGGACGTCCGTGGGCGATGAACCACCTTCGCATCTCGGCCGGCCCGAACTCCTGCGACTTCCGGCGGGTGACGTGCCGAACAAGAAGTTCAGGCCACGGAAGGTCGAAGTAGAAGAAGCAGCTCCGGCCACCATGGTCCCGATGCAGCCCGCGAAGCATCTCGCCGTACCGCTCGGACGCGAGGATGCCTTCGAGGGCGACGTGGAAGCCCCGGCGGAGGGCGACGCGGGCCATGCCGCTGATCATCTCGATGTTGGCCCCGCCTTGGACGTCGGGCTCCCCGAGAACGTTGATGCGCACGGTGTCCTGCGAGATGATCGCCAGGCCCTCACCGACGAGGGACCGCAGACGCCAGGCTGTACTCGTCTTCCCCGACGCCGAGTTGCCCCGCAGGACGATCAGGGTTGGGCCGCTCACGCCTGAACCGGCGACCGGTTGTTCCACCGCTCCTCCTCCGTCCTGTCGCGCAGCTGGGCAACAAGCCAGGGCACCAGCCGAGGGGCCGGCACGACCACCACCTGTTCGGTGGGGTGGAGGAGACCGCGGGAGCACTGCTCGGCCGTCCAGACGGTCACCCGGGCCAGCGGGGCGGCGGGGTTCACGCCGACCTCGCCCTTCGGACCGCAGGAGCTGTTGAAGGGCGCGCTGATGCTCCGGCGATTCCAGTACGTCCACGCCTCCGCCGCCTTCTCCTGCTCGAACAGGTGATACAGCTGCGGGTACCGGTCCAGGAGGCGGACCTCGCGGAACAGGAGCTGGCCGAGCAGCGGCGTGGCCGACGTCCGCAGTTCGTCGGTGGTCGCCGCGGTGAAGGAGAACGTGGAGGCGTCGGCGGTCGGTGCGAGGGCGGTGGCCGTGAAGCGGTGGGAGAGGCGGTCACGGACGAAGCCGGCGGCGGCCTCGGACAGCCCCGGCTCGATGGCGTCGACGAGCTGGAGCAGCCGACGGTGGCCAGGGTGGAACCGGCCGAGGTCGAACAGGGTGCCCATGCCGGCGACGGCGGTGAGGGCGAGCTGCTTGTAGAGGTGGTTGTTCATCTCGCCCAGCCCCGCGTAGGTCTTCGTCGCGGTGCTGGTGGAGTGGAGCATCAGGTACTCGGCGACGGTCTCGAAGTAGAGGTAGCCGAGGTAGGGCATCACCGGCACGGCGGCGGCCAGCCGGTCGAGGAAGAGACCGGTTTCCGGGCGGCTGCGGCCGGAGGCGAGGTCGAGCATCAGGTTGAGCAGCGGGGCGGCGGCGCGCACCCGGTCGGCCACCGACCGAGCCACCTTCTCGTCCTCGGCGGGTGTCAAGGCGTGGCGGTGGCGGTCGAAGGCCCGCAGGTGCACTGCGCCCAGGCGCAGGTAGTCCAGGCCCGCGGCCTCGACCGGGCGGTCGGGGGTGATCTCGATGACCAGGGGGATGCTGTCGCGCCTGCTGTCGAGGTCGGGGCGGGTGTCGAGGAGGTGGGTACCGAGGTTGTGCGGCCGCAGCGCGCCGCCGGGCAGCGGGGTGAGCGGGGATCCGTAGATCGCGCCGACGAGGCAGCCGGTGGAGGCGAGCAGGTGGCCGCTGGTGCGGACGACGTCCAGCGAGCGGGTCAGGTGCAGCAGGCTCAGGGGGCGACCGGAAGCGAGGGCGGTGAGCATGGCGTTGCCGTCGGGCCGTAGGAGGTGCCCGTTGGGGGCGTGCTGGAGGCGCTGGCGCCAGTGGTCCGGGGCGGTGGTGAGGCCGGCGGGCAGGTGAGCGCCGGTGGGGGAGTCGAGGTTGGTGTGGGCGAGGTCCCAGTCAGCGTGCACGGGCGTCACCTATTCGGCGGACAGGGCGCGGAGCGCCAGGCGGACGGCATGAGCGTCGGAGGCACCGTCGAGGCGAGCCTGCTCGGTGAGTACCACCAGGTCGTGGGCGAGGACGGGCGCCCAGGCGGGGACCTGGAGGCGCAGCAGGTGCAGGGCGGGCCACCAGCGGGTGGCGGGGAGGCGGTAGCGGTCGAGGGCGTCGGCGGCCTTGAGCAGGTCGACGGCGGTCCGGTGCCGCCGGTAGGCGGCCTGCAGCTCGGGCGTGAAGGCGTGCGGGGGAACGTCGTGGAGGGCGACGGCGGTGATCGCCTCGGCGTTGGGCATGTGGCCGAACGCGACCTGGAGGTCAGCCAGGTGCTCGGTGAGCCAGTCGGCGGCGCGCTGGCCGTGGCCGGGGTCAGTGCGGTCGTTGAAGCGGCGGCAGTCGTGGCAGGCCGCCGCCGCAGCGAGCGCGAGCACCCGGCCGGGCTTGAGGTGGTGGCCGACGGCAAGCAACTGGACGAGGACGGCGACCCGGGCACCGTGCAGGACGCCGTGGATGGAGGTGGCGGTCTCCGTGCGGGCGAACCAGGCCCGATCGGGTACCAGGGCCTTCGCGGGGTGTGGCAGTCTGGGCCGCACACCCGGACCGCCCGGCCGCTGGCCGGCGATCCACTCCAGCGTCGGCTGGTCCATCACCTGGTGGTCGGGCAAGCGGCCCGCGGCCGCCAGCTCGTGCAGCGACCGGTGGTCGTCGGCCGTGGGTGTCGGAGAGTTCATCGAGTCCTCGAAGGGTCAGGTCGGTTCGCATGGGCGTCACGCTGGGCGTGGTGGTGCTGACGATGGGCAACCGGCCCGCCGAGCTGGCGGCGTTGCTGGAGTCGGTGCAGGCCCAGGACGGCGCCGACACCGGGGTGCGTACGGTGGTTCTCGGGCAGGGCATCAAGCTGCCCGAGCTGCCGCAGTGGGTGGACGCGGTCGAGCTGCCGGAGAACCTGGGAATCCCGGGCGGGCGCAACGCCGGGGTGGAGCGGCTGCGCGAGCTCGGCGGCACGGACGTGCTGGTCGTGCTGGATGACGATGGCCTGCTGCCGCGCACCGACACCTTCCGCCTGATCCGGGAGGCTTTCGAGCAGGACCGGCGGCTGGGCATCGTCTCGTTCCGGATCGCGGACGAGACCGGGTTCACCCAGCGCAGGCACGTCCCCCGCCTCGGCGCGTCCGACCCGATGCAGTCCGGGCCCGTCACGACGTTCCTCGGCGGCGGTCACGCCATCCGCATGTCCGTGATCGACCAGGTCGGCCTGTTCCCTGCCCCGTTCTTCTACGCCCACGAGGAAACCGACTTCGCGTGGCGGGCCCTGGACGCCGGCTGGGGCATCGACTACCGCGCCGACATGGTGCTGCAGCACCCCCGCACCGACCCGGCCCGCCACGCCGCCTACTACCGCATGACCGCCCGCAACCGCGTCTGGCTCGCCAAGCGCCACCTGCCAGCGCTCCTCGTGCCCGTCTACCTGGCCTCCTGGATCGGCTACACCCTGCTGCGCCGCCCGCCGATGGAGGGCCTGAAGGCGTGGTGGGGCGGCTTCTTCGAGGGCATCCGGGTTTCGTGCCCGCCGCGTCGGCCGATGCGGTGGAGCACGGTGCGAAGGATGGCCCAGCTGGGGCGGCCGCCGATCTTCTGACGGCCGCCCCGCCCAGGGGTTGGTCAGACCCATATGGCGTGCATCGCGTCGATGACCCGTTGCACGTCGGTGGCGGTCATCGCCGGGTAGCACGGCAGGGACAGCTGCTGGGCGGCCACCTGTTCGGTGACGGGTAGGTGGGCCTCCAGCTGCCGGTACGCCGCGAGCCGGTGCACGGGCGCGAAGTGCACGCTGGTACCGATCCCGTGCACCTCGCGTAGTGCCTCGGCCACGGTGTCCCGGGAGCGGCCGAAGGCCGGGCCGATCAGCACCGGGTACAGGAACCAACCATGCCGGACCCCATCGAGGACGGTCGGCAGGCGCAGCCCCGGAAGGCCGGTCAGGGACCGGTCGTAGGCGGCGGCGATCTGGGCCCGGGCGGCGGTGAAGTCCTCCAGCTTCTCCCACTGCCGCACGCCGACCGCCGCCGTGATGTCCGGCATCGTGTACTTCAGGCCCGGGACGGTGACCTCGTAGTCGGCGGTGCGCCGCTCGCCGTGCCGCCGCCACGCGGAGGAGTCGATGCCGTGCCGTCCCAGCAGCCGCGCCTTCTCGACGAGGTCACCGCGCCCGGCGAGCATGCCGCCTTCACCCGTGGTGATGACCTTGTTGGCGTAGAAGGAGAAGACGGCCAGGTCGCCGACGGAGCCGGCCCGCGCGCCGTCGCGCCAGGCGTGCAGCGCGTGGGCGGCGTCCTCGATCAGCAGAAGCCTGTGGTCGTCGGCCAGTCTGCGGAACGCGGCGAGGTCGCAGGGCTGGCCACCGTAGTGCATGACGACGATCGCCTTCGTCCTGGAGGTGATCGCCGCCTCGGCTGCCGCGGGGTCGAGGTTGAAGGTCACCGCGTCGACGTCTGCGAAGACCGGGGCGGCGCCGCACTGGACGACGGCGTTCGGCACCGCGCAGAACGTCAGGCTCGGCGTGATCACCTCGTCCCCGGGCCCGATCCCGGCGGCGAGCAGCGCCAAGTGCACGGCCGCGGTACAGGAGGAGACCGCGAACGCGTCCTCCGTGCCGAGCGCCTCCCGCACGGCCTCCTCGAAGCGAGCCGCCTTCGGCCCGTGGGTCAGCCAGCCCGAGCGAAGCGTGTGCAGGACCTCCGCTTCCTCCTGCGGGCCGATCGAGGGCCGGTTCCACGGCAGGAACCGTGCGGTGGTGGCCGACTTGGCCGATGCGGCGGAGACGGTCATGACGCCTTCCATGCGCTGGTGTACTCGGTGCCGTAGCGCCGGCACTCGGCGGTGGCCAGGCGGCCGACCCTTCCGGAGGTGACGGCGGCGATCAGCCCGCGGTGGTTGTCGTACTGGGCCTGCCCGGGGTTGGTGATGGCACCGGTCAGCACCAGGTCGGCGACTTCCCGCGCACCGTCCTTGAGGGGCGTGGAGCACGTGCCGGGCAGTGCGCGCTGGAGGCTGGCGAAGGAGACCCGGTAGTCGCGGGCGTCGGCCTCGTCCCGCTCCGGGCCCCGGTCGATCACCGCGCCGGGCACCACGTCGGCCACCGTGGCGGCGATGTCGCCGATGGTGTGGTTCTCTTCGTCGCTGCCCACGTTCCAGGCGCCGGTCAGCCGCTGCTCCAGCACCCCGGCCAGGACCCGGGCGACGTCCCCGACGTGCACGAGCGGTCGGCGCTGGGCGCCGCCGTTGAGGGGGATGCGGCCGGTGGAGGCCGCGTGGGACGCCATCTTGTTGACCACCGAGTCGAGCCGCTGGCGGGGCGAGGCGCCGTGCACAGTGGCCAGGCGGAGGCTCGTCAGCGCTGTACCGCCCAGCACCTCGGGGAGCCGCCGTTCGGCCAGCACCTTCGTGCGGGCGTAGATGCCCAGCGGGTTCGGTGCGGTGTCCTCGTTCACGGTGCCCTCGTGCAGCCCGTAGACGCTGCACGAGGAGAAGAAGACGTAGTGCCCCACGCCTGCCCCGGCCGCGGCTTCGGCGGCGATCATCGGGGAGGCGTAATTGAGTTCGACCGCGAGCTGCTCGTCCAGTTGGCTGGCTGGCTCGCCGACGATCCCGCCCAGGTGCACGATCGCCTCCGCGTCCGTGCTCACCCGGGCCAGCAGGTCGGCGTCTCGCAGGTCCCCGTGCACGAAGCGGGCGGTGCGGGGCAGCAGAGCGGCGGGGTCGTCCCCGCGATGGTAGATCAGCCCGTCTACCACGGTGACGTCGTGGCCGAGGGCGGTCAGGTGGTGGGAGGCGGCGGTGCCCAGGTAGCCGGCTCCGCCGAGCAGTACGACGCGCATCAGGATGATCCCTTCGTTCAGGCGGCCAGTGCGGCCGAGGTCGGGGTGGTGAACCAGTCCGGGACGGCCTCGGGGGTGGCTTTCAGCCAGGCCACGTAGCGGTCGATGCCGTCGTCCAGAGGGATGCCGGGCTGCCAGCCGAGCAGGTCGGCGGCGCGGCGGGTGTCGGCGTAGCCGCCGCGCGGGTCGCCTGCGGGCATCGGCGTCGTGATGAACTCCGCGCCGGGGTAGTGGTCGGCGATCAGCTCGGCGATCTCCCGGACCGAGGTGGGCACGCCGGTGCCCACGTTGACCGTCCGGCCGGCCATCTGGTCGCTGACGAGCGCGAGGATGGTGGCGCGGGCGATGTCCTCGACGTGCACCATGTCGCGCACCTGCCGACCGCCGCCGTTGAGCCGGATGGGCTGCCCGGTATGGGCGGACATGGCCATCCACGGCACCATCCACGAGTGCGAGTGCGGCTTGGGCACCTGCGGGTTGCCGTAGACGGAGAAGTACCGGACGATCGCGTGCTCCGTGCCGGTACCAGCGAGCAGCAGCCGCACCTGGTGCTCCGCCCAGACCTTGGTGTTGGCGTAGACGGAGATCGGGTCGAGCGGCTGGTCCTCGGTGAACCGGGACGGGCCGTCCGCCGCCGGGATGCCGTCGCCGTACACGGACGCGGAGGACACGAAGACCATCCGCTTCACGGCGGAGTCCAGCACCGCGTCCAGCAGGACCTGCGTGCCGTGCACGTTGGAGGCGAACGCGATGTCGGGGCGCCGTGTGCACGCCGCGACGTCCGCGTACGCCGCAGCGTGGACCACGAAGTCCGCCCGCCGGGCCAACCAGTTCACGGTGGCCCGCTCCCGGACGTCACCGAGGACGACCTCGGCCGCATACCGGTCCACCTCGAACCGGTCCCGCACCGGGTGAGGGTAGGCGTCGAAGCGGTCGAGAACGAGCGGGCTGGCCCCGGCGGCGGCGAGCTGCGCGACGATGCGGCTGCCGACCAGGCCACCGCCGCCGGTGACCAGCACCGTGGCGCCGGCCAGCTGTCGCAGTTGCGGATCGGAGGACACGTCAGCCATGAGGAATGAACCTCCTGAGGGAGTGTGGTTGGGTGCCGCCAGTGAACCGCCCGAACAGCCCGCAGCGGTACGGTGGCGGCTCACCCATCCCGTTCAATCTGTTCAAGATCGTTTCAGGGAGGCCGAGTTGACTGACAAACGGCAACGCAACCAGCAGCTCGCCGCAGCCATCGAAGAATCCGGGTACACGTACGAAGCCCTCGCCAAGGCGACCCGCGCAGTCGCGGCCGAATCGGGAGAGCTGCTGCGCACCTCCCGCTCAGCGGTCCACTACTGGGTAGCCGGCGGCACTCCGACCGGGCGGGCGCCGGGCTATCTCGCCGAAGCCCTGGGAAGGAAGCTCCAACGCAAGGTGACCGTGGCGGAACTCGCCCTAGGCTGCGACCCGGTCGAGGAAACCATGCACCCCGACCCGCTGGCCGCCGCCGCCGACCTCAGGAGGCTCATCGTGCACCGCCGCCGTGACTTCCTCGCGCTCGCGTTCTCCACCGCCGCCGTCGCGCTCCCGCTCACCTACGACCACCAGGCCGCCGCCGCCGTCTTGCGTGCGGTGGCCAACGGACGCCGGATCGGCGCCGGCGAACTCGAAACCGTCCGACAGTTCACCGAGATGTTCCGCACCGCCGACGAGCGGCACGGCGGCGGCCACGGCCTAGCCGCCATCACCACCTACCTCGACGACGTCGTCACCCCCATGCTCCACGCGGGCGCCTTCCCGAACGAAGAGATCCGCGCCAGCGCCTTCGGCGCGGCTGCCGAACTGACCACCCTGATCGGCTGGAAGTGCCATGACGCAGGCAGGGAAGGCGCCGCGCAGAAGTTCTACCTGCTCGCCTACCAATTCGCCTGCGAGGGCGACCCCACCGGACACACGGCATGGACGATGCGTGCCCTCGTCCACCAGGCGCTCGACCTGAAACACCCCGCCGGCTGCGTCGGCCTAGCCCAGGCGGCGGTCGAGCGGGCACGCGGCAAGGTCGACCGGCAGACCGAAGCGCTGCTGCTCATCACGGCGGCCCGCGCTCACGGGGCAGACGGTGACAGAGTGACCGCCGCCAAGCTCATCCTCGCCGCCGAGGACGCCATGCTCGCGGGTGGCGCCGACACCATCCCCGCCTACGCCGCAGCCGCCGGCCCTGCCGCGGCCACCGTGGCCTCCCACACCGGACGCACCCTGACCGAGATGGGGGACAACAAGGCCGCCGAACGCCACTACCGCACAGCCCTGGACAACCGCCGCCCGGGCACCTACCACCGCCTCCGCGGCACAACCCTCGCCAACATCGCCAAGGCCGTCGCAGCCCAAGGACGCTACGAAGAAGCCGTGGGCCTGTGGAGCCAGAGCCTGGACCTGATGGAAGGCGTCGCCTCTCGCCGCAACCGGGCAGAGCTGGACACCATGCACTCCGCCCTCGGTCTTTACGCCAGGCGAGGAGTCCGTGGCGCTGCCGAACTCGCCAGCCGGGCCGTACTGCTGCGGGCGGAGTGACCTGCGGATTCGCGCAACACGTCGACCTATCTCACCCGCCCCGTCACCCTCGAGCAAGCCGACCGCTGGTCCGCCGCCGGATGCCCCGTCCGCACCGACGGCGACGGCCACTGACGGGCCAGCGTTGGCTGGCTGCTCGAACTCATCGGTTGCCACCCCGGCCACAAGGTCGCCGACGGTATCCACTGCTCCGACCGGCGCGCGCTGACCGTCACGGCCCGCGGTGAGACCACGGCAGCTGCCTTCGCCCATGCCCTCGCCGACCTGGCCGCACGGGTCAACGCCGCCACCGGGATCAACCTGAGCCCCGAGCCCGTCCCGTCGGCCAATGGCCCGCGTAGGTCCCGCGCCCGTCGGCGAAGGCGCGGCGCGAGTCCAACGGCCCACCCCAGTAGGAAACTTGGTGTGCCCAGCCGGTGGGCGGTTGGAGAGGTTGGGGGTGGTGGGGCTGCCAATGAGCCCCACCACCCCCAACCCGTCGCAGGGACCGACCCCTGCTTGACCGAAGGCCGCCATGCCGACACTGCCGCCGAAACCTGCCACCGCCGAGATTGTTACGGCCGCCCGCGACCGGCACCGCCGAGCCGCCGCCGACACCAACCTCGGCCCCACCGCACGCCGCTACCACCAGCACGCCGCCTGCGGCTACGACTGGGCACTCCAAGCCCACGGCACCCCGACGGCCGCCCGCCACCTCGGCTACGCCCACGCCTACGCCGAGCAGGCCGCCAACCACGCGCCCGCCACCAGCAGGTGGACGCTCATCCTGCCCGGCCCGTTCTGCGACTGGCTGACCGAAAACGGGCATCTGCCCGACGACTTCACCGGCGACGAGCCCACCGACCGGGTGCTGCTCGCCTACCGCGCCGGCGTCCCGCACCGCATCGACGCCTCCAGCTGGAGCCTGACGATCCCAGCCCACGACCCCGTGGCGATGCACGAGCTCACCCAGATCGCGCTGCGCTTCGCTCAGCACTGCTCGCACGACAACCCCCACACGCCCGCCCAGGCCCGCGCCGCAGTCGCGCTCACCGACCGGATCGCAGACCTCTCCAAGCGCATGCTGCACGCCACCAACTGACGCCCGCCGGGCCGCGAACCGGCCCGGACACGACCCGCCCAGGACCGCCATGCCGAACTCCCGACCGATCCTCGCGCCGACCGGGCCCGCCCCCTACCGGCGCACCGACCCGAGCAGAAGCTTCCAAGACGCGCTGCTCCGCGAGGCCGAAGCCCAGCAAGGCGTCGCCGTCACCGCCTACGAACTCGTCGCCGCCCACGCCCGGACCCACGCCCCCGAGGCCGCCGCCATCGAGTTCGAGGAAACCCCCGCCTCCGACCGCATCCAGGCCCTGTGAGTCAACCCCCGTGATCACCGGTACCCGACCCCACCGCTGCTGTGGCGTCGCGCCACCACGCTGACTGCCATACCACCCTGGCTGACGAAAGCGGACCGCCTGCTGCCCGCCGTCCTGCTCGGGGCACACCTGCCGGTCATCGAGCTGGCCGGCCCCCGCCCGGGCCGCCGCCTCCTCAACCTTCCGGCCCCAGACGTAGCCGCCGCCTTCGCCTCCCGCATCCGCCGAGCCTTCCCGCAGGCGACCGCGCTCCTGCTCAGCCGAGTCTTTGCAATCCGAGGTCCTTCGAAAACGGCAGTAATCCCTCTGACGTGAGGAAGCGCTTGACATCCGTCGGGTTCCCAATGGCCGCAAGTCCATCGCCGTCGCTGATCAGCCGAATTTTGTTATCCATCGCCCGCTCCTGTAGTAAATAATCGAAGTTGAGGGGAGCTGGGGTGGGCGGCGCAAGAGCTTCCATCGCCGGAAAGCGCCGACCCCTACCTGGCCACCGACGCGCACCGCACACCTTCATGCGGCGGATTTGGCCGCGTCGAACGTCCGGCGGCCGGATGTTACTGGGCCGCCCAGCCCTGCTTCCACTTCTCCAGAACCAGCCAGAACTCGCGAGGCCATGACATCGTCAACGGATCGAAGGCGTAGCTCTCGGCTGAAGCCGTCTTCCAGAGATTGAGCGCGTTCTCCGCCTCATCTGCAAGGAGTCCTGCGGCGACCAAGAGGTCTCGTGCGGTGCCGTAGTCCCTGCGCTCTGCAGCGCTTGCGAGACTAGGCCAGAGTTCCCACACCAGGTGTTGTTGGAGTTCTCGAAGGTGATCGCCGGTTCTGCGCTCCACACCGTCGCGCACGTTCTGGTCAACCTCCTCCTCCTGGCGGTCGAGTTCACCAAGCTGGTCGTTATCCCAGCCGTGCTTCTCGACGAGCTCCCTCCAAAACATCCAGGCGCGCTCAGCCTCGGTGCGTGCGTACTCGTTGAGTCCTTCCTGAGTCAGTCGAGGGAATTGCCGGGCATCCAGCTCCTCGGAGCCGGGAGTCTCCATAGGTGAACTGGGCCCATTGCCGTACCGGATCTGCGTGAGGACCTCCAGCAGGCGGAGCGAGGATGCGACCTCCTCATCACGGATCACATGGCAGATGTCGGCAACATCCTGGACGACCTCTTCCCAGCTTTCCTCCGCGATGTGGTTATCGAGCTGATCGGCCAGCGAGTCCGCCGAGCCTCGCTCGCGCAAGTCGCCCAGAAGCTCTTCGATCTTGGCGTCAAGTCGCTCTACGGCTGCCTCAGCGGCCTCCTGGTCGCGCCTCGCCGCGGCTTCCTTCTCGGCACGCTCGACAGCCTCCCGACGCTGCTTGCGGGCTGCCTCGGAAGAAGGGAGACGGGTCTGCAAGGCCCGCATCTCCTCCGCTTTCGTCAGGTCGATCTCGTTGAGCAGCCCGATAGCGTGCATGCGGTGTCCGGCCTGGACGATCGGATCCGATGCGAGGCAGCAGAGCAGGCCCACAGCATCCTTCGGAGCACGTTGTGCCACGGCCACGGCAAGCGCTAGTCGGGTCGCGCTCGATGCACCCTGGTGCGCAACAAGCTGCTCCACGGCCTCAGGCACGTATCCGGCAGGGTGCTTGTGCTCGGCGAGAGCCAGACCTACCCGCATGCGGGTGGTGAGCGGGGCCGTCTCGTCCGCGGCAAAGAGGTTTGCCGTCCACAGCGCCCACCCGTCACGTACGGCATCCGCTAGCCAATCCCAGCTGTTCCTGGGAAGCAGGTAGCGGGCTTCCAAGTAGCCCAGGTCGTCACGGCCGTGCGCCAACGTGTCGGCCGCCCGGTGCCGCAGTCCCGCGGGGAGGCCCTTGGCGCCGGCGACGTAGCAGAGACCGACTGTGTAGTCGGAGGCGGAGTAACTAGGCCGGTCAACCTGCACTCTGGACAGTTGCAGGATCCGCTGCAAGTCCTCGTGCCAGGGACCTGGTGCCCGGACGATGAATGAGGCTGCCGCGAGTGCTGGGCCGCCGCGAATGTTGCATGCTTCCAGACTGGAAGTGCGCCAGTGGTCGGCTAGCGACTCGTTTGCCAACCTGACGAGGCATGTCAAGGTGGCGTCGCTCGGCTTCCTGGAGCGTGCCGGTACCTCGCAGTCGGGCAGGAATTCGGGCCTTCCGGCGCTTCCCATGCATCCCCCTTGATCGACAGCCATGGGCATACTAGCCACGGCCCGTGCGGTGCGGTGGCCCATCTCACTTCTCTCCTGGCAGGCGGCTTGAAACAGCGTTTTCAACGCGGCAGACGCTGTCCTGCCCTGCGGGTGTTCAGACACGAAGGGCTCGCAGCACGAATGCGACTTCGTCCCGCCATCCGAGGAGCTCGCCGACCGTCGGGGGCAACGCGAACTGCTGGTAGTGGCAGGCCCCGCTGAGGTTGCGCCAGACCGCCGCAAGCCGGCCGGCCAACCGGACGTCGAGGTGGTGGGCGAGCCATACAACCTTGGTTTCCGTCCGGCAGCGGCCGAGGGCCGGCCGGTGGGCGGAGATGTAGGCGTCGAGTCCCGCTTCCAGGGCACGGCGGAGCAGGAACACCGCGGCGCGCGGGTGGGCGGTTCCGGAGGATCCGGCATCGAGAAGCGATGCGGCGGCGGTCATGCGGTCCGCTGAGGCCAGCACATCGGCTGTAGCAGTCACAGGGATCGCAGTCCTTCCGTGGCAGTGGCCACCCGGTTGATGAACGCCATGGCGTCGTCCGTGTCCGGGATGGTGGCGTGGGCACCCTTGTTGCACAGTCCGACGACGCTGCTTGCATCGGGACCGATCCGGCGGCTGATCTCCCGGTACACATCGGCCTTGCTACGGGGCTCCCCGAACAGGGCCAGGGCGGCCAGATTGGTCAGCTCACTGGCCCTGCCGATGCGCTCCTCGATGGCGAGATGCCCCATGCCGGTGCCGAGGAGGGTGCGGCGGGCCGACTCCTGGAGGGCGGCCTCCAGAGCGAGGCGGCACTGGCCGGGCAGGACCTCACCGAGGATCGCAGCAGTAACTTTGTTGTCCCGGGCGACCGCACGAGCGGCGGCCAGCTCACGCTTGACCGGGTCGTCGACGGAACGGACGGTCACCTTCGAACGTCGGAACCGGCCGACCTCGAGGATCGTGGCCTTGATCCGGTGGAAGCGCAGGGCGTCCGGCAGCCGGGTGTCATGGGAGAAGACCACGACCTGGTGGGTCCGGGCGATCTCTTCCAGCAGCCGGGCGAGGCCCTCGACCTTCCGAGGGTCCATGGACTGCACCGGATCGTCGATGACGACGAAGCCGAACGGGCTCTGCGGGGCCATGGCCCGGGGCAGGAACAGGGCCAGCGCGAGGGAGAACAGTTCGCCCTGGCTCACGACACCCAGCGCGGAGGCGTCGACGTCGTCCACGGTGACGTTCAGTGCCACGCCCCGGCCGCTGTACGTCTCGGAGCCCTTGAGCATGACGTCACCGAGGGCGACGTTGCTCTCCTGGCTGAGGTACTGCCAGATGCTCTGCGCAGTTTCGGCGATGGAGCGCATACGGGCTTCACGCAGCTCGGCCTGCACCTCCTTGAGCCATGCCCTCGCCTTCTTGACCTGGGCCAGCAGCGGCTTGGCGGCGGCTGCCTCATCGGCCAGCGCGAGCCACGATGCGAGCTGCGGGACTACGCCGCGCCACTGCTCGTCCTGCTCCGCCAGCCGATGCTTCGCCTCCTGGCGGACATGCCGGCAGGCGTCGGCGAGTGCCGCCGCCTGCTTCTCGGCGCGAGCCGCGAGCTCGTGCGGGTCGCGAATGCCGCGGCAGGCGACCCATTCGTCCCAGAGGACGTGCAGGTGATCGGGCAGGTCAGTCGCGCGGCTATGGATCAGTGCCCGCAGGTCGTCCGTGGAGTCCCGCACGGCCTGCTGCGCGCACCGGGCCTCGGCGGCCTCCTCGCGGAGCAGGTCGGCCTGGGCGGCTGCCGCGGCGGCCCACGCATCGTCGAGGCGGTCCGCACTCCGGCAGACCGGGCAGGTGTGGTCCGCGGGGTGCTGGGAGCGCAGCCGCAGGGCCCAGTCGAGGAGGTCGGCGCGGGCGAGCGCGGTGCCGGCGTCACTGTGCCGGACGTCCTCGGCCGCTGCGACGGCCTCCCGCAGTCGGGCGACGGCTTCGGTCACCGCGTCGGTGTCCGGGCCGCTGAGCGCGGCCAGCCGGTGCAGCCGGGCCAGCTCCGTCGTGTCAGCGAGCGGCGCCCCCGCGATCAGGGCGCGGATGCGCTCGCGGTCCGGGAATCGCTGCCGGAGCGCCGTCACCGCATCGTGGACGCGCTCGTCCGGAACGTCCGCGAGGGCCGCCACCAGGGGCGGCAGCGCGGTCTTGGCCTGCTTCTCGCTCAGCGTCAGCTGCTGTTCGCGTGCGGCGAGCCGATCGGCGGCTTCGCTGAGCGTCTCGAGGCCCAGAAGCGTGGCGAGCCGGTCGTACATCCGGCTGGGCTTGGCGCTCATCATCTGGCCGAGCTCACTGTAGGAGAGGATCGGCCGGAACGACCGCAGGTCCTCCGCCCAGCCGAGAGCTGCGAGCGGCAGCGGGGTCGGCCCGAGCCCGAGGACCGCCGACTCGGACTCGGAGAACGACGTGGTGTCGGCCCAGGTACGGGTGATCGTGAGTGGTCGGACCCGGCCGGACGCGAGGAGTTCCAGCTCGAGACGGTGCGGTCCGGAGTGGTGCAGGTTACGCCAGCCGTCCTGCTGGGCGGTCTGCACGTTCTTGCCGTCCTCGTCCTCCCAACGGCGATTGCGCCCGGTGAGGGCGACCTCAATTCCCTCGGCGAAGCTGGACTTGCCGCTGCCGTTCCTCCCCTGCACCACCGTCAGGCCCGGGCCCGGCGGGATGTGGAGCGTGGCGGCTTCCCCGATGCCGCGGAAGCCTTCGACGGTGATCGACTTCAGGTAGGCGCCACGGACGGCGGCGGCCTCGGAACCTTCGACACCGTCCAGAGCTTCGCGAACCAGTGCGTCGACCTCCTCGGACAGCGGAGCGGACTCCAGCCGCTGGACGACGGCCGCGATCGGCGATGCCGGCAGTGCGGGTGCGGTGGGTGCGGGGCTGGTGCTGGTCGTCATAGCGCGCTCCTGGAGAAGAGGAGGTGGGGACGATGACACGGCTGCCGTGGCGACGACGGCAGCACGAGCTGTGCAAGCAGATCTAGATAAGCAGATCTCTGAAAGCATTGTCAATCGAATGTATACCTTGACGGGTGGTGTAGAGTGTTTACCGTCCACTTCCGAGAGGGGCGGGGCTCCATGCCGCAAAAGTCAGTGACGCCGCCGTCCGCACAGGTGACGGCCGCAGAGATCTCCCGTATCGCCGGGGTCACCCGCGCCACCGTCAGCAACTGGCGGCGGCGCCATGCCGACTTCCCCGCGCCCAGTGGCGGCACCGAGAGCAGCCCGCTCTACGACCTGGGCGCCGTACAGCAGTGGCTCCGAAGCCGGGGACACACCTCTGCCGCGTCACCCGAGGAGGATCTGCGGACGACGCTGCGGCTTCTCGGGGCGGGCGTGGACGCCGCCCGCTTCTTCCCACTGTTGGCAGGTGCGGCGCGGCTTCCGGAGCAGGAATCGGGCCAGCTTCTTGAACTGCCCGACGACCGGCTCGCCACAGCTGCCAACAATTTCCTGGCCGCCCGGACGACATCCGAGACCCGGTCCGTGAAGTACGAGACCGAAGACGCCGGTGTGATCCGCGCGCTCCTGGCGTGTGTACGCGGTCCGGGTGCGCAGGCCGCGCTGGACGTCCTCGCCGAACGCGACCTCGACGAGAGCGCGGCCAGCGGCACCTACCGCACTCCCCGGGGCCTTGCCGACCTCATGGCAGGACTGCTGCCCGACACCGTGACCCGCGTGCTCGACCCCGCCTGCGGCAGCGGCACGCTCCTCGCCGCCGCCCGCAGGCGCGGCGCACGTGAGCTGTACGGACAGGACATCCGTGCGCTTCAAGCGCAGCGGGCCTCAGTGGCCCTTCAACTTGACGAGCCCGCCTCGGCTGCGGGGGCGGAGGAGGTCGTGATCGCCGCCGGTGACAGCCTGCGGGCCGACGCCTTTCCGGGCCTGACGGTCGATGCCGTGCTGTGCAACCCGCCCTTCGGCGACCGCGACTGGGGCCACGACGAACTCGCCTACGACCCCAGATGGGCCTACGGCGTGCCCTCACGCTTCGAGTCGGAGCTGGCGTGGGTCCAGCACGCACTGGCACATGTCGAGCCCGGTGGGTACGTCGTCATGTTGCTGCCGCCCGCCCTCGCCTTCCGCACCTCCGCCCGCCGCATCCGAGCCGAACTCGTCCGCAGCAGGGCCGTGCGCGCCGTCGTCTCCCTGCCCGCCCGCGTCGCCTACCCGCTGCACATCGCCCTGCACATCTGGATACTGCAGCGGCCCGACCCCGGCGCCGCCGAGCGCACCTCCGTACTCTTCATCGATGGAGACGGCGAGGGCAGTGTCGGCACTGTCACAAGGAGCGGCTCACCGGGGAGTGCCGCCTTCGACTGGGCCGGCCTCGCGGAGCGCGTGCTGACACCATGGAAGGCGTATCGAGACCAGCCCGACGGTTTTACCGACGAGTCGGGGCTGGCCCGCGCCGTCCCGGTGGTCGACCTTCTCGACGATGTCGTGGACCTCACCCCGGGCCGGCAGGTCCGCACGGCCGCGGCCGATGTCGACCCGGCGGCGCTCGTTGGCAGGATCACCGCGCTGCATGGCCAACTGGGATCGCAACTGGACGAACTGACCACGCTCAGCGGAGCGGCGAAATGGGAGACGGCCAGTACGTCGATGCGTGAATGGCGTACCGCAACTGTCGCCGACCTCACCCGCGGAGGCGCCCTCGCGGTTGTCCGGTCGGTGGCGCTTGGCAGCGGACGCGACTCCAAGAGCGGAGGCGTCGTCACTGAGGGAACCGGGTGCCAGCCGGTGCTGACGGCACATGATGTCTTGGCCGGCAGCGCGCCCTCGGGCGCGACCGGGGATGCCCATCCGGACATCAGCCAAACGGTCGCGGAGGGAGACGTATTGCTGCGCGCAGTCTCCAGCCCAAGCTCTACGGGACTGATGACCCGGGTCGCGGACGAGAGCGATGCCGGCGCGCTCCTCGGCTCCGCCCTGCACCTCCTCCGTCCGGACCCGGCCCGCCTCGACCCGTGGTTCCTCGCCGGATTCCTCGGCGCAGCCGACAACATCACCGCCGCCTCGACCGGCACCACCATGGTCCAGGTCAACCCGGCGCGGTTGCGCGTCCCCCTCATGCCGCTGGCGGAGCAACGCCACTACGGCGACGCCTTCCGCCGCGCCTACCAGCTGCGCGTCGCCGCCCATCGCGCCGCGGCGTTGGCCACGGAGGCCGCGAACGCGGTGACCGCGGGACTCACCGTAGGCGCGCTCCTGCCGCCGATGTCCGGCGACCAGCACCAATCCGGCTGAACTGCCTCGGCCGGCACGACACATCGACCAGACTGCATACGTTCCGCTGAGAGTGGCGGACGACCCGAGAGAAGACCGGGGAAACCCTTTGAACAGCAGCAAGCATACGGAGCTGGCGAACCACGCCTGGTCCGTCGCCGACCTCCTGCGCGGTGACTACAAGCAGTCCGACTACGGAAAGGTGATCCTGCCCTTCACCGTCCTGCGGCGGCTGGAATGCGTACTCGCGCCGACCCGTGAGAAGGTCGCGGAGCGGGCCGCCGAGCTCGCTGGCCAGGAGCTGGACGAGGACCGCTTCCTGCGCAAGGCCTCCGGCCACTCCTTCTACAACAGGAGCTCCCTCACCCTGCGGAAGATCGCCGGCGACCCGCAGAACGCCGCGAAAAACCTGCAGCTCTACGTGGCCGCGTTCTCGGACAACGCCCGCGAGGTCCTGGAGAAGTACGAGTTCAACCAGCAGATCCGCAAGCTGGACAGCGCGAAGCTGATCTACCAGGTCATCGGCCGGTTCACCGACCTCGACCTGCGCCCCGAGGTCGTGTCCAACCACAACATGGGCTACATCTTCGAGGAGCTCATCCGACGCTTCGCGGAGCAGTCGAACGAAACCGCGGGTGAGCACTTCACCCCGCGCGAGGTCATCAAGCTGATGGTCAACCTGTTGGTGGGGCCCGACGCGGACGCACTGAGCCTGCCCGGCGTGGTGCGTACCGTACTCGACCCAGCCTGCGGCACCGGCGGCATGCTCAGCGCCGCCGAGGAGCACATCACCGCGCTCAACCCTGGCGCCGAGGTGGAGGCCTACGGTCAGGAGCTCAACCCCGAGTCCTGGGCCATCTGCCGGTCCGACCTGATGATCAAGGGCCAGGACCCCGACAACATCGCCTTCGGCAACTCCTTCAGCGACGACGGCCACAGGCGCGAGAAGTTCGACTACCTCCTCGCCAACCCACCGTTCGGTGTGGAGTGGAAGAAGGTCAAGGACGAGGTCGAGCACGAATTCGAGACCCTCGGCGACTCTGGGCGCTTTGGCGCCGGTCTGCCGCGGATCAACGACGGTTCGCTGCTCTTCCTGCAACACATGCTCTCGAAGATGAAGCCGGTCGACGTCAACGGAGGCGGCGGCTCCCGGGTCGCTATCGTCTTCAACGGCTCACCGCTCTTCTCGGGTGCGGCCGAGTCCGGCGAGTCCAACATCCGCCGGTGGATCCTGGAGAACGACTGGCTGGAGGCAATCGTCGCCCTGCCTGACCAACTCTTCTACAACACCGCTATCTCTACGTACTTTTGGATCCTCACCAACCGCAAGTCCGCCGACCATAAGGGCAAGGTCGTGCTGCTGGACGCGCGGGACTACTGGGTGAAGATGCGGAAGTCACTGGGCGACAAGCGCAAGGAGCTGAGCGAGCAGCACATTCGCGAGATCACCCGACTTTACGGGGAGGCCCTGCAGGCCGCCCGTGATCCGGAGCATCCTCTGCACGGCAAGGTCAAGGTCTTCAAGAACGAGGACTTCGGCTACCAGCGCATCACCGTCGACCGACCGCTCAAGCTGCGGTTCGAGGTCACGGAGGAGACCCTGACGGCACTGGCCGAGGCCAAGCCCGTCCAGAAGCTGGAGCACACAGACGACTTCGTCGCAGCGGTGCGAGTGCTGGATAGCCAGAGCTGGCAAACGAAGTCCGAGGCGTTCGTCGCACTCAAGGACGCGGTCGTAGCAGCCGGCCTGCTTTGGCCGACGAGCGCATCGTTCGCGAAGGCCGCGCGGGACGCAATCGGCGTCCGGGACACGGACGGCGAGGTCCAGATGATCAAGGGCTCACCGGAACCGGACACCGACCTGCGTGACTTCGAGAACGTTCCTCTGGACGAGGACGTTGAGGGCTACCTCGAGCGCGAGGTGCTGCCATACGTGCCGGATGCGTGGATCGACCACAGCAAGACGAAGATCGGGTACGAGATCCCGTTCACCCGGCACTTCTACGTTTACAAACCACCGAGGCCGCTCGCCGAGATCGACGCGGAACTGAAGTCACTGGAGGCCGAGATCCAGACGCTGATTGGGGAGGTGACGGAATGACAGCAGTGCGACTTCGTCACCTCGCTCAGGTTAATCCTCTGACTCCGGCATTTGACCGTCTAAACGATGAGGATCACCTGACATTCCTTCCCATGGAGGCTGTCTGGCCAGGCGATCGGCTGGACACCACGCGTCAACGGACCAAGGCTTCCGTCGCTACAGGCTACACACGCTTCCAGGACGGAGACGTTCTGGTTCCCAAAATTACGCCAACGTTTGAAGCTGGCCGCGCAATCCGCATCACTGGCCTCTTGGGAGGAGTTGGAGCTGGCACGACGGAGCTTCACGTAGTACGCCCGGGCCCGAGCATCGACCCGCGATTTCTGCTCCATGTCGTCAATACTCATAGTTTTCTCAAATTGGGCGAAGCGGAGATGTACGGTGTAGCTGGCCAGCAGCGCGTGCCGGACAGCTTCCTGCGGGACCTTCGGGTTGACCTGCCCAAGCTGGAAGAGCAGCGCAGGATCGCCGACTTCCTCGACGCCGAGACCTCGCGCATCGATGCTTTGGTGAGCACCGAGCAGAGGGTTCTCGACCGCCTTGCCGAGCGCAGGAAATCAGGCGTGGTCGCAGCCGTTTCAGGCATTGAGGAAGCTGATCGTCGCCAGTCCACACTCCCATGGCTCGAATCAATTCCAGAGAGCTGGCCAGAGGTCCGCATCGGCCTCTTGGCCCGCATGGGCAGTGGCCACACGCCCAGTCGATCACGACCTGAGTGGTGGATTGGCTGCGATATCCCGTGGATCACTACCGGCGAGGTCAAGCAGGTCCGTAATGACCGCATTGAGGAGCTCTACGAAACGCGCGAAAAGATTAGCAAGTTGGGGCTAGAGAACTCTTCCGCTGAATTGCATCCAGCTGGGACCGTATTCCTCTGCCGGACGGCTGCTTCGGCAGGATACTCTGGCATCATGGGTTTGGACATGGCCACAAGTCAGGACTTCGCGACGTGGACTTGCGGCCCAGACCTCAACTCGTATTACCTCTTGTGGTGTCTGCGGGCTATGCGACCAGACCTGCTGGGGCGCCTCGCTATGGGGTCCACGCATAAAACCATCTATGTGCCGGACCTTCAGATGCTGCGTATCCCGCTGCCGCCGCTCGAGAGCCAGATTAGGATCGTTAAGACGATTCGCGATCGGAATACTCGAATTGATGTCCTTGTAGACAAGGTCCGGCGCCAAATGAGCCTGCTCGCCGAGCGCCGCCAAGCCCTCATCACCGCAGCCGTCACCGGCCAGTTCGACGTGTCCACCGCATCCGGTCGAGGAGTTACGGAGTAAACGCCATGCCCCCGATCCACACCGAGGCCGCCTTCGGCGCGGCCATCGTCGCCGCGATGACCGAGCGCGGGTGGCGTGAGGCCCGGCCGGAGGACTACCGGGCCGAGCTCGGGCTGGACACCAAGGAGTTGTTCAGCTTCATCGGCAAGACCCAGGGTGACGAGTGGGAGGAGCTGGTCACCACCCAGTACGCCGGCGATCAGACCGAGGCGCAGCGCGGGTTCGCGAAGCGTCTCGGGCAGGCGATCGCCAGCGACGGGCTGCTCAAGGTGCTGCGCGAGGGCGTGAAGGACCGCAGCGTCCTTCTCCGGGTTGCGTACTTCCGCCCCAACCTGGTCGAGGACGACTCCGTCCTCGACGGCTACCGGGCCAACCACCTCACCGTCGTCCGTGAGCTGGAGTATGCGACGAAGCAGGCCGACCGGGGCAACCGGCTCGACCTGGCCCTCTTCCTCAACGGGATCCCGGTCGCCACCGCCGAGTTAAAGAACCCGCTGACCGGTCAGGGAGTCGACAAGGCCAAGAAGCAGTACCGTGAGAAGCGCGACCCCAGCGAGCTGATCTTCACGAGCCGCGTCGTCGCGAACTTCGCCGTCGATCCCGACCTGGTCTTCGTCGCGACCAAACTGCGCGGGCTGAAGACGCACTTCCTCCCGTTCAACACCGGCTCGGAGGGCCCGGGCGAGCCCGGCGGCAAGGGGAACCCCGTCCCCACCACGCCCGGCACCTACGCCACCTCCTACCTGTGGGAGCGGGTCTGGCAGCGCGACAACTGGCTGGATCTCCTCCAGCGGTTCGTTCATCTCCACAAGGAGAAGACGCCGGGCGGCGGCAGCACCCAGAAGCTGATCTTCCCCCGCTTCCACCAGTGGGACGTGGTGCGGAAGCTCACCGCCCACGCCGCCGTCCACGGGGCCGGGCACAACTACCTGGTCATGGCCTCCGCCGGATCGGGCAAGTCGAACACCATCGGCTGGCTCGCCCACCGGCTGAGCGACCTGCACACGCCCACCGATCCGGCCGGTCTGGACCCGGATGCTCTGGCGGCCGGCCTCAAGCCGGGTGTGCCGGTGTTCGACAAGGTCATTGTCATCACCGACCGCCGTAACCTGGACTCCCAGCTCCGGGAGACGGTCGGCAGCTTCGAGCAGACCGCCGGACTTGTTGTGAAGATCGACGAGAACCAGGGCGCGAAGGGCGCCCAGCTGGCGCGGGCGCTCTCCCGGGAGACCGGGAAGATCGTCACGGTCACCCTCCACTCGTTCCCGGCCCTGCTCAACTTCCTCAAGCAGAACCCGACCGAGATACAGGGCCACAACTTCGCCATCGTCGTGGACGAGGCTCATTCCTCCCAGTCGGGCGACGCGGCCACCGCCGTCCGGGCCGCCCTGCGCGACCTCGGCCTCGACGCGGACTCCGACGACAAGGGAGCCACCGAGGCCGCAAGCACCGAGGCCCCCGCGACCCTTCAGGAGCGCCTCAAGGACAAGGCCTCGCAGCGCTCCCACGCCGCGAACCTCTCCTACTTCGCGTTCACGGCGACGCCCAAGGCGAAGACCCTGGAGTTGTTCGGCACGCTCCAGGACGTCGATGGCGAGGCCAAGTACCGTCCTTTCCACACCTACTCGATGCGACAGGCGATCGAGGAGGGCTTCATCCTCGACCCGCTGCGCAACTACGTCACCTACGACACCTACTGGAAGCTGGTCAACAAGAACCCGGAGGAGCGCGAGGTCGACCCGAAGAAGGCGAACCCCCTGCTCGCCCGGTTCGCCTTGACGCACGACTACACCGTGGCCCAGCACGCCCAGGTGATCGTGGAGCACTTCCTCGCTCACACCCGCGGACGGCTCGGGGGTCGTGCCAAGGCGATGGTGGTGACGGCGTCCCGCCAGTCCGCCGTGCAGATGTCCCGTGCGATCAAGAGCTATCTCAAGGACCTCGGCTACGACGTCAAGTACCCGGACCTCGGTGTGCTGGTGGCGTTCTCCGGCTCTCTCACCTTCGAGGGCGAGGAGACGACCGAGCCCAAGGAGAACGACGGGCTGTCCGAGGGCGCGCTGCCCAAGGCCTTCGCCTACACCCGTGCCGACGACAAGGCCGTCCGTGCCGGCGGCCCGGGCAAGCCGGAGTACCGGATCCTGGTTGTTGCGGAGAAGTACCAGACCGGCTTCGACCAGCCGCTGCTGACGACCATGTACGTCAACAAGACGCTCACCGGTATCTCCGCCGTGCAGACGCTGTCGCGGCTGAACCGCACCGCCGAGCGCAAGACACAAGCGGACCTCGCAGTCATCGATTTCGTCAACGAGGCCGAGGACATCAAGGCTGCCTTCAGCCCGTACTTCCTGGAGGCCCGGACGTTCCCGTCCGACCCGAACCTGCTCTACGAGGCGCAGAGCCGGGTCATGTCCGCACCGATCCTCACCGCACGCGAGATGGACGAGTTCGCCGAGGCGTACTTCGCCGCGCAGGAAATGGCTGGCGGGTCCGCTACGAAGTGGGAGAAGCTGCACGCAGAGCTGTACCGGCTGCTCGCCCCGGCGGTGGTCCGCTTCGAGGCGCTGCTGAACAGTGAGGACGAGGACGACCAGAAGACGGCTGAGGACTTCCGCGCGAACCTGCACGACTACGTGCGCAAGTACGGCTTCCTGGCGCAGATCGTCCCGTACACCGACCCCGACCTGGAGCGGCTCCACCTGTACGGGCGGTATCTGCTCAATCGGCTGCCGCGCCGGGCCGACGGCGGTGTCGACATCGGGGAGGTGGACCTCAGCCACCTGCGGGTGGAGAAGACCGGCGAGTACGACGTGGGCCTGACCGTGGAAGAGCCGGCCCTGATCCGGAACGTCGGGGAGGGTGTGGGCGGCACGAAGGAGCAGGAGAAGTCCCTGCTGTCCGAGCTCATCGCTAAGTTCAACGACAAGTTCGGAACGGACTTCACCGAGCAGGACCTGCTGCCTGCCTTCAACGCGACCCTCGCCGAGACTGAGGTCCGCCAGGCGGCGGTCGTGAACGACGAGGACAACTTCGGCAAGGTCTTCGACCGGGTCTTCGCCGACAAGGTCGAGGACTACGTCGGCATCGTCACCGACCTCGGCAAGCGGTACTTCGCCCCTGACAAGGGGTTCCAGTCCAGTCTCAACCGCAGCGCTCGCCGCGCCGCCTGGCGCATGATCAGGCGCGAGGAGGGCGTGGACGACGCGGCCTGACACCGGCGGCACCACAGCCCGGCACGGTAGGCGGCCCACAACGGTCCGCCTACCGCGCCGGGGGGGCGCGTAAGAGCCTGGACCGGTGATCGCCACACACGCCACACTAGGTACGCGTCCCGGCACGTTCGAGCACCCGGAGTCGCAGCCGGCCGGTACCCGCACCGACCCGGACCGAACTGCTGCACCACACACCACAGCCATCGACCACGCACGCAGAAACGGGGGTAGCCGCGTGCCGGCGACCATGATCTCCGATCGCTACGAACTCCTGGACGAGCTTAACCACGGCGGTATGGGCGACGTCTGGCGCGGCTACGATGCCGTGCTCGACCGGCCCGTGGCGGTGAAGTTGATCCGACAGGCGGCGGTCACCTCGCCGCAGCTGGCCGAGGAACTGGCCAAGCGGTTCCGCCGGGAGGCGCGCATCACTGCACGCATCCAGCACCCCGGCGTGCCCCAGGTCTACGACGCGGTGCTGGACGACAGCTACGAGCGGCTGTTCCTGGTGATGGAACTCGTCGAGGGCGTGCCGCTCTCCGCCTACCTCCAGCCCAACCAGTCGCTGCCCGTCAGCTGGGCCGCAGCCGTCGCCGCCCAGGTTGCCACCGTGCTCTCCCACGCGCACGACGTCCCAGTGATCCACCGCGACCTCAAGCCGAGCAACACCCTCGTCGCCCGCGACGGCACGGTGAAGGTCCTCGACTTCGGCATCGCGGCGATCCTGCGGACGGATATCACCAAGCTCACCGCGACGGGCAGCCCCATCGGCACCCACCAGTACATGTCGCCGGAGCAGGTCCGCGGTGGGCGGATCACCCCGCAGACGGACCTGTACGCCCTCGGCTGCTTGCTGCATGAACTCCTCGCCGGCCGACCAGTCTTCGAGGGCAACGAGTACGCACTGATGCACCAGCACCTCACCGCCCCACCAATCCCACTGCGACTGCTCCGCGCCGATGTGCCCGAGCCGTTGGAGAAGCTCGTCCTTCACCTCCTGCGCAAGGCATCGGAGAGCCGCCCCGCCGACACCCAGGAGGTCTACGAGAGCCTCCTGCCCTTCCTGCCGGCAGCCGGCTCCGTGCCCACACAGGCCGAGGCTGGCCCCCTTGGAGCTCCGGACCCGACCCGCCTCTTCCGCCACCCCTACGCGCCCCGCTCCCGGGTGCAGAAGCCGCCCGCAATCGTCCGCACGCCCACCACGGTCGAACTCCAGCCGCTGCCCGTCCTGGAGCAGGTACGCGCCGCGATCAAGGAGGCGTATGCCCACTCGGATCTCCTCCTGGGCGACGAGCGGTTCGCCCAGGCAGTGGAGGTACTCGGCGCTATCATCGAACCGGCCGCCCACGCGCTCGGGACCGACAGCAAGGAGGTTCTCGGCCTGCGCGAACGGCGCGCCGTGATCCGCTTCCTCGGCGGCGACTACCGGGCCGCCCTGCCCGAGTTCGAGACCCTGGCCGCCGCCTTCGGCCGGACCGCTGGCCCCACCAGCACGTCCGCCCGCGAATGCCGGGCCCAGGCGGCCCGCTGCCGCGCCGAACTCGGTCAGGTCACCGAGGCTCTCCACGAACTTCAGGACGTGCTCGACACTGTCCGTGCGCTCGACGGCGACGTCAGCGAGGAAGCCATCGACCTTCGTCACGGCATCGCCGTTCTCCTCCTCGCACGGGGCAGTGTCGCCGAGGCCCTGCGACTCCTGGAGCCTCTTCAGGAGGACCTGGTCATGGTCTACGGCCCTGAGGACGAGTTGGTCCTGGAGGTGGTGGAAATGCTTGCCCGCATCCGCCTGGACCTGAACGGTCGCGCCCCTGACTGACCGCAGCGCCCTCAACCATCGGCCATCGCTCTGACGTGGTCCGCTGCTGGCGAGCCTGGTTCAGCTTCGCCCCCGACGCTTTGCCAGCGAGCAGGGCGTCGGGGCCTTACAGCGTGTCCATATGGTGATCAGGTCGTTGGATCGGTCATGGGAGTGGCGGGTGGGGCTGGACCGTTCCTGATGGCCTCTGGGATCCGGTGGAGCCGTTGCTGCCGGCGGTGCGGGTGCGGCCGCAGGGGCAGTGGGACCACGAACCTGGACGACGAGGCGATGTTCGCGGCGGTTGTCTACAAGCTGACGACCGGGTGCGCCTGGCGGCATCTGCCGCCGTGCTTCGGGCTGTCGAAGACGCTGTGCACCGCCGCTTCACGATCTGGACCAGGGACGGCCTGTGGCGTCGGCTGAGGCGGGTGATGCTGGAGCGCCTGGCCGCCGCGGACGTGCTCGATGTGTCGCGGCTGATCGTCGACTCGGTGCACGGCCGTGCGCGAAGGGGGATCGTACGGTCCCAGCCCCGTCGACAGGGGCAAGCCCAGCTCCAAGGTGTACGTCCTGTCCGACCGCAGCGGGCTGCCCCTCGTCGTCGGTATCTCCGCCGGCAACACCCACGACCAGCACGGACTGATCCCGCTCTGTCAGTTGCGTGCTGGCGCTTCGCCGTCGTCCGGTTCCTCAAGCTCGCCGAGAATTCGCCACGCTAGATCGGCGAGGGTCTCACCGGTTGCGGTAACCCATCGGGCTGTGCCCTGATTGGCGACAGGCCGTTGTTCCCACTCCGCGAGTTCCCACATCCGGGTGATCAGGCCGGACGGCGAATATTGCTTGCCATCGGCTGCCCAGAGGACCGGCTTGGTGCGGTGCTTGGTCCAGGTGGCCCGGCTGCGCTTCTCGTCCTGGGCCAGCCAGTCCTTCAGGGCCTCGGCTTCCAACGGGTAGGCCGTGGTGAGCGTGAGCGAGGCGCCTTCGTCAAGTACTCCCCGGTCGATGAGGACGTGCACAGCGTTGGGGCGACGGGGCTTGCGCTGTGCCGGGACTCGGCGGTACTTGTCGGGTGCTGGCAGGTCCCCGGGTGCGGCAGTGGCGTGTAGTACGCGGTCTGCGACCTCCCGACAGCGGGCGACGTCCGCGCACACGGCCCGAATCTGTGAGCGTTCGCCGTAGAGTTCGTCGATCGCTGCGGCAACCGCGGGCAGCAGGTCCTTCACCAGGCCGGGTACCTGTGCCACGGCAGCAGAAGCCCATTCCTGCGTGGGGTCCGGCTCGTCGATGGACTCGGTGTCAAGCCGGCGGAAGACGAGATGGGTGAGCAGGTAGAGACCCTGTTCGGTGAGCGCGGCACCTCGACCTTCATACCCCGGGCGCAGGGTGTGCAGGGTGCGGCGGACCTCCCGCAGGATCTGCACAGTGTTCCACAGCAGGTGAGCGCTGGGCTGAGGCCGGAACAGCACGTCGTAGATGCCCTGTGAACCCCGCTCCCACAGCACGTCGAGGGTAGTTGCCATCCTGGCCACGTATTGACTGTCGGGGTGGGCGCAGGCGAGCGCGCAGGCGGCTTCCACCACGGAGCAGCCGGAGTCCTCGGTGGGGTCCAGTTCGCTGCGCCGGACGCTGTACTCCAAACCGAGTTCGGCCCGCATCTCTTCCAGGATGGCGGCCTGAACCGGGTCGAGAGCGATGAAGTCGCGTGCTTCCACGCGGTTCTGCCGGTTGGTGGCCTGGGTAGTGCGCTTTGCGAATTCCGCAGCCTTGCCGGTCACGATGATCCTGACCCCCACCTGTGCGTCCGCGGCCGACTCATCGGCTGCGACGGCCTCGGCGACCGACCGGACAGTCTGGGCGCCATTGACCACGCTGGCATTGTGAAGGGTCAGGGTGATAGGGCGTGACTGGGGGTTCCGGATGGCCTGATTCGTCCTCTCCACCGACTCACAGAGCACCGTGACGCCGTTGTTGAAGTACCAGAACTTGGCAGGCTCCTCAGTGAGGGTGCCGATCAATTCGTTGTTGATCGGCGTTCTGCCGAGCGGATTGCGGATGTTCAGGTTGAACAGGTTTGCGCCATGGCCCATCCACTCAGCCACTTGCTCAGCCTCAACAACACCCTGGTACGACTCGTACGGAAGGCTGATGGCGAACCAAGGGAACAGATTGGCCGTGAGCTGGACCGGCTGGGGCGCCAGGTCGTCGCGCACGGAGGCCCAGACCTCGGGCGCCAGGATGATCCGGTGGTCCAGCACGTCCCCGTGGCGGTTGAACTCCCTCTCACCGTCGACGAGGGCGTGGCGGAATCCCTCGCTCACCTCATCGGCCCGCATGAGGACCGCGACCTGAGTGACCGGGGTCGGGCCCTTGGCCATGACAACCTTGGCGTGCTCAGCAAGCTGCCGCCCGCGCGGGTTGAACGCGGCGAAGTCCTCGTCGTCGATGAGCCGCAGTCCCGCAAGTAGCTCCCAGACCGTCTCCCGCTCGCCCTTGGCCTTGCCGTCCTTGCTCCACTTAGCCTGGACCAGATAGACGTGCGGGTCCGGGCCGTCCACCACGGCGATGGCGTCGATGCCCTTGTCGGCGATGCCATCGATCACCGTGAGCGCCGCTTCCTGCGGGCTGAAGCCGGTGACGATCCGGACAGCCTGGGCACAGAGGGCTCGCGAGAGCATGCGTTTCTCGAGGTCGTCGCCCGTCTTCCCGACCAGGTCGCTGCCGTCGATGAGTCCGGAGTCCACGTAGACGGCCTTCAGGGCCTGCCTCACCTGGCGGACCTGCAAGGCCACGTCTGGCTCGCCGCCCCCGGCGTGTTTGGTCGTCATGGTCGATCCCTCCCCGGGCCGCGACGGTTTGGTGCACGACTGGCCCGCAGCCCAAGATCCTCCCACGGCCAGTACGTGCCGCGCGGTGCGTTCACAGAATGGGGTTCGTGCACCCTGTGGGAGCGCTACGAAGTGAAACGCACAGAGTATGACTACAAGACCTTCCGCTACCGAGGTAGGCGACCTCACCTCGGCTGCCTGTCCATCCAACTGGAGGGCCTTGCTGGCCCACCTACGCACCGGGATTGGCAGCCTCGACCACGACGCGATCACGGCCATCGCCGTGGTCGCGACCAAGCGCAAACGCCGAAGCTTCCTGCAGAGATCCTTTCTGATGCCCTGCTACATCTGCAGCAGCAGAGACTGGCCAAGCCGGCCCCGGAGGACCCAACAGAAACGGCCGGCGAGATGGGTGCGCAAGATCGCAAACTTCTGGCAGTGCACCACAGCGGTCGGCAGATCGGGAGACGTAGCCTTGTTGTTGGGGACGAAGCAGGGACCACACCTGGTAGATCGATGCGCGCGAGCCTCGTCCTCCAACACGGACGGCGCGTTCCGTTCAGCGCACATCAGGCTGGATCGCGCATTGCCGGGCGACTGGGGGTCAAGGGGTCGCAGGTTCAAATCCTGTCGTCCCGACTGGGGTTCGCCCCATTGTCGCAGGTCAGAGGCCGTTTTCTCGTTCGCGAGGAAGCGGCCTCTGGCGTGCTCTGGGGCCTGCCTCTCACATTCGTCTCACGGTTTTCACGGTTCGACTCCGTGGGTGGAGGCTACTAGGCGCCGGGGGCTGGTGACTATTTGCGCTGTTCCTGCACGTATGTCCGATCTGTCGATCACTGCTATGGGCTCGCTGGTTGCTCGCCGTGATCGCATATTCTGGCTGAGACGTGCGCACTTGACGCTTCTGTCATCGATCAAGTGCGCGCCGATAGGTCCAGAGGCTGCCCAAGTGCCGGATGAGTCGGTGGATGATGAGGCGGCCGCAGCTAAGTTCGTCTCGCGACACGAGGTGCAGCCGCTCCTGGCGTGGCGTCAGGTGCCTGGGGTGGCGAAAATCCAGGGTCGGGCGGATGGCCTCGCCGTGGAGGGTGGCGGTGCTGATGACCGAAATGGTCTCGTCGCCGGTCGGGGCGCTGGTGACCATTAACCGCTGACGGGCTGCTGCGAGGCCACGGCGGTTGTTCCTACTCTGGGCCCAGATGTAGGTACGGAGCCCAGCGGGTCGGATCGTCAGGGGTCCTGCGGCGCGCCTCGAGTGCGGCGCTACGCAAGGCTGCGGCCGAGTCCTTCAGACGGAGGCCGCCGGAGCCCCGAGTCTCGAGCAGATGGTCATAGACGGCGCGGGTTAGGTCGACGGTGCTGGTGTCGTACACGGGCCACAGAGTGGCGATGACGTGCCGGTAGCCGGCGAGTTGCAGGGCGGATCCGACGCTGAGGCACTCGTCGAAGCCGTCGCCCGTGGAGCTGTAGGTGGCGCAGGCGGAAACGAACGTGAGTGCGCCGTCTGGGACGTCCGCAGCGGCGATCTGGCGGGCGGTCAACGGGCCGTCGTGGAGCAGGAGGCGCCCCCCGTCGTGGGTGTGCGGTGCGCGTTCGCCGTGGCAGGAGAAGTGGGTCCAGGCGTGGTCTTGCATGGCGGCGGTGACGGCATCGATAGTGGCGGCCTGTTCGGCGAGCAGATGGTGCTCGGGGCATCGGCGGGTGAGGTCGCCGATCTCCGCTTGGGCGCCCGGCAGGTCTCGCTGGTCGGGGGTGCTGGGCATCGCAACGATCAGCGGGCGCGGATCGGGCAGTACACCGATTCCGGGGCGGCTGCGCTGGTGTTGCAGCGCCCGCAGGGTCGGGGTGTAGGAGGAGGTGACACGGTCGAGGGCGCCGTCGTGGTGGTCCGCGTTCGGCGGATGGCCGGCTGCATGGAGGGGGAGGGCTGCCGCGGAGCCGGTCGGGCACCACCACAAGCGCGGAGCGCTAGCTGTGGGGTCGGCCGGCGCGGTGATCGCGAGGGCACGGAGGATCGGTGCGGTGACGGTCTCCCAGATCCGGGTGAAGGTCTTGGTGATGATGACGTGCGCCGGGCCGCGTGCCTGGGCTGCGGCTTGCGCGGTTCTGACGGCTTCCCGAAGGGTCTTGGCGTATCCGTCGACGTCGTCGCGGGTTAGTCCGGGCAGGGGGATCAGACCGAGGCCACGTGGGGTGATGGCGATCGCGTCGCACCGGTAGGAGCTGATGTTGACGATGACCACTGGGCCGAGTGCGCCTGCGTCCTGCAGGTCGACGAAACGTGGCGGGCGGAAGGCGTCCTCCAGGCCGGGGATCTGCCTGAGCTGGGCGACCAGCGCGTCGCGCTGCGCGGCAAGGGTGGTGCGGGTATCCATGGGCGACCGGTGGCTCGGGAGCGCGTAGTCCCGTTCGTCGGGCTGGCTTGAGACCGGCTGGGGCACGCGGGCGAGTGCGGTGCTGATTTCCCTCAGACGTTCGGCGTGCTCGGGCGCGCGGGCGTGGATGCGCTGGTAGGAGGTGTCGTCGTCGAGGGTCTGGGCGAGCAGGATTCCTCGGCCTTCTTCGAGGAGTTCCACCGCGCGCTCCAGGTCGCCGGACTCGATCGCCAGCGCAGCCGCGTCCTGTGGGAGGTGGGCCAGGCGCTGGAGGATCTCGGCTTGGGCTTCGTGATCCAGCCCGCTCCACGCTGCCTGGTCGATGAGCGAGACCGCCTGGGAGAAGGCTCTCAGCGCAGCGGGGGTGTCCCCAGACTCAGCTGTGGTGTAGCCGAGTTGCTCCGCGGCCTGGATGCGCATCAGTGTGGGGGCTTGGTCGTCGTCGGCTGCCTCCTGGTAGGCGGCCAGGGCCCCCGCACGGTCACCTGGGTTGCCGGTGAGGCCTGCGCGCAGGGTCAATGCCTCGGAGAGGACTTGAAGGCACTGGGCTCGCTGGGGATTCGGGGAGGGCAGGGCTTCCAGAGCCTCGGTACACACGGTGACCGCGCGATCGGCGTCGCCCACGTCCTTGGTCTGGTGGGCCCGGAGGGTGAGGCTGAGCGCCCAGTTGGCGATCCGCTTGCCGCGCTCGACATGACCAGCGGGGGTGGTTGCGACGGCTTCCTCGTGCAGCATGAGGGCTTCGGCTAGTGCCGTGTCATCGCCGCTGTGCTCGTAGTGGGTGTTGAGGTAGGCCCCGAGGTTCGACAGGTAGAAGCTGCGCTGGCCATGGGTGGCGGGGACCAGTGCAATCGCTTCGCGTACCGGGGCGGTGATCTGCCCGTACATGGACGGGTTGTCCCGGAAGGCGTGGTAGCGGGCGACGGATTGGGAGGAGAGCCTGGTCGGCCGGTTAGGATGCCCGACCGGGGTGGCGGCGATGCCTTCGTCGAACCTCCACAGCGCCTCGTGCAGGCTGTCGGAGTCCCTGATGTGCTGGTACCGCAGCACCAAAGCCCCTGCCAACCCGCACAGGCTCCGCGCATATTGGGGATGCTCCGCGGCGCCGTCGACGGTCGCGATGGCCTGCCGGAAGACGTCGATGGCCTCGTTCAACCACGCCAGCTCTCCGGTCGCCTCGAAACGCGTCTGCAGAGCCGTGGCCAGGCTCATCAGGCAGCGCGGACGGTCGAAATGCCCCGACTGAGCTGCTTCCAACGCCGCGCGGTGGCAGGCGATGGTTTCCTCGAGGACGGTGAGGTCTCCGGTGTGGTCGTAGCAGATGCCCAGGGCGACGCCCAGGTTGGAACGGAAGATGGACAGCGGCTCACTGGAGGACACCTCAGCCAATGCCTTGCGGTGGTAGGCCACTCCAGCTTCCAGTGCTGCCGCGTCCCCCGTCCACTCGAACAGGCTCACGCTCGCGGTTCCCAGCCCGGCCCAGCGCGTCGCCCGCTCTTCGTCAGCGTTCGTCGTGCGCCGTACGGCGCCCTTGTGGACGCCGACTGCTTCCCGCAGGTCCGCTACGCTTCCCGTAAGCGCGGCCCGGGCAGCCAGAGCACTCCCAAGATCGGTCAGGTGCTGTGCGTACTCGGCGTCCCGTCGGTCCGTGCACGAGCATGCGCCACGACGGGCTGCCACCGCTTCATCGGCCAGGGCCAGATCGCCGCAGTGCTCGGCCTTGCGCAACAGAGCCCAGCCGAGCGTTCCCAGTGTTCGCGCCTTCTCCAGACGCCGCTCAGGCTCAAGTACCCGCAGCTCCGCGCGCAACAGGTAGATCGCCTCATCGAGTGACTCCTCGCCGCCCTGGACCTCGAAGGAACGCACCAAAGCGCAGCAATAGTTGATCACCGCCGCCGCGCGCCGTGGATGTCCGGGCTGTAGCTCCATGGCTAGCTTCGCCCAGGCAGCTACCGCCTGGCCCAGCGCTGGCAGGCTTCCCTGGAGCCCGCGCTGAAGAAGCCTCCCGGCCACCTGCTCCTCGGCCGCCAGGAAGCGACCGACTCCCGGGTACGACATGGCACAGAGCCTATCCCTCCGCAGGCGACCGGTCGGCGGTGTGGCAGGGGCAAGACCACGAGCAGACGCGCTCCGCGCGCCCCACATGCAACGCCGGGTCCGTCGCCGCCCAACCGCGGTGCGCTGCATGCCCTGGCGCACCGTGCTCGCCGTGTCGACAACGGCTGAATCTTCACCCGTTGACGAGAGTGGAGTACGGGCCAACGTGGCCCACTGCTGGCGAGTTGGGGCGTATCCTTCTGTCTAGGTTGAGAGCTGTGACGGGAGGGACGGGCTCGTATCCGCTCCTTGCTATGAGTAGTGGGCAGCAGAGGTGCTAGGGGGAGACAGCGTGGAGATGCAGATCACGGTCGATACGCAGGGCGACGACGCAGCGGCACACGATCTGTACTACTGGCTCCGGCAGGATCGGGAACTCCGGCGTTGCGCGGAGGTCGAATTGGCACAAGCCCCTGACGTTTCTGACCGCATGAATGCGGGCGAGATCATTAACATGTTCGTCAGCAATGGTATCGCCGCCGCGAGCTTGTTGGTGAACATCGTGGTCGCCTGGCGAGCAGCTCGCCCTTCGCCGCCTGGGGCCGTTACCTTCGAACGTGACGGTATGACAGTAACCGTGCACGACGGGTCGGACGAAACCCTGCGCCGAGTCGCAGAACTGTTGGCTTCCGAGCCCTATGGCGGAGCCCCAGAGGCCACTGGCTCGGGGCAGTCGTCGACGTCGACGCCGTCGGTGTCAGGAAATTGGTGATGGGGCTGGCCGGCCCCGGCGGAACCCGTGTGGTGTTGATCGGTGCGGACGAATATCGAAACTTCCCGGACTTACCAGCGGTGCACAACAATATCGGCAGGCTTGCGGAGATCTTCAGATCCCCGCACATCGGGGGTCCACCTGCCGGACATTGCGTGACGGTACGTAATCCTGCCGGCGTCAAGGAAGTGCTCGATGCCGTCCATCAGGCAGCGAGTGAGGCGACGGACACGCTTGTGGTGTACTTCGCTGGCCACGGTATGCGGTCGCCCGATGGCTCTCTCTATCTCGCATTGGGGCATTCCGAGCAAGGCCGGAAGCTCTACGAGTCGGTGGCTTTCAACTACCTCCGTACCGAAGTGTTAGAAAGCGTGGCGTTCAGAAAGGTCGTGATCCTCGACTGTTGCTACAGCGGCGCCGCGCTGGAGGGGAACATGGGTGCGCTGGATGAGTTCGCGGATCAGACTGCCATCGAGGGCACCTACGTCATGACTGCCTCAGCTGCGACGCAGGCCGCCAGGGCTCCTGTGGGTGCGCATCTCACCGCGTTCACTGGTGAGCTCGTAACAGCCATTTCCGATGGCGTTCCAGATGCGCCCGACCCAATCGACATGAACTCCCTCTACCGGTACATCCGCGGCCGGCTGGAATCACGGGGCATGCCGGTACCCCAGCAACGGGCCGGCGACCAGGGGCACGCCATCGCGCTGTTCCGTAACAAGTGGAAGTCGCGTAGCCAGAATCCGACGCTCGCAGCACTGCGTGAAGAGTGGTTCCACGAGATCCAAGTAGGGCTGCTTTGGCACGTAAGGGATGTCCCGGCGCTTGGCAAGGGCCGACTCCGCAACGACTTTGGCGAGCTCGGGCTCATCGGCTCCCTGCTGATTGCGAGGATCGCTGTCCAGCTTGCCCGGGGCGAGAGCACGGCCAACATCCGGGACATGCTCGTCTCCAGTCCAGTTTTCACCGCGCCAGGCCCCGATATTGATGAACTCACCGAGCTCATCGCTGCAGTCCAGTTCAGGTTCGAGCGCGACGGGCTGGCCAATACGGTTGTGGCTCTTGACGGCCTGGGACTGCTCCCCTGGAGTCCGGAGAGCACGTACATGCTGCTGCTTGAATACTGGGCTGCCCAGCGAGGTCGTACGGTGCCTCGTACACGTGTGGAACGTGAACTTCACGAGCTGTGGGACACCGCGGACTCACGTGTCCTCGCAGCACACTCCTCGCTGCCAGCCTTCCCGCTGGAGGCGTACCCCGACCTGTGGGAGAGGTTGAAGGACGAGCCGGACTTCCGTGTCGGCAACGTCGATGCCTTGGCGCTCACCAAGCGTGGTGGCGGCGACCGTGCCTGGGAGCGGTGGATGTCCACCCGCCCCTGGAGCACTCTCAAGGCTCGCCACTTGGTTAGCCTCGGTGGAGATCTCGTCCGCTGCCAGGCTGCGCGGAGCGCCCTCAGCCGTCTCCTCGATCAGGCTCCTCCTGGCGATGAGTTCTGCGGGGTTCTCGAACGGGCCGAAAAGATCATCCAGGAGCAGTTGGAACACATCGGCCTGGCTGTGGAGGGCATGAGCGCCATCGAGTACGAGCTGCTACGCGAGCGCAGCCGGGACGAACACTTTCAAGATGGCTGCCTCGCCACGTTCGAGCAGCATCTCCTGAAGCAGTACCAGATCTTTTCCCTCCCTGATCACATAACAACACACGGCACCTGGGGACCTCTTCCTTGGTGGTCGATCGCCCTTCACGACGAACACGAACGACTGGCAGCGCAGGAGCTGCTCGTCCATGGCAGCATGCAGCTGAGCATCACGGTCAAGAGCCACGACGCTGACGAGCTTGTCATCACCTGCCAGGAGCCCGGGCCTGGATCCCCGCGAATCACAGCCCGATTCCGATTCGATCTCCGCGATGCTGTGCACGCCTGCGAGTTGCTACTTCTTGCCCGTCGGCAGTCCGTGGTGGTGGACTTCCTCGCCGAACACATCGATGAGTTGGGCGATTGCAAGGTTAACCTCATCGGCACGTTGCCTATCGATATAGGCGGCGACATCGGAGCTACACTCGCCGACATCGCAACCCGCGCCCTGCGCCGACTCATGCCAGGCGCATCAGGGCCTGCCCTCTACGATGATGTGGTCCCGTCGCTCGAAAGACTTCTGAAGTTAGCGCGACTCCCCCAGATCTGCCGCCATCCGAGGTAGCGACCGAGCCTGCTGAGGCCACGCGCGTCATGGCCGTCGGCTTGCTCGCGGCTCTCGAGAGACGAACACGCTCAAGCCCGGCCTCCAGGGATGAGACAGGAGGAAGCGCGCAGTTCCGGCGGACATTCATGCAACGGTGTCCCTCTGCCACCAGAGTCCCAAGCGTCACCGAATGCCAGCAGCCTGAGCGCCGCGGGAATCGTGACCAACCAGCCCATTAATGGGCGAAATGCCCAGTTAGTGTTGCGATCCCGCGAGCTTTCAAGGAGCGCCATCACCCGCGCATAGCGGCCTGGCAGGGCCCCACGGACAGACCTCCTGGGGTGGGGATCCGCCCGGCCACTCATTAGCTGCCTGAGGGCGTGGACTCCATCCAGGTCGAGGGTACGAGTCCTGAATCGTTGCCGTAGCGCCAGCGTTCGACGACATGCTGGCTGAAGACTGGGTCGTCGAGGTCGGCGTGTTCCATGACGATGACCTGCATCTTGCCTTCGAGCTGCTGCAGCGTTCGGTGTATAGCCTCGTAAACGTTCAGTAGATGCGTGCGGTCGTTGGTCTGCAGGACTTCCTCGCCGGTCGGTTCCGCTGGGAAGTACACCTGCGACGGCTGGTCGAGGACCAAGACGTTGGGAACGGGGCTCTGGTGCCTGGTGAACCACTCATGGAGGCTGAGATGGGTGGATACGTGGTAGCCCAGGTGGTTCTCGGCACTCCCCATGTCCTTGAGCTGGACTGGTCCGTCGGTGGTGTCGGCGACCACAGTGAGCCGGTTGAGGTCGAGTCGGATGGGCGAGGTCGCGAAGTCCAGGTCTAGGCTCACGGCTTTCTCCCTGATGCCCTGGTTGATCAGGGACAAGAAGCTGGCGAGGCGCTCGTCCTGGGTGCTCCCGCTGAGCTGTTCCTCCAGCGCAGCGATCTGCTCGCGCAGCTCGTCACGGCGGTCGAGGACACGAGGCGCCGCGGCCTGTTGGGCGATCGTGTCGACGTAGAAGCTGATACGTCCCAGGACGATGGCGGCCCTGCGCAGGTCATCGGGTTCCTGTTGGGTCGTGCGCAGGCTCGAGGTGAGTTCTTGAACCTGTTCCTGGTTGCGGGCAAGTTCTGAGCGGAGCGTTTGCAGGCGGTCTTCCTGGTCAGCGATGAGCCGTCGGATAGCGGGGGTGTCGTTTCGGATGACCCCGAGATCGCGGTCGAGGAGGGCGAGGTCCCGTGTGAGGCCGGAGATAGTGTCGTTCGCCGAGGGGATGGTGCTGTCGCAGACGGGGCAGTGATGGACATCCCTGGCTTCTGTGTCCTGGCGAAGGAGGCCGAGGGACGTGAGGCGGGCACGCTGTTCGATGGCCTGGTTGCTGAATTCGTCGTTCTCGGCGAGGGCGCCCTTGAGGTCGGCGATCCGAGCCCGAGCCAGCGCGAAGTCCCGACGCAGATCCGCTCGGCGGTCGTGGAGGGACGCAAGGGGGTCGTCATCGGTCGTGTGGGGCCGCAGTGTGCCGCCGTGGGCCAGTTCATTGCGGAGACGACGGAGGATCTGAAGGACATCGTCTGCCGATTGCGTGCCGATCTGCTGGGGCAGCAAGCCGGATTCGATGGCTTCGATCAGGAGTGCCTGAGCCTGGCCGCTGGCGGGGGTTCGGCCTGCGGATACGGCGAGCTTGGCCTCGTTGTCGGCCAGGTCCCGGCGAAGGCTACGGAGCTTGTTGTGAACCAGGGCCTGCTCGGGATCGACCGCGCCGAGGAAGTACGGGACGACTCCCCGGATCGTGTTCGGCCTCCACTCCTCGCCCTGCGAGTGGAAGAGAACATCGGGGTTAGCGACTTCGTTCTGAGCCTGGAGGCAGAAGAAGAGGGCATGGCGGATGGACGGGGCTATGAGTGTGTTCTTGCCGACGGCCGGGACGCGGACGGTGTTGTCGATGCCGCAGAAGTCGCTCAAGTAGGCCTTGGCGGTGTCATCGGGCGTCGTGAAGAGAAGATCTTCCAAGGTTGGTGGCAGGCTGCCGGGGGCCTGGGTGAGCACACACATCGTGGTGCTGGTCTTGGCGTTGTCCTTGGGCGCCTGACGGGCAACGAAGAGCTGCTCACCGGGCTTGGTGAGGGTGATGCCATAGGTGCTGACGTAGGTGCGGACCTTGCCCGCTTTGACGGGGTAGTCGGAGCTGGCGAGGCAGTAGTCGATGATCGTCAGCAGTGCGCTCTTTCCACGTCGGGAGTCACCCGTCACGATGTTTAGGGCGCCGAGTTGAAAGAAGACGGTACGCATCTGGCCAGGCTTCTTGCCGTAGATGGTGACCGATTGAATTTGGAACGTCACGGTTTGACTCCGAGAAGGGTCAGGACTGTGCTGAGGCTGCCCGTGCTGGGCAGCCAGCGCCCGAGGAACTGGGCGGCCTGCTGGATCGCGATGGTCTGATCGGTGGCTCCCTTGACCCCCTTGGTGGTGGGGCCCAGGGCCAGGGTGAGTCCCTCTGTTGTGGCCAGCAGGGTCCTGGTCTGGAGGGCAAACAGGACGCCGGGGCGAACCACGGCGGCGAGGGGGGCCGCGTTCCGGGTCATGGCGATGCGTACGCCGTCATTCGCCTCGAGCCACTTCATAAGTCCGCTGTTCAGGGTGCCCGGGAGGGCTGCCCTGACCGCGGGCTGAAGGGCCATGATCCCTGCCACGACGGCCACGGGCAGCGGGCAGGGGGAGTTGTACTGCTGTTCGTGCCCTTGGACGGCGCGGGTACAAAGGAGCGCAGTGAAGGCGGGGTTGTACAGGGCGCGCTCTTCGCGGCTGAGTTTCACCCAGGCACCTCGACGGGCTCAAGGAGCTGCATCAGGCGGGCGGCGAAGTCGGGGTGCCAACCGACTCGGCACTCGTCGGCGAGCATCTGGTAGGAGCCCTTGGTCACGAAGACCTCGTCGCATCCGGCGCGGATCTGGAAGCGGGCTTCTTGGTCGACCCATCGGTAGATGAGCTTGGCCTCGGCCTTCTTCTGCTCCTCGGTGGCCTCGGCGCCGAGTTCTTCCTCCATCACAGCGAAGCGGGCTTCCCACTCTTCCACCAGCCGACGCTCGTACTCGCCGATCTCACCCGGTCGCAGCAGGTTCTCGTTGGTCCATCGCGAGCGCTGCGCGAAGGCGCGCACGTAGTCTCGAACTGCGAAGCGGATGCGTGTGGAGCTCACGCCGATGAGCCCCAGTTGCCGGACGAAGATCTTCTCTGCCTGTTCCGTGGGGTCGCCGGTCATGAGGGTGATGTCGCCGTCGATCGGCAGATTGTCGTGCTGAAACTGTCGTTGGAGGCTACTGAATACCTCGTCGAACTCGACACCAGTGATAGGGCTGCCACCTGGCGTGCGCATCTGCTCGATCACGCGGTCGTAGAACCACCCCTCCAGCCGGTTCAAGAAGGCTCTGGCGGCGTCGTGGCCGGCGGCTACGGCGGCGAGGCGAAGCATCGCGGTCCGGACGTCGGCGATGTCCTCTGTGTCCCCGACGATCTGGACTCGCGCAAGCAGGGCGCTCTGCAGTGACTTGGCTATGCCGGTCAGCGCAGCGAATGACTTCAGGAGGTCCTGGCTCTTGGTCTTTGAGGCTCCGGCTGCAGCGCAGAGCTGTTTCAAGGCCCGCTCTTCGTCGCGGTGTCCCGTGTCGCGATGCTGGAGGAGATAGCCGACGCTGCCTACAGGCAACTCAGCTGTGGTGAGCAGGTAGAGGTTCGTCTCGTCCAGGTCGATGCGCCCTGCCGTGGCTGCCTCTGCCCAAATCCGGAGGGTCTTCCACAGATCCTTCGACGTATCGGTCAAACGCACGCCCTCGGCACGCTGTTTGAGCTGTAGAAGGTCGGTCACGGAGCCCACGTGCTGTTCGATGTCGTCGGCGGCCTCAACCGCGATGCTCCAGTCAGGGCCGGCGCTCATCCACTGCTCGAAGCACATGTGCAGAGCCTTGGCGAACTGGAACAAATAGCCCAAAGCTGACGCTGACGCTTCGTACTGCTCTCCGCCGTCTGCCGTCACACCCCCAAAGCCAGACCGGTCCCGCGATCATTCCATGAGGTCGATGATCCGCGTAAGGGTGGGTGCAAACCGCGAAGCGTGCCGTACCAGGCAGACACGCCGCCGCAGGTGTGCCGGCGGGACTGATTGCTCCGATCAGCGACCAGGGTGGTCGCGATGTGGCTTGCCCTCTGCGGTGCGAGCGCCGTCCATCGGGCAGCAATGATCGTCGGCTGCGAGGCGTTCAAAAGGGCGAGTGAGTCCTAGATTGAGGCTGTGAGGCAAGTCACTCTCGAACCCCCAGTCGCCCAGTGCCTCTCACGGATTGGGCGTCACGAGGTGCTGTCAGGTGTCATGTGGCCTGGACGTGACAGGCCCTGACCTGCGACTTCTGGACTGAACGGACGGACCGTCACCCCCTTTCAGCCGCTGGGGGTCAAGGGGTCGCAGGTTCAAATCCTGTCGTCCCGACTTGCATCACTGCAGGTCTTAGGCCGTTTCCGCTTCTGGCGGGAACGGCCTTTTTGATGCTCCGTCGACTGATGGTCGCATGGTGGTCGCACCGTTCTGGCGGCGGCTGGGCGATGTTTCGGTAACTCGTTGCTCCTTCCGGCCTCTTGGTGAGGGTGAGTTGGTTGTGGAGCTGCGGATTGTGGTCGCTGGGTGGTCGCGGCCTGGGGATGCGAGCCGGGGAGTGCCGACTCCGTCGATGGTCGTCAGTGTCTTGTCGATGGTGTCGACGGCGTCGCGGGCGGCTTTGGTCGTGAGATGGCTGTAGATGTTGGCGTTGGTCGACAGGTGCCGGTGCCGATGAGCAGCTCGATGAGGTCGGCGAAAGGCGGGTCGACAGCGTGGCAGTAGCGGAGGAATCGGACGGCCTCTTGCGGAGTCCAGATGTGGCGTTCGGCGGCGGCTGGGCGCGGGATGACTGTTGGCCGGGCGGGGTTAGTGGCCAGGCGGTGGTGTCGGACGGCGTCGCCGAGTGCGCTGGAGAGGGTGGCGAGGATCTGGTGGACGGTGACGCGGCCTCGTCCGTGGGTGAGCTGAGTGTGGACGAGGCCGACGATGTGGGGGTAGCCGAGGTCGTCGAGGCGGATGCTGCCGATTGCGGGGATGAGGTCGTTGGCGACGTACGCGCGGTAGCGGTCGCCTTCCGTGATCACCGTCCGCCCCGCCCCTGGATCCCCATCGCCCGGGGGTGCCCTTGGAACGCGAGGGCCTCGACCACCTTGGCCACTGCGGTGTTCACGGCCTCGTGCTCCCAGACCCGCAGGGGGAGCCACCCCAGTCGGACAAGGTGCGCGTCGGTGTCCTCGTCACGACGGACGTTGTTCCGGAGCTTGTCCCATCACCACTCCGCGTTGTGCTTCGGCATGTGCAGGTGATCCAGACCGCTTGATCACACAATCGCGGACTCCACGAAATGCAGGGCAGCTCAGCCCCCGGGCCGGATCCTTCGTTTCCCGGCGGCCGTGTGTCGGCTGTGGCTCCCACCCTTCGTCTGTCGGTGGATTCCCGGATCGGTCATCTGACGGTCGAAGCCCGCAGGGACACGGGGGGCGGTGTCGAAAGAGGCGAGGGCCGCATGGCGAAGCGGGTCGGTAGCTGCTGCCCCGGCCACTGGGGAGACGCCCACGGCAAAACGGACATGCCGTCAAATGACCGATGCCGAACGGCAGTGCGGAGTCAATGATGGAGAACGCCCGCCCGCCCCGAAGGGACGCGCCATGTCTGTACCTCCCGTCATCAGCAGCCCGCTGTCCGACAGCGCCCGAGCAGTCGCCGGCAGTGCTCTCCAGGCCACCCTGGTCGACCTCCTCGATCTCGCCCTGACGGCCAAGCAGGCGCACTGGAACCTGTACGGTCCGCGTTTCCGGTCCCTGCACGTGCAGCTCGACGAGGTGGCCGCCACGGCCCGGAACTTCTCGGACACCGTCGCCGAACGCGCCGCCGCGCTGGGTGTCGCCCCGGACGGCCGGGCCGCGACCATCGCCGCCACCAGCGCCCTTCCCTCCGTTCCGCAGGGATGGCTGGAGGACAGGGCCGTGGTGAACGCCTTGGTGGACACGTTCGCCACCGTCATCCGCCGACGGCGCGAGCGCATCGGCGCGACCGGCGAGGCGGACGCCGTCACCGAGGATCTGCTGATCGGGCTGATCGCCGAACTGGAGAAGCAGAGCTGGATGTTCCAGGTGGAGAACCGGGCCTGATCCTTCCAACAGCACCCTCCAGCAACACCATCACACACACGGAAAGGTGGTTCACATGTTCACACCCAAGGCCATGCTCCGCGGCTCGGCCGCCACGGCGACCGTCGTCGCGGCCGTGATGGGCCTCGGTGCCGGATCGGCACACGCTGCCGGCTGGCCTCCGTTGCAGCCGGGCGCCCACCTCTACTCAGGCACCGGCGGGAGCGGCGCGGTGACCGCGGTCGACCTCGACGACTTCGGCCCGTGCCACACGCTGTCGGCGCCCGCCCGATCGGTCCAGGTCGCCTCCGGCTCCGCGTCCGTGGTGCTGTACTCCGGTGCGGGCTGCACCGGCGCCAACCCGTGGGCCACCGGCTCGCTGGCCCAGTCCAACCTGCCGTGGCCGGTGCTGAGCTACCGGGTGGTCCCGGCCTGACGCCACCCGGACCAGGGCAGTACGGCCTTCGGTGACCTCTCCACACGGAGGTCTCGAAGCCCCTGTCATGAGGGGTGCCGGGTAGGCGGGTGATGCCCCGGGGCAGCGCAAGCGGGCCGCCGTCCGCTGCCGGCCCCGAGACGCACACCGGGCCCGCCCGTCACCCGGCACTCCCTTGCCCCGCCGTCCTGCACAGGCCGCAGTGAGCCGACCGCCTGGTGTTCGGCGGACGGGCGGACGGTCGGACGGTCACCCAACGCGTCAACGCGGGCCGGGTCTCCCGCTTTTCGCTCCGGCTGCCCCAGGCGCGCACCCGGACGTCCCGCACCGTCAGCGGTGTCCACCTGCCAGGACAGCCGGCCGGCGAGCCATGCCGTCAGGTGCCTCCGGCCGACGGCTGGCGGAACACCTCACATCCCGTTCCGACACAAGGAGTCTTCGATGGCAGCGCACGAAAACACGAACCGGCCCACCACCGGTCGACGCCGTTTCCTCGGTCTCGCGGCGGCCGGTGTCGTCGCCGGCCAGGTCGGCCTGTCCGCCCCGGCCCAGGCGGCCACCGGCCGAGGGGCGGCATCGGCAGACGCCGGGACGACGCCGGGCTGGGCACCGCGGTCGGGAGCAGGGATCCGCCCGTTCCGTATCAAGGTCTCGCAGGCAGACCTCGACGACCTGCGGCGGCGCGTCCGCGCGACCCGGTGGCCCGACCGGGAGACGGTCGACGACCGCAGCCAGGGCGCGCAGTTGGCGAAGGTGCGGCCGCTGATGGAGTACTGGGGAACCCGGTACGACTGGCGCAAGCTGGAGCGGCGCCTCAACGAACTGCCGCAGTACATCACGGAGATCGACGGACTGGACATCCAGTTCGCTCACATCCGCTCCCCGCACGCCGGAGCCATGCCGATGCTGATGACCCACGGCTGGCCCGGGTCGATCGTCGAACTGCTGAAAGTCATCGACCCGTTGACCAACCCCACCGCGCACGGCGGCCGCGCCGAGGACGCCTTCCACCTGGTGCTGCCGACCCTGCCCGGCTACGGCTTCTCGGGTAACCCGACCAGGCCCGGGTGGAACTTCGCCCGCATCGCGCCCGCCTTCCACGAGCTGATGAGGCGCCTCGGGTACCCGGAGTACGTCTCGCAGGGCGGCGACCACGGCGCGATCCTCTCCGAGGTGCTCGCCGTCCAGCAGCCGAAGGGGCTGCTCGGCATCCACGTCAACATGCCGGGGACCGTGCCGGACGACATCCTGCGCCGGCTGCGCAACTTCGACCCGACCCCCGCCAACCTGTCGGCCGAGGAGAAGCGGGCGTACGAGCGGCTGCTGCACTTCTACCGCGACGGCTTCGGCTACGCGGCGATGATGAACCGGAGCCCGCAGACGATCGCCTACTCCCTCACCGACTCCCCGGTCGGCATGGCCTCCTACTACTACGACAAGTTCGCGGAGTGGACGGACTCGGCCGGCGTGCCCGAGAAGGTCCTCACCTACGACGAGATGCTCGACGCGATCTCGCTGTACTGGCTCACCGGCACCGGTGCGTCGTCGTCCCGGCTGTACTGGGAGGGCACCCAGGCCGGCGGCGGACCGTTCAACGCGGTGTCCATCCCGAAGTTGCCGGTCGCGGTGACGGTCTTTCCCGCCGAGATCTACCCCGCGCCGCGCAGCTGGGGCGAGCGGACCTTCGGCAACATCATCCACTGGAACGAGGTCGACAAGGGCGGCCACTTCGCCGCCTGGGAGCAGCCGCAGCTCCTGGCCGAAGAACTCCGCACCGCCTTCCGGTCGCTGAGGTAGCAGGGACCTCCCGCGACCGCAGCGCACGGCAATCCACCACCCCCTCCTCCTGAAAGCGAGAACACCCCCGTGGAGCTTAAGCTCGAAGTCATCGTCCTGCCCGTCTCCGACGTCGACATCGCCAAGGAGTTCTACGTCGACACGCTCGGCTTCCGCCTCGACGCGGACTTCCCGATCGACGAGGGTTACCGGATCGTCCAGGCCACCCCGCCCGGCTCCGCCTGCTCGGTCGTCTTCGGGGAGGGACTGACCGCGCTCCCCGTGGGCTTCGCCCGGGGACTGCACTTGGTCGTGACCGACATCGAGCGGGCGGTCAAGGAACTCGCTGGGCGCGGAGTCGACATCGACGGCCCGTTCCACGACGAGACCGGTGTCTTCCACCACGCCGGCGGGACCCACCGGGTGCCCGGCGTCGCCCCGGGACGGCCCAGCTACGGTACCTTCGCCCGCTTCGCCGACCCCGACGGCAACGAGTGGTTCCTCCAGGAGGTCACCCTCCGGGCCCCCGGACGCTGACCACCCGTGCACCGGCCGTCCGGCACCGGGCCGGCGAGGGCGGCCGGGGGTGACCGGATCCGCGCAGCTCAGCGGGTCCCGGTGTTCGTAGGATGGGTGGAGCTCCTCCGGGAGGAACTCGTCCCGGAGGTGCCATGCCGCAGCCCGCGAACCACCAGCTACTCGGGCGTACCCGGGAGGTGGAGGCGCTGGACCGCCTGCTGCGCGAGGTGCGCGACGGGCGCAGCCGGGTGCTGGTGCTGCGGGGTGAGGCGGGCGTCGGCAAGTCGGCGCTGCTCGACCATCTGGCCGGGCGGGCGGGGCAGTGGCAGACCATCCGCGCGGCCGGCGTCGAAGCCGAGTCCGAGTTCGCCTACTCCGCCCTGCAGCAGCTGTGCGCCCCGCTGCTGCCGCGGCTCGACCGGCTGCCGGCGGTGCAGCAGGACGCGCTGAGGGTCGCGTTCGGTCTGAGCGCGGGGAAGGCGCCGGAGATGCTGCTGGTCGGGATCGCGGTCCTCGGTCTCTTCGCCGAGGCGGCGGCCCGGTCCCCGCTGGTGTGCCTGGTCGACGACGCGCAGTGGCTGGACCTGATGTCCCAGCGGATCCTGGCGTTCGTCGGGCGGCGGCTGGACGCCGAATCGGTGGCGCTGGTGTTCGCCGAGCGGACCACCGGCGGGAGGCCGGAGGAGGGCTTCGCCGGTCTGCCGGAGCTCGCCCTGCGCGGGCTGGCCGACGCCGACGCCCGGACGCTGCTCGACAGCGCCCTGCCGGGGCCGGTCGACGCCCGCGTGCGGGACCGGATCGTCGCCGAGACCGGCGGGAACCCGCTCGCCCTGCTGGAGCTGCCCCGGGGCCTGTCGCCGGCGGAGCTGGCGTTCGGCTTCGGAGGCCCCGGCGCCAGCCCGCTGGCGACCCGGATCGAGGAAGGTTTCCGTCGGCGTGTCGACGCGCTGCCGGCCGACACCCGCGCCCTGCTGTTGGTTGCGGCGGTCGAACCGGTCGGCGACGGCCCGCTGTTGTGGCACGCTCTGCGCCTGATGGGCATCGGGGTCGACGCCGCGGCACCGGCTGAGGCCGCCGACCTGATCACCCTGGGAGCCCTGGTGCGGTTCCGGCACCCGCTGGTGCGTTCGGCCGTCTGGCGCGGCGCGGATGCCGCCACCCTGCGCGCGGCGCACCGCGCCCTGGCCGAGGCCACCGACGCCGAGCGCGACCCCGACCGGCGGGCCTGGCA
>NZ_JAHSQD010000020.1 GCF_020103755.1 Streptomyces sp. LS1784
CGCGAGCGCCGGCAGCCGTCGGCGCTCCGGTCCGAGCACGTACCCGCCGAGCAGCGCGGCCGCGACCAGCGTCAGCCCGTAGCCGCCGATCAGCCAGCCGTCGGCGCGCAGTGCGGCCAGGTGGTCCGCGGCGCGCCCGCCGACCACCGCCTCGGCGACCCTACGGGAACCGGCCAGTTGGAGCGCGACGTCCGGTACGCGCGGTGCCTGGCGGAGGAACATCAGCCCGCCGAGGACGACCGGCAGCAGTGCGCCGAGGGCGAGCAGCAGGCCGACCCGGGCAGGCAGGGCGGGAGGCCGTGCCGCCGGGCCTCCGCCCGCCGCCGTCCCCGTCGTACCCGGCGCTTCCGCCGTACCCGGTGCTTCCGCCGCTTCCGCCGCGGACTTCGACACCACCACCGTCGTCACCCCCCGCTTGGTCGCCCCGATCCCCCGTGACCGGGCCGCCGAACTCGTATGGAACCACACGGGACTGACAACCTGTCGTGATCCGCAGCGATGTCCACGCGGGTCTTACCCCGCCACCGCCGATTGCGCACCCCAAGCGTTCGGTTTCGCTCGAACGAGTAAGAAGGCAACTCCCTGGGTAGATCAGCTTTTCATCCCACCCGGGACCGCCCGCGTGTCCGCGCAAGAGGATCGCTCCGGACGCGTTTCCGCCAACGTATTGTCAGGCCACCGAGGCCAGGCCTACCGTCTACAGATCGCTTTCTACGCACGTAGACCCTGCGGTTCCCCGAGCGGACCCGCAGGCGAGACCCGCCCCGTCAACCCTCAGACCGCGGGTCCGACCGCACGGCCGGACCGCGGAGTTGCGGAGGTACCCATGTCGCAGATCGTCCGTGCCGCGCTCGTCCAGACCCGTTGGACCGGTGACCAGGAGAGCATGATCGCGCTCCATGAGCGGTACGCCCGGGAGGCCGCCGCCCAGGGTGCGAAGATCATCGGATTCCAGGAGGTCTTCAACTCCCCGTACTTCTGTCAGGTCCAGGAGGCCGAGCACTACCGCTGGGCCGAAGCCGTCCCCGACGGCCCGACCGTGCGCCGGATGCAGGACCTCGCCCGCGAACTCGGGCTGGTGATGGTCGTCCCGGTCTACGAGGAGGAGCAGAGCGGCGTCTACTACAACACCGCCGCCGTCATCGACGCCGACGGCAGCTACCTCGGCAAGTACCGCAAGCACCACATCCCGCAGGTCAAGGGCTTCTGGGAGAAGTACTACTTCAAGCCCGGCAACCTCGGCTGGCCCGTGTTCGACACCGCCGTCGGCAAGGTCGGCGTGTACATCTGCTACGACCGCCACTTCCCCGAGGGCTGGCGCGCCCTGGGCCTGGCCGGTGCGCAGATCGTCTACAACCCCTCCGCCACCAGCCGCGGCCTGTCCGCCTACCTCTGGCAGCTCGAACAGCCCGCCGCCGCCGTCGCCAACGAGTACTTCGTCGCCGCGATCAACCGCGTCGGCACCGAGGAGTACGGCGACAACGACTTCTACGGCACCTCCTACTTCGTGGATCCGCGCGGCCAGTTCGTCGGCGACGTCGCCTCCGACAAGGCGGAGGAACTCGTCGTCCGCGACCTCGACCTCGGCCTGATCGAACAGGTCCGCCAGCAGTGGGCGTTCTACCGCGACCGCCGACCCGACGCCTACGGACCGCTCGCCGAGGCGTGAGGAGCAGCACGATGACCACCCGCGACCCGAACCGGCGCACCGTCGTCCGCGGCGGCCTCGTCATCACCGCCACCGAGGAACTCCACGCCGACGTCCTGGTCGAGGGCGAGCGCATCGCCGCCCTCGCCGTCACCGGCAGCTCCGCCGCCGAGGCCTGGACCGCCGACACCGTCATCGACGCCACCGGCCACTACGTCATCCCTGGCGGTGTCGACGCCCACACCCACATGGAGCTGCCGTTCGGCGGCACCGCTGCCTCCGACACCTTCGAGACCGGCACCCGGGCCGCAGCCTGGGGCGGCACCACGACCATCGTGGACTTCGCCGTCCAGCCGGTCGGCGGCTCGCTGCGCGAGGGCCTGGACGCCTGGCACGCCAAGGCCGAGGGCAACTGCGCGATCGACTACGCCTTCCACACCATCGTCTCCGACGTCAACGACGCCGTCCTCAAGGAGATGGACACGCTCGTCGACTCCGGCGAGTCCACCTCCTTCAAGCTCTTCATGGCCTACCCCGGCGTCTTCTACAGCGACGACGGCCGCATCCTGCGCGCCATGCAGCGCGGCGCCGTCAACGGCGGGCTGATCATGATGCACGCGGAGAACGGCATCGCCATCGACGTCCTGGTCGAGCAGGCCCTCGCGGCCGGGAAGACCGCCCCCCGCTACCACGGCGAGGTCCGCCGCGAACTGCTGGAGGCCGAGGCCACGCACCGGGCGATCAAGCTCGCCCAGGTGGCCGGCAGCCCGCTCTACGTGGTGCACGTCTCCGCCGCCGCCGCGCTCGCCGAACTCACCCGGGCCCGGGACACCGGCCTCAACGTCTTCGGCGAGACCTGCCCCCAGTACCTCTTCCTCTCCACCGACAACCTCGCCGAGGAGGGCGCCGACGGCTTCGAGGGCGCCAAGTACGTGTGCAGCACGCCGCTTCGGCCCCGCGAGCACCAGGAGGCACTCTGGCGCGGGCTGCGCACCAACGACCTCCAGGTGGTCTCCACCGACCACTGCCCGTTCTGCTTCGTCGGCCAGAAGGAGCTGGGCCGGGGCGACTTCTCGAAGATCCCCAACGGCCTTCCCGGCGTGGAGAACCGGATGGACCTGCTCCACCAGGCCGTGGTGGACGGGCACATCAGCCGGCGCCGCTGGGTCGAGATCGCCTGCACCACCCCGGCCCGGATGTTCGGCCTGCACCCGCGCAAGGGCACCATCGCCCCGGGCGCCGACGCCGACCTGGTGGTCTACGACCCCGCCGCGGTGCAGACCGTCTCCGCCGCGAGCCACCACATGAACGTGGACTACTCGGCCTACGAGGGCCGCCGACTCACCGGCCGGGCACGGACGGTGCTGTCCCGCGGCACCGTGGTGCTGGACGACGGGAACTGGCTCGGCCGGGTCGGCCACGGCACCTTCCTGCGCCGGGACACCTGCCAGTACCTGGTCTGAGCCCCTCCGCTACCGCCATCCCGCGCTTTTCGACATCCGCCCTTCGCCGCCCGCCCGTCCGCCGGATCGATCCGGCCGGCGCGCCGGGCGGCGGGCCGACCCCTCTGCCTGGAGACCCTCATGGACATCGGCCTCGTCCTTCAGACCGACCCGCCCGCCCGACTGGTCATCGACCGGATGATCCGCGCCGAGCAGGCCGGGTTCACCCACGGCTGGACCTTCGACTCCTGCGTGCTGTGGCAGGAGCCCTTCGTCATCCACAGCCGGATCCTCGCCGAGACCGAGCGGATGACCGTCGGCCCGATGGTCACCAACCCCTCCACCCGCACCTGGGAGGTGACCGCCTCCCTGTTCGCCACGCTCAACGACATGTACGGCAACCGGACCGTCTGCGGGATCGGCCGCGGTGACTCCGCCATGCGGGTCGCCGGGCGGCGCCCCGCCACCCTCGCCCGCCTCTCCGAAGCCATGCACGCCATCAAGGAGTTGGCCGAGGGGCGCACCGCCGAGGTGGACGGCACCGAGATGCACCTGCCGTGGGTCCGAGCCGGCGCGTCCCTGCCGATCTGGATGGGTGCGTACGGGCCGAAGGCGCTGAACCTGACGGGGCGTCAGGCCGACGGCTTCATCCTCCAGCTGGCCGACCCGTACCTCACCGAGTTCATGATCAAGGCGGCGCGGGCCGCCGCCGTGGAGGCCGGCCGGGACCCGGAGTCGCTCACCATCTGCGTCGCCGCCCCGGCCTACGTCACCGCCGACGACTCGCCCGAGGCACTCGCCCACGCCCGGGAGCAGTGCCGCTGGTTCGGCGGGATGGTCGGCAACCACGTGGCCGATCTGGTCAGCCACTACGGCGAGCACTCCGACCTGGTGCCGGAGGCGCTCACCGACTACATCAAGGGCCGCCAGGGCTACGACTACAGCCACCACGGCCGGGCCGGGAACCCGGACACCGCCTTCGTCCCGGACGAGATCGTCGACCGCTTCTGCCTGATCGGCCCGGCGGAGCTGCAGCGGGCCCGGTTGGCGGAGCTCCGCTCGCTCGGCGTCGACCAGTTCGCCGTCTACGCCATGCACGACGCCATCGAGACCACCATCGACGCGTACGGGACGGACGTCATCCCGCACCTGTGACGCCCACCTGCGGCGCCCGGACCGGGGCGTCCCGACTGTTCCGGCGATCGTGAACCAGCCTGAGAACCTGCCCGTGGACCCGACTGTGAACCCCATCTGAGCTGAGCCGCGGATTCGCCCGCGGTGGACGGGAGTTGTTCATGACCGACACCGAGACCAGCGGCGGCAGACAGTGGCACCACCCCGACGGCCGGGTCGAACTCGACCCGGCCGTCGGGGAACTGCCCCCCAACGGTTTCACCAGTGACGACCTGCGGCCGGTCCCGGTGGCGCGGCGCACCTGGACCACGTACAACTTCCTCGCGCTCTGGGTCGGCATGGCCCACAACATCCCCTCCTGGACCCTGGCTTCGGGCCTGGTCGCGCTCGGCATGGACTGGAAGCAGGCGGTGCTGACCATCGCGCTCGCCAACCTCGTCGTGCTGGTTCCGATGCTGCTCACCGGGCACGCCGGCACCAAGTACGGCATCCCGTTCCCGGTCTTCGCCCGCGCTGCCTTCGGGCTGCGCGGCGCCAACCTGCCCGCCCTGCTGAGGGCGGCGGTGGCTTGTGCCTGGTTCGGCATCCAGACCTGGATCGGCGGCGAGGGCATCTTCCTGCTGGCGGGCAAGCTGTTCGGCGAATCCTGGCGTACGGCGGGGGAGTTCGGCGGCTACCCGTGGACGCAGTGGCTCTCGTTCCTGCTGTTCTGGCTGATCGAGATGGCCGTCATCGCGCGGGGGATGGAGGCACTGCGACGGTTCGAGAACTGGGCGGCGCCGTTCGTCATCGTCGGTGCGCTCGCGCTGCTGGCGTGGATCACCGTCAAGGCGGGCGGGTTCGGGCCGCTGCTCGACCAGCCCTCCAGGCTGGGGTGGGGCGGCGGCTTCTGGAAGGTCTTCTTCCCGGCGCTGATGGGCATGATCGGGTTCTGGTCCACGCTCTCGCTGAACATCCCCGACTTCACCCGCTTCGGCGGCAGCCAGCGGGCCCAGATCCGCGGGCAGGCGCTCGGCCTGCCGACCACGATGACGTTCTTCGCGTTCCTGTCCGTGCTGGTCACCTCGGGCTCCGAAGCGGTCTACGGGGTGCCGGTGTGGGACCCGATCCAGCTGGCAGCCAGGATGGAGAACCCGGTCGGCATCCTGTTCGCACTGCTGACCGTGCTGGTCGCGACGCTGTCGGTGAACATCGCCGCCAACGTCGTCTCGCCCGCCTACGACCTCGCCAACCTGCTGCCGCGCCTCGTCACCTTCCGCACCGGGGCGCTGGTCGCGGGGGTGGTCGGGATCGTGATCTTCCCGTGGCGGCTGATCTCCGACCCGCACGTGTACATCTACACCTGGCTGGGCGTGGTCGGCGGCCTGCTCGGCACGGTCGGCGGAGTGCTGATCGCGGACTACTGGGCGCTGCGGCGCACCCGCCTCCGGCTCGCCGAGCTGTACCGGCCGGGAGGGGCGTACTGGTACACGGCGGGCTGGAACTGGCGGGCCGTCACGGCGCTGCTGGTGGGTGGCGTGCTGGCCGTCGGGGGCTCGTACTCCACCCTCGACGCCGGCGGCGCGAAGCAGGGCCCGTTCCCGGCGGACGGCCTGATCCCCGTCCTCAAGCCGCTCGCCGACTATGGCTGGGCCGTCGGGCTGACGGCGGCGGCCGTGGTGTACCTGGGGCTGAGCGGGGTGTTCGGGAGGGGCGCTGCGGAGGAGGGGGAGGGCTGACGGCGAACAGCGAACAGCTGACAGATTTCGAAATCTGTCAGCTGTTCGCTGTTCGCCGTCGTCTGTTGCTCGTCGCCCGGCCGCTGCCGCCGCCCGTTCGACGACGGTGAGGACCTTTGCCGCGCCGTCCTCGGCGGCCGGTTTGCCAGGTGGCGGAACCGGGTGGACCGGGTAATCCCGGTGCGGAACCGGGGGGCGGGGCGGTGGCGTCTTCGAGGGCAGAGCGGACGGGGCGGGGCCCGTCGCGCCTCGGACGGGAGGGGCTGACCGATGAGCATCGTCGCGTGGATCGTGCTGGGCCTGCTGGCGGGTGGGCTGGCCAAGCTGCTGCTGCCGGGGAAGGACCCGGGCGGCCTGATCGTGACCACCCTGATCGGCATCGCCGGGTCCTTCGTCGGCGGCTGGATCGCGTCGCACTTCCTGCACCGCTCGGTCACCGCGCACTTCTTCGACGCGGCGACCTGGGTGTCGGCGATCGGCGGCGCCCTGGTGCTGCTGATCGTCTACCGTCTGCTGTTCGGCAACTCGCGCCGCTGACAGGCGAGTTCACCGCGGTCCCGGAGCCCCGGGCGGGTGACGGGGCCGCGTCGCAGGCGGGTCCGCCACCCGGAGCGGCAGCGCCCGGGTGGCCGGTTCGACGCGGTCCTGCCGGGTGCTGGAACGGTGCGGGGTCCTCGTACGTCCTTCCGGTCGGACCCGGGGGGGCTCGGCGGGGTCGTCACACCGATGACGCAAGGGGCGGCGGATGAGCTGGATGGCGTGGATCGTGCTGGGCCTGGTGTCGGGGACCCTGGCCAGGATGGCGATGTCGAGGGGTGAACGCGGTCTGATCAGCAGCACCCTGATCGGCATCACCGGCTCCTACATCGGCACCTGGATCGTTCTGCACTGGATGCACGGGACGGTGAAGGTGGGCTTGCTCGACGTCACGACCTGGGTGTCGGCGATCGGCGGCGCGATGGTCCTGCTCCTCGCCTACCGGGTGCTCCGCTTCGTCGCGCGGCGCTGACCGCCGGGCGCCGATCCGCCCGGAGTTCCCGGTTGCCGGTCGGCGGTCCGGGGTGCTCCGGCGGCCCGGAGCGGGAGTTGCTCGCGCGCGTCGATCCAGCCGGGCGGCACGTCCGCGAGCCCGGTCCTGGCGGCGACCACGCCGGCGGCGATGGCGCAGGTGGTGTCCATGTCGCCCCAGCCCCCCAGAGTCTGCCAGATGGTCTCGGGCAGCGAGTCCAGGTGCCCGGCCGCGGACCAGAGGGCGAACGGCACGGTGTCCGGGGCGGAGATCAGCGCTCCCGAGCCGAGCACGTTGGCGGCGTGTCGGACACTGGTGTGCTCGGGCAGCCGGGCGGCGATCCGCAGCCCGGAGCGGACCTCGCTGTCCGGCAGGCGTCCGGCGATCTCGGTCAGCAACTCGGCCCGGCCGGGCGGGTTTCCGCCTCGGCTCCGGACCGCCAGCGCCGCCGCGAGCGCGACCGCCACCGCCCCGGCGATCGCCTCCGGGTGGAAGTGGGTGGTGAGCGCCTGCAGTTCGGCCTGTCGGACCACCGTGTCGAGGTCCTCGGCGAACCAGGCACCCAGCGGGGCGACCCGCATCGCGGCGCCGTTCCCGTACGATCCCTGGCCCTCGAACTGGCCGGCGGTGATGGCGCGCCAGTCCCCACCCGCGCCGATCCCGCGCAGCACCCGGTGCATCGACGGGCCGTACTTGCGCCCGTACTCGCGGGCGTACTCGGCGGCGAACTCCCGGGCGAGCGAGTCCGGTCGGACCTCTCCCGCGTCGTGCAGGTGGCGGACCAGTACGAGTGCCATGGCGGTGTCATCGGTCCAGTGCCAGGGCGCGGGCCGGACCAGCCGGGCGGCCAGTGCGGCGGGTGCCTCGTCCGGCGGGACCGAGAACCACCGGTCGCCGAAGGCGTCGCCGAGAGCAAGTCCCTCCAGGCTCTCCAGGACCGGGCCCGCCGCACGCATGTCATCCTCCAGGTGAGATCAACTGTGCGCGGCAGTCTGCCGGGCGGACGAGGCGCCGGCGAGTGGATTTCCTCCCGCCCGTCGGCCCGTCCGGAACTGGCAGGTCGTCACTTCACCTTCAGGCCGCCGAGGACGAGCTTCCAGACGGCCTCGAACCGGTCGTCGACCCCGGGGGCGGACCAGGTGGACGCGTAGGCCGGATCGTGGAAGGGGCCGGTGGCGTCGAAGACGGCGCGGGCGATGTTGCGGATGTGGGCGAGCTTGAACTCCTTGCCCTCCATGCCTTCCTCGACGATCTGCGCGATCTGGTCGACCAGGGTGTCGACGTGGGTGTCCACCAGGCCACTGTTCTCCTCGACCAGCACCATGTAGGTGGCGAACAGCTCCGGGTCGTCCAGCGCCTTCTTCCGCTTGGCCGTGAACAGCGTCGTCAGCCAGCGGTGCAGCCGCTCGGAGGCGGGGCCGCCCTCGTTGGAGATGGTCGCCAGCTCGTGATGGGCCTGGTCGAGCCAGCGCTGGGTGACCGCCTCGCGCAGCGCGGCCTTGCTGGGGAAGTGGCGGTAGACGCTGCTGTGGCTGACGCCGAGGATACGGGCGACGTCCACGACGGTGGCCTTGGCCGGGCCGAACCGCCGGAGGACGTCCTCCGCCGCGATCAGGATCTGCTCGGCGGTGAGTGTGCTGTCCGTGGTCACGGGGAGGTCCGTCCTTAGGGTCGTGCGGTCGGGTCGTGCGGCGATGGTGCCGGAGCGGTCAGCGCTCGCTGTCCAGGTGGGCCATCTGTGCGGCAGCGTACCGGTCACCGGCGGCCGAGCCGGCGGGTACGGCGGCCTCGATGGCGGCGAGGTCGGCCTCGGTGAGAGTGACGTCGAGTGCGCCGAGGGCCTCGGCCAGGCGGTCCCGGCGGCGGGCGCCGACCAGCGGGACGACGTCCTGCCCGCGCGAGGCCACCCAGGCGATGGCGACCTGGGCGACAGTCGCACCCCTTGCCGCGGCGATCTCGCGCAGGGCCTCGACCAGTGCCAGGTTGTGGGCCAGGTTCTCGCCCTGGAAGCGCGGGCTGTGGCTGCGGAAGTCGGTGCCGCCGAGGGTACGGTCCCGGCCCCAGTGGCCGCTGAGCAGGCCGCGGGAGAGCACCCCGTACGCGGTGATGCCGATGCCGAGCTCGCGGGCGGCGGGCAGGACGGCGGCCTCGATCGAGCGGGAGAGCAGCGAGTACTCGATCTGGAGGTCGCTGATCGGGTGGACGGCGGCGGCCCGGCGCAGGGTGTCGGCGCCGACCTCGGAGAGTCCGATGTGGCGGACGTAGCCGGCCTGCACCAGGTCGGCGATGGCGCCGACGGTCTCCTCGACCGGGACGTTCGGGTCCAGGCGGGCCGGGCGGTAGACGTCGATGTGGTCGGTGCGCAGGCGGCGCAGGGTGTAGGAGAGCGCGGTCTTGGTGGCGGCGGGGCTCGCGTCGTAGCCGAGCCACTGGCCGTCGGGGGTGCGCTGGGCGCCGAACTTCACGCTGATCTGCACGTGGTCGCGATCGCGACCACGCAGTGCCTCGTGGATCAGCAGCTCGTTGTGGCCCATGCCGTAGAAGTCGGCGGTGTCGAGCAGGGTGATCCCGGCGTCGAGCGCGGCGTGGATGGTGGCGATGCTCTCGGCTTCGTCGGCCGGGCCGTACAGGTCGGACATGCCCATGCAGCCGAGGCCGAGGGTCGAGGTGACCGGCCCGGTGGTGCCGAGGGGGCGCTGGGCGGGGCGGGTGTTCGTGGACACGGGTGCTCCAGGGGGCGGGTGCGGTGCCAGGAGTCGGGGCAGGGGGACCCGGGTGCCACTATGGCACGACATCGAACAGATTTCAAAATCTGTCCGCTGTCGTCTGTTATCTGAAAGTTGAAATCTGTCGATTGTCATTTGTTTGGATTGGCGGCTCGGGGTCAGCCGACCCCGAAGGCGCCCGACCGGTCGCAGTGCGGCTGTCCGGCTGCGCTCGCACGCACTCGACGGTGTGGCGGCAGACGCCCGCGTCGAAGGTGACCGCGATGCCCGCGCCCTGGTGCGTCCGCCCGCCGCCGTCCTTGCCCTCGCTCCGGTCCTTCTCGTTGTCCGGGCCCGGCCCCGGTCCGTCATCGAGCGACCGGGGCCGCCCCGCCCGTCGATTCGGCCGAGGTGGTCTTCGTACCCCTCGTGCTCGTGGCCCCGGTCGTGTCCCGGTCCCTCGCCTTCGCCGCCGTTGCCGCGTCGGCCGCCTTCGCCGCGTCCGCCGGCTCGACGACCGGGCTCCCGGCCGACCCCCAGACCTCACGTCCGCCCGGCGACCGCAGCAGGTAGGCGCGGGCGGGCGGCACATTGCGCCACGCCGTGCGCTCGCCGAGGCCGTACGCCGCCTCGAACCGTCGCAGCAGCCGCACCACCGCCCGGTGGCGGGCGCCCCGGCGGGGGCCCGAGGTGAGGGTGCGCGCCGTCGTCGTGCCGAGGTACCCGAAGTACGTCAGCTCCCCGCCGGGCGTCAGCAGTCGCAGGTAGAGGTCGAGGATGTCGCGCACCTGCGCGGGCTCGAAGTTGGTGAACGGCAGCCCGGACACGATCACGTCGTACCGCTCCGGGAACTCGTCCGTCCGGGCTCCTGCCGGCGTCGGCGGGTGGCATTCCGGAAGCTCCTCGACCCGGCAGGCCGACAGGCGCAGCCCGACACCGGGGCGGCGTGCGGCCAGTACCGGGTCCTCCCGCAGTCGGTCGGCGAACCGCGGGTTGGCCTCGACGACGTGCAACCGGTCGCCCGGGCGCAGCACTTGGGCCAGTCGACGCGTCACCACGCCGGTGCCGGCGCCGACCTCCAGCACCGAGATCGGACGGTTCGGGCGGCTGGTGACCGGCACCACTAGCGCGTTCACCAGCTCCGGGCCGCTCGGGGCCAGCGCGCCGGTGTCGTGGAAGGTGCGTAGCGCCTCGGCGAGGAACAGCAGGTGGTCCCCGCCGGTGGGCGAACTGTACCGGGGGGAAAGGGATTCGGGACGGTGGTGGAGCCGCTCGTTGGTCATGCCGTCGACGCTAGGCAGGGCGGAGGAGTCGCGAATCGGCCGGTCAGCGGCGCCGACCCCCGACGAAAGTCGAGGGCGCGGTTACCCGGAAGACAGAGGCGTTGCGCGGCCGAGCGCCCCTAGCATCGAGCCCGACATGCCGAACACCAGGCGTGCCGAACACCGGACGTACGGAAGGCCCTCGGAACGGGGGAAGAGGAACGGGAAAGGAGGAGGGGCGTCATGCGTAGAAGTGTGCTCGGCTGGTACGGGCCGGACCACCGGGCCGGGACCGACACGTTGCTGCTGCTCGGTCTGCTCGGTCTCACCACCGAGGAGGCCCTGGTCCAGTGGGCGCACTCCGACGGCCCGTTGCGCCTGCCCCGTACGGTCGTGGCCGCGCTCGCCTCGCTGTCGCTCGTCTTCGCCCGTCGCTACCCGGTGGCCTCGGCCGTGCTGCCGGTGCTCACCGGCGGGCTGTTCAACCGGGCCTTTCCCGGCCTGTTCAGCGTCTTCCACCTCGCCTACCTCGACCGGAGCGGCCCGGCGATGGCGGGTGGCGCGGTCATCGCGGTGGTCAGCGCGACGGGTGCGGATTCGCTGGTCGGCTGGGCCGGCACCACCGGGTCCCAACTCCTGGTCCAGGCCGCCACGCTGGCGGTCGGCCTGTGGCTGCACGGCAGACGGGTGCTGATCCGCACCCTGCACGAGCAGGTCGACGTGCTGCGCCGCGAGCGGGAGCTGCGCGCCGAACAGGCCCGGGCCGCCGAACGTGCCCGGATCGCCCGGGAGATGCACGACGTGCTGGCCCATCGGCTCAGCCTCCTGGTGCTGCACGCCGGCGTGCTGCGCGACCAGGCCAGGGCCGGAACCGTCGCTGCCGACCCCGACCGGCTCACCCACCGTCTCGAACTGCTGCGAACCACCGCCGCCCGCTCGCTCGACGACCTGCGCGACGTCCTGGGCGCACTGCGGGCGGACCCACCGGCTCCGCCCGCCACGGGAGGCGAGCCGTCCGTTCCGGCCGAGGCCGGGCGCGTCCCGGCGCCCGCCCTGCGCGACCTGACCGAACTCGTCGGCGAGGCGAACCAGGCCGGTCAGCGGGTCGAACTCGCCCTCTCCGGAGACCCGGAGACCGTCCCGACCACCCACCGGCTGGCCGTGCACCGGCTGGTCCAGGAGGCACTGACCAACGCCCGCAAGTACGCGCACGCCGCGCCCGTCACCGTCCGGGTCGGCTACGGGGCGCCGGCGACGACGGTCGACGTCCGCAACGGCCCGGGCGAGGCGCCGCCGGACGGGCCGGGTACTGGCGGCGGGTACGGGCTGGTGGGGCTGGCCGAACGGGTCGGAGCCCTCGGCGGCCACCTCGACGCCGGACCGGACGGCAGCGGCGGCTTCCGGCTCGCCGCCCGGTTACCCGCGCCGGACCGCCGGCCGCAGGCGGTGCCCGACCCGGCTCCCGCCCGTGGCGACGGTCCGGCTGTGCATCCGGGGCGGGCGCTGCCGTGGCCGGATCAGGGGAAACGAGGGGCACGGCAGTCGCAGGAAGGGGGGCAAGAGGCGCAAGGGGTGCAACAGCCGGCGCCACCGAAGCAACCGAAGCAGGAGACGGAGCAGGAACCGAAGCAGGAACCGACGCAGCCGAAGGACGCCGCATGATCCGAACAATGGTGGTCGACGACGATGCGCTGGTGCGCCTCGGCCTGGTCGATCTCCTGACCCAGGACCCGGCACTCACCGTGGTCGCCGAGGCCGCCGACGGGCTGCAGGCCGTCGAACTCGCGGGCAGCCGGCGGATCGACGTCGTGCTGATGGACATCCGGATGCCCCGGCTCGACGGGATCGCCGCCACCCGGCGGCTGCGTGAACTCCCCGACGGCCCGCGGGTCATCGCCCTCACGACCTTCGACCTGGACGAGTACGTGTACCAAGCGCTCGCGGCCGGGGCGGACGGCTTTCTGCTGAAAGACACCCCGCCCGCGGAGATCGCACGGGCCGTCCACGTCGTCGCGGGCGGTCAGGGGATGCTGCACCCGGCGGCCGCGCGGCGGCTGATCGACCGCTACCACCGGGTCGGGGCGCCCCGGTCGGTGGCCGCCCGCAACCGGGTCGCCGGGCTCACCCCGCGGGAGACCGACGTGCTGCGCGAACTCGCCGACGGGCTCTCCAATGCCGAGATCGCGGGCGTGCTCGGGATGCGCGAGAGCACCGTCAAGGCGCACGTCAGCCGGATCCTGACCGGGCTCGCGGTCGGCAACCGGGTCCAGGCGGCGCTGCTCGCACGGGATGCCGGGCTGGTGGGCGACGGTGCCTGAGGACGGACGGCTGAGGCCGGCTGTGCCCGGACCGGGCACGGGGGTTCCGACCGTCCGTGCCCGTCCGTGCCCGTCCGTGTCTGAGCGCCCTCCCGCTGTTCCCGGGTACCGCCCGGTCGTGCCCCGGGGGTCGCGGGCGAGGCACGTCGGGGCTCGGCGGGGCACATCGGGGCACGGCATCGGCCGGTGTTCATACGGGTGTTCCCCGGACGTTCCCCCGGAGTCGGAGCGGGCGTCGGAGCGGGCTTCCCTGAGCCGCCGCGTGCCCCCGGTTCGTACCGCATGCTGAGCCGCTGTCACCCATCCGGCGTGGAAATGCCGTGCCTTGGCCGTTTGCGCTGCCGAACTCGGGCGGCGGGTCCATGGTGGAGATGGGCGCGATCCGGCGACCGCGCCCGCGCGCCGATCCAGGCCCGCGCGCCGAGCGCCCGCGCCGATCGTGGACGGGCGGCCTCCGAAGCGGGGCCCGGTACCGGCACGCTGGGAGCAGGGCCACCTCGCAGGAAACCGAACGGTTCTTCTAGGCTCACATCTCGGCTTCCCTGCGGCGGTCCGGCCACTGCGCCCGCCACCAGGAGGCCGCCGTCCACGGGGCTCCGGGCGGACCGGGGCCACCGGATCGAGCGAGGAGGACGCACATGCCAAGCACGCCGCCCAACCGTTCCACCGTACTTGGGCCAGACGGGCCGATTCGGTGGGCCGCTCATCATCCCGGCCGACCGGCGCGGTCCGGCCGGGCCTGGTACCCGGGCGGGAGTGGTCGGCCGGTACGGCCGCTGAATACCGGCGGCGGCCGCGGAGGCGAGCGTTGAGTCCCCAGATCGTCGGGTCGCCGGGCGTGCCGGGCGCCGCAGCGGACTCCGACGGGACCCCGGTCATCGTCCCGGCCGCCACCGACAACGAGGTCCTCGCCGCAGCCGCCACGACCACCGCAGCCGCCGCTGCCGGCACGGCAACTACCGCTGCGGCTCCGGCAACTATGGTTCCGTCTGCCTCCGTTCAGGCCGCTGCAGCTGCGTCAGGTGCCGCGAAGACCGCGGTGTCCAGGACGGCCGTCGCGAAGACCGCAGCCGCCAAGTCCGCTCTCACGAAGTCCGTCCTCACCAAAACCGTCGTCGCGAAGACGGCGGTGGCGAAGCCCGCTTCCGCGAAGCCCGCGGCAGGATCGGCCGCCACCGCCATCCCTGGGACCGCCACCATCCCTGGGAGCGCCGCCGTCACCACGGCGCTGCCGGGTGTGCCGCAGGCGCTCAGCACCCGTGCCCGGACCCTTGCCGGCGCCGTCCGGCGCCGCTGCGCCGACCTGGCACGGATCGAGTCACCCAGCGGAGATGCCCCCCGGCTCGACGCCCTCGCCGAGGAGTTGGCCGCCGGTTTCCGGGCCACCGGTGCCACAGCGCGGCGCGAACCCGCACCGGCCGGTGACCACCTCGTGCTGGAGTGGGAGGGCCGGGACGAGTCCCTGCCGCACCTGCTGATCGTCGGGCACCACGACACCGTCTGGCCGGTCGGTACCCTCGCAGACTGGCCGGTGACCGAGGAGGACGGCCGGCTCACCGGTCCCGGCGTGGTCGACATGAAGGGCGGACTCGCCATCCTGGAGGGCGCGTTGGCGCTGCTTGCGGACCTGGGCGAGCGCCCGCACCGGACCGTCCGCGTGGTCGTGGTCTCCGATGAGGAAGTGGGCAGCCCGGACGGGCGGCGCCTGGTCGAGCGCCAGCTACGTGGGGCCGCAGCGGTACTGGGGCTCGAACCGCCACACCCTGACGGTCGGTTGAAGACCGCGCGGCGCGGCAGCACCCGGGTGCGGCTCACCGTGACCGGCCGCGAGGCGCACGCGGGCAACGACGCCCACGACGGGGTGTCCGCGGTCGACGAGCTGGTGGACCAGCTCGTGCTGGTGCGCGACCTCGCCGGCCAGCCCGGTACCGAGCTCAACGCCGGTCGGATCAGTGGTGGTTCGCGTGCCAACGTGATCGCCGGCCGGGCCGAGGCCGAGCTGGGGCTGCGCTTCTCCACCGCCGAGGCGCAGCGCCGTACGCTTGACAACCTCGCCCGGCTCACCGCGCTGCGTCCGGGGGCCCGCGTCCGTACGGAGGTGCTCTCCAGCCGTCCTGCCTGGCCGGAGCGGACCGGCAACCCGCTGCTGCGGCACGTGCGTTCGCTGGCCGCGGCGCTCGGGCAACAGCTGGACGGGGCCCCGGCGGGCGGGGCGGGGGACACCAACCTGCCGGGCTCGCGCGGGCTGCCGACCCTGGACGGTTTCGGTGCGGTGGGTGCCGGGGCCCATGCGCGGCACGAGTACATCCGGCTCGACCAGATCGCCCCCCGGATCGCCCTGCTGGCGGCGCTGCTCGCCGTGCCGCTGCCGCGACTGCGCGACCGCGCGGAGGGCTGATCCCGCGGTGAGTCGCTGACGGCCGACAGCCGGCAGCCGGCAGCAAGTGGCAGCAGCAGTCGGCGGGAGGCGACAGCGAACAGAGAGCAGCCGACAGATAACAGCTGACAGATTCTGAAATCTGTCAGCTGTTATCTGTTCCGCACCTTGCCATCCCTCCGTCCCGCTGCGCAGAATGGTACCGACCGAACGGTCAGTCGGTTGGTTGGCGTCGAGGCGACCGACCGGGCAGGAGACGAGAGGGGACCGTGGTGACAGCAGAGGTGGCCGAGGCGGTCCCCGCGCAGACGCCGGAGGAGCGGTTCGAGGCGGTCGTCGCCGCCGAGCAGCGGATCGAGCCCAGGGACTGGATGCCCGACGCCTACCGGGCCACCCTGATCCGCCAGATCGCCCAGCACGCCCACTCCGAGATCATCGGCATGCAGCCCGAGGGCAACTGGCTGACCCGGGCCCCGTCCCTGCGCCGCAAGGCCATCCTGCTCGCCAAGGCCCAGGACGAGGCCGGCCACGGCCTCTACCTCTACGCCGCCGCCGAGACCCTCGGCGTCGACCGTGCCGAGCTCACCGAGAAGCTGATCTCCGGCCGGCAGAAGTACTCCTCGATCTTCAACTACCCGACCCTCACCTTCGCCGACGTCGGCGTGATCGGCTGGCTGGTCGACGGCGCCGCGATCTGCAACCAGGTCCCGCTCTGCCGGTGCAGCTACGGCCCGTACGCCCGCGCGATGGTGCGGATCTGCAAGGAGGAGTCCTTCCACCAGCGCCAGGGCTACGAGCTCCTGATGACGCTGATGCGCGGCACCGAGGCGCAGCGCCGGATGGTCCAGGACGCGGTGGACCGCTGGTGGTGGCCGTCGTTGATGATGTTCGGCCCCTCGGACGCAGACTCGCCGAACACCGCCCGCTCGATGGCCTGGCGGATCAAGCGGCACAGCAACGACGAGCTGCGCCGGCGCTTCGTCGACATGACCGTCCCGCAGGCCGAGCACCTGGGCGTCACCCTCCCGGACCCCGAGCTGCGCTGGAACGAGGAGCGCGGCGGCTGGGACTTCGGCGAGCCGGACTGGTCCGAGCTGACCAGGGTCATCCACGGCCAGGGCCCCTGCAACGCCCAGCGGATCGAACGCCGCCGCGCCGCCCACGAGGACGGTGCCTGGGTGCGCGAGGCGGCCGTCGCCTACGCGGCCAAGCGCGCCGCCGAGGCCGCCACAGCCACCGAAGCGACCGAAGGCATCGAAGCCACCGAAGGCACCGAAGCCGTCGAAGCCACCGAACAGGAGAACGGAAAGTGACCGACCCCCAGGTTGGCTCCCCGGCCGGGTCCAAGGCCGGCTGGCCGCTGTACGAGGTGTTCGTGCGCCCCCGGCGCGGGCTGAACCACGTCCACGTCGGCTCGTTGCACGCCGCCGACGACCGGATGGCCCTGCTCGCCGCCCGCGACCTGTACACCCGCCGCAACGAGGGCGTGAGCCTCTGGGTGGTCCGCTCCGACGCGATCACCGCCTCCACCCCGGAGGAGCGCGACCCGTTCTTCGAGCCCAGCGGCGACAAGGTCTACCGCCACCCGACCTTCTACGACATCCCCGAGGATGTCCCGCACATCTGACGGGGGAGCCATCGTGCACGACCACACCACCTCCACCACCGGCGCCGGTGAGGACGACCACGTCTACCTCAGCCTCGTCGACTCCGCCCCCGGCCCCGAGGGCGAGGGCCGCTGGGCGTACGGGACGGGCTTCGCCGACCCGCTGCTCGGCGTGGACACCGCGCTGCCCGCCGGTCTGGACGGCGCCGACCTCGCCGCCTACTGCCAGATGCTGGGCGACGACGCCCTGGTCCTCGCGCAGCGGCTGATCGAGTGGTGCACCCGGGCACCCGAACTCGAGGAGGAGGTCGCGCTGGCCAACCTGGGCCTCGATCTGCTCGGTCAGGCCCGGCTGCTGCTCACCCGGGCCGGCCAGGCGGACGGCACCGGCCGGACCGAGGACGACCTGGCGTACTGGCGTGAGGAGCACGAGTTCCGCAACGTCCGCCTGGTGGAGACGCCGAACGGCGACTTCGCGTACTCGATCGCCCGGCTGCTGCTGTTCGCCACCGCTCGCGGCGCCCTGTACGAGGCGCTGAGCGCGCACCCCGACCCGGTGCTGGCCGCGGTCGCCACCCGGGGCGTCAAGGAGCTGGCGTACCACCGGGAGTACGCCACCGCCTGGACGCTGCGCCTCGGTGACGGCACGCCGTACTCCGCCGAGCGGATGCAGGCCGGGCTGGATGCCGTCTGGCCGCTGCTGGAGGAACTGTTCACGGCGCACCCGGTGGAGCTGCGGGCGGGCGTCGACCCCGCGACCCTGCGCGACCCGGTGCTGCACTCGCTCGCCGCCGTCCTCACCGAGGCCGGACTGACCGTGCCGGACGTGCCGCCGCTGGCCACCGTCCTCGGCCGGGCCGGCCGGGACGGCGTGCACACCGAGGCGCTCGGCCCGCTGCTCGCGGAGCTCCAGGTGGTGGCCCGAGCCCACCCGGGGGCGACATGGTGACGGGCGACGTCGCAACGGGTGACATCGTGACGGGCACGGCGGACCCGACGACCCGCGACTTGGCCTGGGCGGTCGCCGCAGCCGTCCCGGACCCGGAGCTGCCCATGCTCACCCTGGCCGACCTGGGCGTCCTGGCCGAGGTCGAGGTGGAAGGTGGCCGCGGCGCCGTGACCGCCTGGCTGACCCCGACCTACTCGGGTTGCCCCGCGGTCGCCGAGATGGCCGCCGACGTGGACCGTCGGCTGCGCGCGGCCGGGTACCCGGACGTCCGGGTGCGACTGCGGCTGGACCCGCCGTGGTCCACCGATCTGATCACCGCCGAGGGCCGCCGCAAGCTCGCCGAGGCGGGCATCGCCCCACCGCGCCCGACCGTCGTCGCCGCCGCGGCCGGACCGGTGGCGCTCACCCTCGGCCCGACCCGCACCGGAACCGCGACCGCGACCGCGCCCCCCGTGCCCTGCCCGCACTGCGGTGACGCCGACACGGAGGAGCTGTCCCGCTTCGGTTCCACCGCCTGCAAGGCGCTCTGGCGCTGCCGGGCCTGCCGCGAGCCGTTCGAACGCGTCAAGGAGATCTGAATGCCCGCCGCTTCCCCCGCTGCCGCCTCCGCCACTCCCGCTTCCGCCGCCGGGGCCACCACCGGGTCCGCCCCCGACACCGAGGCGCCCGGCGTCCGCCCCGCCCGCCGTCCGACCTTCCACCGGCTGAGGATCGACCGGGTCGAGCGGCTCTGCGAGGACGCCGTCGCGGTGACCTTCGCGGTGCCGGACGGCCTGGCGGAGGAGTACGCCTTCCGCCCGGGGCAGACCCTGACCCTGCGCAAGCTGGTGGACGGTTCCGACGAGCGCCGCTCGTACTCGATCTGCGCTCCGGTCGGCGGGCCGCTGCGGATCGCCGTGCGGGAGGTGCCCGGTGGGCTGTTCTCGCGCTGGCTGGTGCGCGAGGCGGAGCCGGGCGAGGAGGTGGAAGTCCTGACGCCCTCCGGCCTGTTCACTCCCGAGCTCGGCGTCCCGGCCGACCACGTGCTGCTCGCGGCCGGCTCCGGCATCACCCCGATGCTGTCGATCGCGGCCTCCGTGCTGGCTGCCGACCGCAGCTCCACCGTCACCCTGCTCTACGGCAACCGGCGCAGCGACACCGTGATGTTCGCGGACGAGCTGGCCGACCTGAAGGACCGCTACCTCGGCCGCTTCCAGCTGGTCCACGTGCTCTCCCGGGAGACCAGGGACGCCGAGCTGCTCAGCGGCCGGCTGGACCCGGAGCGGGTGCGCGCGCTGCTGGCGGCGCTGGTGGACGTCGGGAGCGTCGGGCACTGGTGGCTGTGCGGCCCGTTCGGCATGGTCGCCGGGGCGAAGGACCTGCTGGCCGAACTGGACGTGCCGGGCGAGCGGGTGCACCAGGAGCTGTTCCACGCCGAGGACGAGCCGCTCCCGGAGCGCGACGAGGACTGGGACCGGACCGACGGCGCGTCCGGCGGCGTGTCGGGCGCGCAGAGCGAGGTCACCGTCGTCCTCGACGGCCGCGGCAGCACGCTCTGCCTCCCGCGCGACCGCTCGATCCTGGACGGCGCCCAGCGCTCCCGCCCCGACCTGCCGTTCGCCTGCAAGGGCGGGGTGTGCGGCACCTGCCGCGCCCTGGTCACCGAGGGCGAGGTGGAGATGCGCCGCAACTTCGCGCTGGAGGAGAAGGAGCTGGCCGCCGGCTACGTCCTCACCTGCCAGGCCCGCCCGCTCACCGACCGGGTGACGGTCGACTACGACCGCTGAGCCTCAGACACCGGCGGGCTCCATCGCCGGGTCCCCGGGCGTCGGTTGTTCGGGCGTGAGTTCACCGAGCGCCGGGTTCCCGGGCATCGGTCCTCCGGGCGTCGGCCTCCCGAGTGCCGGGTCGCCGAGCAGCTTGACCAGGTCGTTGACGGCCGCGCGTCCGGCCCGGTTGGCGCCGACGGTGCTGGCGGACGGGCCGTAGCCGACCAGGTGGACCCGGGGGTCGGCGGTGGCGCGGGTGCCGGTGAGCGCGATGCCGCCGCCGGGGGAACGCAGCCCGAGCGGGGCGAGGTGCCCGACCTCGGGCCGGAAGCCGGTCGCCCAGACGATCGCGTCCACCGCCAGCTCCTCGTCGCCCCACGCGACCCCGTGCTCGGTCAGGCGGTCGAACATCGGCCGGCGGTGCAGCGCGCCCAGCTCCTCGGCGCGCCGGTAGGCGACGGACGGGCCGAGCCCGGTCACGCTCACCACGCTGCGTACGGGAAGGCCCTGCCGGACCCGCTCCTCGACCTTCGCCACCACCGCGCGCCCGTACTCGGGCGTGAACGGTCCGTCGTGGTAGACGGGTTCGGAGCGGGTGACCCACACCGTCTCGCCGACCGCCGCCACCTCCGACAGCACCTGGATCGCCGAGGCACCGCCGCCCACCACCAGCACGCGCTTGCCCGCGAACTCCTCGGGACCGCGGTACTCGGCATAGTGCAGCCGGCGGCCCGCGAAGTGGCCCGGGTAGTGCGGGAGGAAGGGACGCGTCCAGGTGCCGGTGGCGTTGATCAGCGCGCGGGTGGACCAGGTGCCGCGGTCGGTCTCGACCAGCAGCCGGGAGTCGGGGCTCCCGGACTCGGCGCGGACGGTGCGCACCGTGACCGGGCGTACGACCGGGAGCGCGTGCCGGGCCTCGTACGCCGCGAAGTACTCCGGCACCACCTCGCGCGCGGGGGCCTCGGGGGCCGGCGGCGGGAGTTCGGCGTCGGGGAGGTCGTGGACGCCGTGCACGGTGGCCATCCGCAGGGACGGCGAGCGGTGCGTCCAGGCGCCGCCGGGTACGGCGTTGGCGTCGAGGACGACGAAGCCGCCGACGACGCCCACCCGGTAGGGGGCGAAGCCGCGGCGGCGCAGGTGGTAGGCGGCGGACAGGCCCGCCTGCCCGGCGCCCACCACCAGGACGTCCACGCGTTGCGGAACGCTGTTCGTTGCCCCGTAAACAGTCACGCCCGTGAAACATCGGAACCCCGGCGGCTGTTCCCGCAGGGGTTCGTCGGCGGAACGTGACCGGGGGCGCGTGACCGCAGGGGCGTCAGGCGGCCGGGGAGATCACCGCGGCGGTGCCGTAGGCGCAGACCTCGGTGCCGACGTCAGCCGCCTCCGTGACGTCGAAGCGCATCATCAGGACGGCGTTGCCGCCGCGCGCCTTGGTCTGCTCGATCAGGCGCTGCATCGCCTCGTTGCGGCTCTCGACCAGGGTCTTCGTCAGACCGCGCAGCTCGCCACCGATCAGCGACTTCAGACCGGCGCCGATCTGGCTGCCTAGGTGGCGGCTGCGGACGGTCAGCCCGAAGACCTCGCCGATCACGTGGTCGACGCGGAAGCCGGGGATGTCGTTGGTGGTCACGACCAGGACGTCGGCGTTCGGGCCCTGCCCGCCGCCGTACTCGTTGATGTCTGCCATGGGACGCATCCTGCCAAAGTTCCTGCGTCCGAGTGAGCCAGGCGGGGCCGGGTGGTGGCCGAGAAGGCATCCGGAAGCTGGTCCGGACCGGTGATCGGGGGACCGAAAGGCCGTACCGTTAGCCCCATGGGCGAGCGAAGCGATCATCCACAGGGGCCGGGCGCGGCGGAGGACTCCGGTGCGCAGGAGATCGAGGCGACGGTGGTGCTGGGCCTGCGGATCACCGACTGGCCGGCCCTGCGCGCGGCCGCGATCAGGGCCGTCGAGGAACTGGACTTCGAGGGCATCGACCCGGCCGGCCAGCGCCGCGAACTGCTGCGCGAGGTCGCCGAGGACGCCAACGCGGCGCTCGGCGCGCTGCTGCATCCGGACCGGCTGGTGGCCGCCATCCCCGGGGTCGAGGCGATCGGCGGCACGCTGGAGATCAGCGTCACCGAGGACTTCACACCCGACTTCGCCGACCTGTTCCCGCTGGAGGGCGACGAGGAGGAGGGCGGCGCGGGCGCGGACTGGACGCTCACCCCACGCACCGCCTGCCTGCTCCACGCCCAGCTGATCGGCCTGGCCGACGCCGCGTACGACGACTTCGACGAGCACGGGGACGAGCCGGTCGCCGACGGCGAGGACACGGACTGGACGGTCTTCGCCCGGCTTCCCCAGCGCACCTGGCGGATGCACCGGGGCTGGCGCCGCGCGATGGCCCGCGCCTTCGACGACCTCGCCGACGACCTCGCGCTCGGCGAGTGGCCGCTGCCGCGCTGCCTGGCCGAGGAGCTCGCGCTGCGGATGGCCCTGGTGGACGCCCGGGCCCTGCTCGTCGCGCAGCCCGAGTCGGTGGCGGACATGATGGGAGACCTTCCGGCCGACCTGTACGACTACGACTGGGACGGCTGCCACGACGAGCTGTTCGGCGTCTACGGGCCGGACGACGGCGACCCGGAGCTGGGGGCGGAGCAGCGCACGGAGACGCTGCTGGCGGCCACCCACCCGGAGGGCTGGTTCCTGATGTACGAGGACGCGGAGGAGCGGGACCCGCAGCGCGGCTACCGGCGCTGACGGGAGGTTGCGCCGCCGGGCCGGGCCGTGCGGGGCGCCGGGCCCCGTGGCCACCGCCCGGGTCGGGCGGTCCGGCGAATCGGCGGTTAGGCTGCGGGCATGTCCGATGTGCCCGGCATGCGTGATCCGTCCCCCGAGGGCTCCGACGGTGCTTCCGGAAGTCCCGATGGTCCTGACGGTGTGGATGGGGCGGATGGGGCCAACAGGGCGCCGGGCGGTGCGGAGGAGGCGGCGCTGGCCCTGATCGCGCTCGGGCTGGACGGGGCCCAGGCGGCGCAGCACGGCCGGACGGCCGAGGCCCGGGCCGGCTTCGAGGCGCTCTGGGAGGCGCTGGGGGATCAGAACGTCTTTCACCGCTGCGTCGTCGCCCACTACCTGGCCGACCTGCAGGACGACCCGCGCGCCGAGCTCGAATGGGACCGGCGGGCCCTGGCCGCCGCCGACTCGCTCGGCACCGGGCGTGCCCGGACGTACGAGTCGGCCCTCCAGGTGCGGGCCTTCTACCCCTCGCTGCACCTCAACCTGGCTTCGGACCACCTCAAGCTCGGCGAGCCGGACCTCGCCCGCGACCAGCTCGAACGGGCCGTGCGCAGTCTGGACGCGCTGCCCGAGGGCGTGTACAGCGCGAGCATCCGGACGGCGGTGGACGAGCTGCGGCAGCGGCTGAGGTGAACGGGGGCGGGCGAGTCGGGCGGGGCGGGGCTGGCATCCTGGACTGGTGACTTCTCCTTCCGATGCTCCGACTTCCGCTTCTGTGACCCCTTCTTCGACCCTGCACTCCGTGTCTCCCGCTCCCGTGGCAGATCCCGGCGACGCCCCGGAGCGCGAGGACCGCGACGAGCGGCCGCAGTACGTGCTGCCGCTGGTCGTCCGGATGGAGCGGGCCACTCCGCCGGGCCGGACGGACGCGCTGGAGACCTCGGCGCGGGCGGTACTCACGCTGCTGGCCGACCCGCGGGTGACCGAGGCGGACGGCGAGTGGGCGGAGCGGGTCGCGGCCTGGGAGGACGCCCGGATCCGCAAGGTGGTCCGGCGGGCCCGGGGCGGGGAGTGGCGTCGCGCGGGCGAGCTGCCGGGTGTCACGGTGCACGGGCGGGAGGCCGAGGTGCGGGTGTTCCCGCCGATCCCGCTGGACGGCTGGCCGAAGGACCTGGCCAAGCTCCAGGTGTCCGGGACGGACCTGGAGGAGACGGCCGAGGCCGGCGCGCCCGAGCCGGGGCTGCCGGTGCTGTGGCTCAATCCGGAGCTGGAGATGAGCGCGGGAAAGACGATGGCGCAGACCGGCCACGCCGCCCAGCTCGCCTGGTGGCGGCTGGACGACGCACAGCGCAAGGAGTGGGCCGAGGCCGGCTTCGCGCTGGCGGTCCGGACGGCCTCGCCGGAGGTGTGGGAGGAGCTCGTCCGCAGCGGGCTGCCGGTGGTCCAGGACGCGGGCTTCACCGAGATCGCGCCGGGCAGCTGCACGGTGATCGCGGAGCACCCGGCGCTGCGGTGACGGGTGTGGCGGACGGCAGCTGACAGTCGCCGGGGAACGCTGTTCCTTGCCGGCCGTCAGCTGTGTTCGTACCGCCGCATCGCCCGCAACCCGCCGTAGACCGCCGACGCCGTCCAGAGCGCCATGATCAGCAGCCCGGTCCAGTGGCCGTAGTGGATGCCCGGCTCGGTCTGGGTGCGCATCGCGTACAGCCCGGCCCGGTCGGGCAGGAACTGGCCGAGCTCGCGGACACCGGGGATGGCGGCCAGCCAGGTGGTGCCCAGGAACACCATCGGGGTCAGCAGGCCGAGCGCGGCGCTGAAGTTGCCCAGCATCGCGGTCAGTCCGAGGCAGAGCAGCACCATCATCGGGTGGTACAGCACGCCGGCCAGGAAGCTGCGGGCCAGGCCCGGGGTGGAGAGGTCCAGTCCGGCGGTGGTGCCGACGGCCAGGAACGAACCCGCCGTCGAGGCCGGCCCGAGCAGCAGGCCCAGCCCGGCGCCGAGTGCGAGCTTGGCGCCGTACAGCCGGCCGCGCCGGGGGACGGCGGTGAGCGAAGCGCCGATCATGCGGGTGTTGAACTCCTGCCCCATCAGCAGGATGCCGAGGCAGGCCACCGCGACGTGACCGAAGAGCAGTCCGTAGAAGATCCCGCCGGCCGGGTCCTCGCCGGGCGTGTGGTCCTTCGCCCCGTAGGCGGCACTGACGGCCGCAGTGATGCCGACAGTCAGTGCCAGGGCGACCAGTGGGGCCGCCCACTGTGAGGGCAGAGTGGTGAACTTGACCCGTTCGGCGCGCAGGGCGTCGGTCATCGTGCTCATGCTTCCTCCCATCTCCTTTTCGCCCGATGTCACTTGGTACGCCGCAGGGCGCGCAGGCCGCCGTATGCAGCCAGCGCCGTCCAGAGCGCCGTGATCAGCAGTCCGGTCCAGTGGCCGTAGACGACCTGCGGGTCGTCGGCGTACCGCAGGGCGTACTGGCCGGCCCGGTCGGGCAGGAACTGGACCACTCGGCGGACCCCGGGCACGCCGCCGAGCAGCGGCGAGAGCAGGAAGACGGTCGGTACCAGCACCCCCATGGCGGCGGTGAGGTTGCCGAGCAGCGCGGTCACCCCGAGACAGAACACCACCAGCAGCGCCTGGTAGAGCACGCCGGCGGCGGCGCTGCGGGCGAGGGCCGGCCCGTCCCAGGCGCCCGGGACGGTGGCCGCGTACCCGGCGAAGGAGCCCGCCGTGCCGAGTGCACCGACGGCGAGGCCGACCAGTGCGCCGAGCGCGAGCTTGGCGCCGTACAGTCGGCCGCGCCGGGGGACGGCGGTGAGCGAGATGCCGATCATGCGGGTGTTGAACTCCTGCCCGATCAACAGGATGCCGAAGCAGGTCAGGGCCGCCTGGCCGAAGTTGAGCCCGTAGAAGATTCCGAGGCTCGGGTCGTCGGTGAGGTTGTGGTCCTTGCCGCGGAGGGCCGCGCCGACGGCTGTGGTGACCCCGGCGGTGAACACCAGGGCGAGCAGCGGGGTGACCCAGAGCGAGCGGAGGGTGGTGAGCTTGATCCGCTCGGCGCGGAAGGCATTGACGGCGGGCGTCACGGCGGGAGTCGCGACTGGGGTCACGGCGGGCGTCACGGCCGGGGCCGTCGGCGCGTTCATGCGGCGGCCTCCGCGCGGTACTCGACGCTGTCGGCGGTCATCCGCATGAACGCTTCCTCCAGGGAGTCCTGTTGCACAGCGATCTCGTACAGCACCACGCCGCCGGCGGCGGCGAGCGCGGCGATCCGCTCGGGTTCGGCGCCGCTCACCTCCCAGGCGCCGCCGTCGACTTCGGTGGCGTCGAGGCCATGGCCGGGGTCACCGAGCAGGGCGGCGAGCTTGGTCGGGTCGACGGCGCGGACCCTGATCCGGGTCCGGCCGTGGCGGTCGATGAACTCGGAGGTGGCGGCGTCGGCGAGCAGCCGGCCGCGCCCGATCACCACCAAGTGGTGGGCGGTGAGCGCCATTTCGGTCATCAGGTGGGAGGAGACCAGCACCGCCCGGCCCTCGGCGGCCAGGTCGCGCAGCAGGGTGCGGATCCAGCGGATGCCCTCCGGGTCCAGACCGTTCACGGGCTCGTCCAGCAGCAGCACCGGCGGGTCGCCGAGCAGCGAGGCGGCCACCCCGAGACGCTGGCGCATGCCGAGCGAGAAGCCCCGGATCCGCCGACCGGCCGCGTCCGCCAAGCCGACCTGGCCGAGCACCTCGTCGACCCGCCGCGCCGGCAGCCCGTTGCTCGCGGCGAGCCAGCGCAGGTGGCCGTGCGCGGTCCGGCCGCCGTGCAGCGCCTGGGCGTCCAGCAGCGCTCCGACCGTCCGTAGCGGGTCGGGGAGTTCGACGTAGGGCCGGCCGCCGACCAGGGCGTGTCCGGCGGTCGGCCGGTCGAGGCCGAGGACCAGGCGCATGGTGGTGCTCTTGCCGGCGCCGTTCGGGCCGAGGAAGCCGGTCACCACGCCGGGTCGGACCTCGAAGGTCAGGTCGTCGACGACGCGCCGGCCGTCGTACTCCTTGGTCAGGCCCTGGATCTCGATCACGGCTCGCTCCCCTCGTCTCGTCGTCGGTGGTCTCCGCCGCTGTTCGCCGTGGTCGGCCCCGGGCGGTGGCTCCATTCGACCGGAGCGGGCCGGTGCGGCGGATCCCGCCGGGGCGGGGAGCCGCCTCCCTCCCGGGAGGGAGAGCACGGGCGACCGGCGCGGGAGCCGGAAGCCGGGGGCGACCTGGCAGGATGGCCCGATGTCCAAGGTCGCAGCGCTCAGGATCGTGGTGTCCGGAACCGTCGTGCCGGGGAGTGCGGTGTCCAGGCTCACCACGCCGCTGCTGTCCGGCGTCACGTACGCGCGGCTGCTGCACCTGCTGGTCGGGTGGATCTTCGCCGGCGTCGTGCTGATGATCTATCCGGGGACGTACCACAAGAGCCTCGGCGAGATCCTGATGGCGAGCATCCCGCTGGACTGCGTGCTGCTCGCGGTGGTCGCCCTCGTCCCGGCGGTGCGGCGTGCCGAAGGGGTGCAGGCGCGGCTGCTGCTGGTGCCCGAACGGGAGGAGGACATCGCCACCGAGCCCTCCCGAACCTGGGCCGACCGGCGGCGTACGGCGGGCTGGTTGATCGGCCGGGTCGGGCTCGGCGAGGTGGTCGGGTCGGTGCTGTCCTCCGGCGCCGCCGCGTGCTACGACCGGCTGACAGGTTCGGACGCGCTCTGGTACCTCCCGCTCTCCCCGGTGCTGGTGCTCGGTTTCGGCTGGTTCCTGGTGTTCGCCGGGCGAATCCAACTCGCCATGGCCGTACGGCTGCTGGGTCCCTCACCGGCGGAGCGGCTGGCCGAGGCCGAGCTGCGGGCCGAACGACTGTTGGAGCGCAACCGGTTGGCCCGGGAGCTGCACGACTCGATCGGACACGCGCTGACGGTGACGGTCCTCCAGGCCGGAGCGGCGCGCGAGGTCGGGGACCCGGCCTTCGTCGCCAAGGCGCTCGAAGTCATCGAGGAGACCGGCCGGCAGGCCATGGAGGATCTCGAACGGACCCTCGTGCTGCTGCGCGAGACCCCGGCCGGGGCGAACGGCGTGGCCACCGAACAGCCCGGGATCGACCAGCTACCCGCACTGTTCGACACCGTCCGGGCGGCCGGCAGCCCGGTGGAGGCGCGGGTCGAGGTGCGGCCGGAGGTCCTGCCCGGAGTGCTCTCCCGCGAGTCGTACCGGATCGTCCAGGAGGGCGTCACCAACGCGCTCAAGTACGCACCCGGCGAACCGGTCGACATCCGGATCGCCGTACGGGAGGGCCAGTTGGAGCTGCGCTGCGCCAACCGGCTGCCCGGCGCCGGACGTTCACCGGCGGGCCCGGCGCGGCCCCCGGCGAGCGGGGCGGGCAGGGGAGCAACGCGCAAGGGCGGCAAGGGGCTGCGCGGCATCCGTGAGCGTGCCACGCTGCTCGGCGGGGAGGCGACGGCAGGGGCGACGGCGGCCTCGGCGACGTCGGCGGCAGGACCGACAGGGGAGGGGAACGCAGAGTGGGTGCTGACCGTCCGGCTGCCCCTACGCTTGGGCTCGTGACGAACGATCTTGATGCGGCCGGTTCCGATGCAGCAGGCCGTGGCAGGGGAACCGCCGGGATGACGGACATCCTGCTCGCCGACGACGAGGAGCTGGTCCGGGCCGGCCTGCGGGCCGTCCTGGAGGTGCAGGGGGACCTGCGGGTGATCGGCGAGGCGGCCGACGGCGCGGAGGCGGTCGCCCTGGCCCGCGCACTGCGCCCGCAGGTGGTGCTGATGGACGTCCGGATGCCGGTGCTGGACGGCCTGGCGGCCACCCGCGAGCTGCTGCGCCCCGGAGCACCGGGGGAACGCCCCCCGCGGATCCTGGTCGTGACCACCTTCGAGAACGACGACTACGTCTACCAGGCGCTGCGCGCGGGCGCCGACGGCTTCCTGCTCAAGCGCGCCCGCCCGGCCGAGATCGCCCACGCGGTGCGGCTGGTGGCGGCGGGCGAGTCGCTGCTGTTCCCGGCTGCGATCCGCCGCCTGGCGGCCGGGCACGGCAACCCGAGCGCCCGTGCGGCCATGGAGCGGGCGGCGCTGACCGAGCGCGAGGCGGAGGTGCTGCGACTGGTCGCGCGCGGCCTCAGCAACGGGGAGATCGCCGAGAAGCTGTTCCTCGGCGTGCAGACGGTGAAGACGCACGTCAGCAGCGTGCTGGCGAAGCTGGGTGCGCGGGACCGCACCCAGGCGGTGATCGCTGCGTACGAGTCGGGGTTCGTCGAGCCGTCGGAGTGACCCCGCCGAGGTGATGCCTCCGGTGGCTGTCAGGCCGGGTAGGCGTGGGTCTGGGCGGCCTTGACCGAGGCCCAGACCGCGACGCCTGGCGCCAGTTCCAGCTCGGCGACGGCGGCCGGGGTGAGGTCGGCGGCCATCGGCAGCTCGCCGGCGAGCTCGGCGCGGACCTGGTCGCCGTGCAGGTCCAGCCCGGTGACCTCGACCTTCCACAGGTTGCGCGCGCTGGTCTGCGGGCGCTCCCGGTACAGCGTCACGGCGGAGGGCGGGAAGGCGACGAAGGCCGGCCCGTCCAGCTCCTCGGTGGTGGCCAGGACCGTTCCGTCCGGGAGCGTGACCCGGGAGCCCTCGGCCCGGCCCTGGTACAGGTTCAGCCCGACCAGCCGGGCGATGTAGTCGGTGCGCGGGCGCCGGGCGACCTCCGCGGGGCTGCCGGACTGCACCTCCTGCCCGTCCTCGATCACCACCAGCCGGTCGGCCAGCACCATGGCGTCCAGCGGGTCGTGCGTCACCAGCACCGCCACCGCCTCGAACTCGGCCAGGTGCCGCCGTAGTTGGGCTCGTACGTCGAGCCGGGTGCGCGCGTCCAGGGCGGCCAGCGGTTCGTCCAGCAGGAGCAGTCGGGGGCGTACGGCGAGGGCGCGGGCGAGCGCCACCCGCTGGGCCTGGCCGCCGGAGAGCCGGCCGGGACGGACCGAGGCGTGGTCGGCCAGGCCCATCCGCTCCAGCCAACCGGCCGCCTCGGCCCGTGCCTCGCGCCTGGGGCGGCCCTGGCAGCGCGGGCCGAAGGCGACGTTGTCGAGTGCGCTGAGGTGCGGGAACAGCAGGTAGTCCTGGAACACCACGCCGACCGGGCGCTCCTCGGCCGGGGTGTGCACGCGCTGTGCCGGGTCCTCCAGGAGGCGGCCGTCCAGGCACAGGTGGCCGCCGGTGAGCGGGAGCAGTCCGGCGAGGGCGCGCAGGGCGGTGGACTTGCCGGCGCCGTTGGGGCCGAGCAGCGCCACCACCTCGCCGGGGGCGGCGGTGAGGGCGAGGTCGAGGGCGAACGCGGCGCGTTCGACCCGCAGACGGGCGTCCAGGGCGGGGCCGGAGAGGTTTTCGGTGCTCATCGGGGCAGCGTCCAGGTTTCCGGGGGAGTGTCCGAGAGAGTGGCCGGGGGCGCGTCCGCAACCGCGCCCGAGGCGATGCCCGAGAAGGCTTCCGAGGCGGCGCGTACGGGCGAGGTGGCGCCCGAGGGGCCGCGTGCGGGCGGGGTCATGGCGTCGACAGCCAGCGGTCGCGCAGGCCGACCAGGACGGCCACGGAGACCACCAGGAGCACCAGCGACAGCGCGATCGCCGCCTGCGGGTCGGACTCCATGGCCAGGTAGACGGCCAGCGGCATGGTCTGGGTGCGGCCCGGGAAGTTGCCCGCGAAGGTGATCGTCGCGCCGAACTCGCCGAGCGCCCGGGCCCAGGCCAGCACGGCCCCGGCGGCGATCCCCGGAGCGATCAGGGGCAGGGTGACCCGCCGGAACGCGGTCAGCCGGGAGGCGCCCAGGGTCGCGGCGGCCTCCTCGTAGCGGGGGTCGGCGGCCCGCAGCGCACCCTCGACGCTGATCACCAGGAACGGCATCGCCACGAACGCCTCGGCGATCACGACCCCGGTGGTGGTGAACGGCAGCGTGATGCCGAAGGCCGAGTCCAGCCAGGAGCCGACGATGCCGCGCCGCCCGAGCGCCAGCAGCAGCGCCACGCCGCCGACCACCGGCGGCAGCACCAGCGGCAGGGTGACCAGAGCCCGGATCACCCGCCGGCCCGGCAGCTCGGTGCGGGCGAGCAGCCAGGCCAGCGGGACACCGAGGACCAGCGACACCGCGGTGGCCGCGGTCGCGCTGATCAGTGACAGGCGCAGCGCGTCCCACACGGCGGTGCTGGTGAGCTGGGCGGACAGGCCGCTCCACGGCGCCCGGATCAGCAGCCCGACCAGCGGCAGGATCAGGAACGCCAGTCCGAGAAGCGCCGGGAGCAGCAGGGTGACCGGGACGCGGTGCGTGCCCGGGCGGTGGCGCGGGCGGCGGCGCGGCAGGGGCTGCGCCGGTCCTGCCGGGCCGCTGCCGGCGGTCCGCGACTGGTGGTCCCGGTCCGGGCGGTTCTTCCCGAGGCCGGTGGTGCGGTCGCTCACGGTGCCTGGAAGCCCGCCGCGGTCAGCACCTGCTTGGCCTCGGGCGACTGGACGTACGCGACGAAGGCGGCGCCGCCGTCCTTGTTCGGCGCCTTGGCGAGCGCGGCGATCGGATAGTCGTTCACGGCCTTGTCGGCCTCGGGAAAGTCCACACCGTCGATCTTCGCGGCATCGGCCTGCACATCGGTCCGGTACACCAGGGAGGCGTCGACCTCGCCGAGTTCGACCTTGGTGAGCGCGCCCTTGACGTCCTGCTCCAGGGTGACGGGGGTGAGGTCGACGCCGGCGGCCTTGAGTGCGGTCTGGGCGGCGGCGCCGCACGGCACCTCCTTGGCACACAGGGCGACCTTCACACCGGAGGCGGTGAGGTCCTTGAGGCCCGCGACGTGCTTGGGGTTGCCCTTGGGGACGGCGATGGTGAGCGTGTTCTTGACGAAGGTCGCCGGCTGTCCGGCGGCGCCGCCCGCGTCCGTCACGGTCTTCATGGTGGCCGGGCTGGCGGCGGCGAACACGTCGGCCGGGGCGCCGGAGTTGATGCTGGTGGCGAGGCTGGAGCTGCCGCCGAAGTTGAAGGTGACCTTGGTGCCCGGATTGGCGGCCTCGAACTTCTTGCCGAGCTCGGTGAAGGTCTCCTTGAGCGAGGCGGCGGCGAAGACGGTGATGGTGCCGGAGGCCTTCGGGACGCCGCTGCCGGCGGCGGAGGCGTTCGAGGAGCCCGGGGAACCGGAGGACTTGCCGCCGTCGCTGCCGCAGGCGGTGACCCCGAGGCCGAGGGCGAGGGCCGCAGCGGCGGCGACGGCGAGTCTGCGGGTGGCGGGCGTACGGGTGCTCATCGGTGCTTCCCCTCCGGGGTGCGCGCCGGAAGGGGCGCGAGGGACTGGTCGCAGGTGCGGCCATTACGGCGATCATAGTGCCGCAAATGCGAGCGATAAATCCCCTGTCGGTTTGCACAGGAGCGGGCGGGTGCGGGCCTCCGGTCTGCTGTGGGATGGCTCGAACGTGCCTGACGGGGGCGGCCTGTGCGGGCGGCGGGCGGCGGGCGGTGGGCGGCGGCTGGTGGGGGTGGTGCGGCTGGTGGGCGTGGTGCAGGTGCCGGGGGCGGTAGGGGCGTGCGGAAATTGCGTCGCGCCGCGGGCGGCCGGGCGGCCAGAGTGGTCACCGTCCGTACACGCGGCCGGGTCGGTCGGATGCACCGCCGCGGCCGAACCAAGGGGAGGAGTCCGTCCATGTCCACGCTGCGCGTCACCGCCGAGAAGCTGATCATCCTGGAGCACCCGAACGCCGATGCCCTGGAGCTCGCCCAGGTCGGCCTCTACCGGGCGGTGGTCGCGAAGGGCATGTACCGGACCGGAGACCACGCCGTCTACATCCCGGAACAGTCCGTCCTGCCCGAGGAGTTGATCGAGGAGCTGGGGCTGACCGGCAAGCTGGCCGGCGCCCGGGCGAACCGGGTGAAGGCCGTACGGCTGCGCGGCGAGCTGTCCCAGGGCATCGTCTGCCGGCCCGTCGCGCTCGCCGGCACCGACCTGGCCGCCGCGGCCGAGCGCGGCGAGGACTTCGGCGAACTGCTCGGGGTCGCCAAGTGGCAGCCGCCGGTGCCGACGTCGATGAGCGGTGACGTGGTCAGCGCGCCGGACCTGCTGCCCTGGGTGGACATCGAGAACCTCAAGCGCTACCCCGACGCCTTCGAGCCGGGCGAGCCGGTGGTGCTGACCGAGAAGCTGCACGGCAGCTGCTGCCTGGTCACGTACTTCGCCGCCACCGGCGAGGTGCAGGTGTCGTCCAAGGGCATCGGCGCGCAGGGGCTGGCGCTGGTCGAGGACGCGCGCAACCTGTACTGGCGGGCGGTGCGCGCGTACGACATCCCGGCGGTGGCGGCCCGGCTGGCGGAGCGCCTCGGGGCCGAGCGGGTCGGCATCTTCGGTGAGGTGTTCGGCGAAGGCGTGCAGGACCTGGGCTACGGCGCCTCGGCGCGTACCGAGCGGCCCGGCTACGCGGCCTTCGACCTGTCGGCCCTGGTGGACGGACAGCTGAACTGGCTGTCGGCGGCCGAACTGCTGGACGGGGAACTGCCACTGGTGCCCGAGCTGTGGCGCGGGCCGTTCGACCCGGAGACCGTGTTGGGGTTCGCCCGGGGCAAGGAGACCGTCTCAGGACGTGAACTGCACCTGCGGGAGGGTGTCGTGGTGCGGCCGGTCACCGAGCGCTGGAGCCCGGTGCTCGGCGGCCGGGCGATCGCCAAGGTGGTCGGTGACGCTTACCTGACCCGTAAGGGGGGCACCGAATACGAGTGAGACGGGTCCGGATCCGGCCGGGCAGGCCGGCCCGGCCGGCGGGTCCGGGCGCGGCTCCTTTCGGGTGCCGGCCGCCCGTCGGTAGGGCCGGCGGGCGCATCCCTGGACAGAAGGAGTGCCGATGGCCACCGAAGTCGTCCCCGTCCCCGTTCCCGCTCCCGTCCGCGGCCCCGTGCCCGCCCCCACCTCCGCGATACCCGTCCCGGCCGGGAACCGCCTGGTCGGATCGCTGTTCGACCTCACCCGCCGCCCGCTGCGCAGCTACCTCGCGGCCCGCCGCGACCACGGCGACGTGGTGCGCTTCCAGGCCGGTCCGCCCGGGCTGCGGGCCGACTTCTACGGGGTGTTCTCGCCGGATGGCGTCCGCCAGGTGCTGGCCGGCGAGGCGGCCAACTTCCGCAAGGAGAACTCCTTCTACGACGAGCTGCGGACCAGCGTCGGCAACGGGCTGCTGACCAGCCAGGACGCCGACTACCAGCGCCAACGCCGAATGATGCAGCCGCTGTTCACCCGGCGCCGGGTGGACGGCTACGCCGGCGCGCTCGCGCAGGAGGCGCAGTCGCTCACCGAGCGCTGGCGGGCGGTGCCCGGCGGGGTGGTGGACGCGGCCGAGGAGATGTCCCGGTTCGCGTTGCGGGCGGTCGCGCGCATCCTGTTCGGCGCCGACGTGGAGGAGGCGGTGGCGGTGGTGCACCACAGCTTCCCGGTGCTCGGCGAGTACGTGGCGGAGCGCGGCTACGCTCCGGTCCGCCTCCCGCGCACCTGGCCGACCCCGGCCAACCGGCGCGGTGCCGCGGCCCAGCGGGCGCTGTACGGGGTCTGCGACCGGATCATCGCCGAACGGGCCGCGCGCGGCGGCGACGAGGACGTGGACGACCTGCTCACCCTGCTCGGGCGGGCCCGCGACGACAACGGCGATCGGCTGGACCCGGGCGAACTCCGCGACCAGGTCCTGGTGTTCCTGCTCGCCGGGCACGAGACCACGGCCACCGCGCTGGCCTTCGCGCTGCACCTGCTGGCGATCCACCCCGAGCACCGGCGGCTCGCCCGGGAGGAGGCACGGACCGTCCTGGCCGGGCGGGCGCCGACGGCGGCGGACCTGGACGCGCTGCCGTACATCACCCGGGTGTTGAAGGAGGCCATGCGGCTCTACCCGTCGGCGGCCCTGGGCGGGCGGCGGGCGGTCGCGGAGACCGTCATCGACGGGTACGTGATCCCGGCCGGGGCGCAGGTCGTCGTCGCGCCGCTGGTCACCCACCGGCACCCGGACCACTGGGTGGACCCGGAGCGGTTCGACCCGGACCGCTTCCTGCCGGAGGCCGAGCAGGCCCGGCACCGCTACGCCTGGTTCCCGTTCGGCGGCGGGCCGCGGGCCTGCATCGGGCAGCACTTCTCGATGCTGGAGGCGGTGCTGACGCTGGGGGTGCTGCTGCGGGACTTCGAGGTGGAGGCGGTGGACCGGCGGGTGGCGCTCGCGCAGGCGATCACGCTGCGGGCGGCGAGCCCGATGCGGATTCGGGTGACGGCGGCCGGCTGACAGGCGGCAGAAAGCCGGTAGGCAGCCGGGAGGCGACAGAGTGCGACGGACGGAGTTCAGCGGACAGGTGACAGATTTCAAACTCTGTTATCTGTCCGCTGCCGTTCGTGTGCCGTCACCTGTGAGTTGTCCGCCGCTCGCCGCCCACTGGGCATACGACAGGGCCATTCGAACACATCGCTCTCGTCCTGCGGGCAGCTTTTCGGATCTTTGTCTGGGCGATTCCGGCCCCTCGATAGCGTCCCAGGCACCCCAGACCGGAAGCGCACATGCGGTTGGCATATGCCATTCGTATGCAGTCCGCCCGGCCCGGGGAGCCCGGGCGCACCGCCCCCGGGCCCGACCGGTCGACCGGAGGTCCCATGGGCACCCTGAACCACCTCAGCCTCGGCTGGCTGACGCCTGCCCTCTCGTACCTGATGGCCTGCGCCGGCGCCGCCCTCGGGCTGCGCTGCACGCTGCGAGGCCTGGCCGCGAGCGGCCCGGCCCGGAGGAACTGGCTGATGACGGCCGCCGCCGCGATCGGTTCCGGCATCTGGACCATGCACTTCGTCGCCATGTTCGGCTTCACCGTCGACGGTACCGAGCTGCGCTACAACGTCCCGCTGACCGTCCTCAGCCTCGCGGTCGCGGTGCTGGTCACCGGCCTCGGCCTGACCGTGGTCTGCTACGGCCGGCACCGCGGTCTCTCCCTGCTGTCCGGTGGCGTCACCACCGGCCTCGGCGTTGCCGCGATGCACTACCTGGGCATGGCCGCCGTCCGGATGCACGGCGGGCTGCACTACGACGCCGCGACGGTCGCGCTGTCCGTGCTGGTCGCGGTCGGCGCCGCCACCGCCGCGCTCTGGGCCGCCGTCACCATCCGTAACGTGTACGCGGCCGCGGCCGCCGCGATGGCCATGGGCCTCGCCGTCAGCTGCATGCACTACACCGGCATGGCCGCCATCCACGTCCAGCTGGAGCCGACCCGGACCGGTCTCGGCGGGGCCAGCCCGATGGAGTTCGTCTTTCCGCTCGCCGTCGGCCTCGGCTCGTTCCTCTTCCTCGCCTCGGCGTTCGTGGCGCTCTCACCGACCGCCCAGGAACGGGCCGGCTACCGGGAGGCGGGCGAGCCGGTCGTCGAGGACTTCCCCGGCACGCACCCGCACCCCGAGCCCGCCCGGCCCAGGCCCGCCCCGGCCGAGGCCGGGCACCACGGCGCGCAGTGGCATGACCACGCCGCCTGAGCCACACCCCCAGGCCGCCCGAACCGCACGCCCACCCCGCCGGTGCCTTCCCCGCCTCCGCCCGCCCCGTCTGCGCCTCCACCTCCCGCTTCCCCGCCCTCCCGCTCTCCCCGCCCGAAAGGCTCCTCACCCATGCGAGATGACCGCGGTGCCGCCCCCGGTGCCCGTCGGGGTGCCCATGCCGGGCCGCCCGCCCGTCCGCCGCGCCCCGGCCCGTGGCTGCGTGGGCTGCGCCCACGGACCGTCCGCGCCCGGATCATCGCCCTGCTGATGGTCCCGGTCGTCTCCGTCATCGCCCTGTGGGGGTTCGCCACCGTCACCACCGCCCAGGGTGTTTGGGACCTGCTGCGCCAGCGCGACGCCCAGCGCACGCTGCTCACCCCCGTCGCCGAGACGGTCGCCGGGCTGCAGGCCGAACGCACTGCCGTCGGTCAGCTGCTGGCCGCCCCGGCGACCGCCCCCACCGCCGCCCGGGAGAGCACCCTGCGCGAGACGGCGGCGGTCACCGACCGGGCGCTCACCCCGCTGTTCCCGGACGCCCGCCACCCCGACCGGGGCTACAACCGTGCCGACGCCCAGGGCCTGGCCGGTGACGCGGCCGCCCGGCTGGACGCCCTCGGCAGCTCGCTCGCCGCCCTGCCCGCACTGCGCGACCGGGTCCTGGCCAGGAGCGTCGGCTGGCCCGAGGCGTACGCCGCGTACGGCGAGGCGGTGGACCGGGCGCTCGCCGCCGCCGGTGCCGTCACGCCGTTCCAGGACCGCCAGGTGGCCGCCGACGCGAGGGTGCTGCTGGAGCTGGCCCGGTCCCGCGAGCTGCTCGCCCGCGAGGACGCGCTGCTGCGCGCCGCCCAGCTGTCCGGCGGGCTCGGCGACGACCAGCTGCGGGAGTTCTCCGGCGCGGCCTTCGCCCGGCGCGAGTTCGAGCGGGGCGCCGCCGCCGACCTGGGTCCCGTCGACCGGGAGGCGCTGCTCGCCGTCACCGGCGGCCAGGACCACCGCGAGCTGGCCGGGTACGAGGACAAGGTGCGGACGGCCGCCGACGGCCGGACGGCGGTCGCGGTGGTGCCGGCCGACCGCTGGGCGATGGTCGCAGGCAAGGTGGCCGGCGCCCTGCGGACCGTCGAGGACCAGGCCGGACGGATCGCCGCCGAGCGCCAGGACCCCTATGCCCTGGGCCTGTTCACCCCGGCGGGGACGGCCGTGCTGCTCGGTCTGGTCGGCGTGGTGGCCTCACTGGTGATCTCGGTGCAGATCGGGCGAGGGCTGGTCACCGAGCTGATCGGCCTGCGCAACTCCGCACTTGAGCTCGCCGGCCGCAAACTCCCGGCGACCATGCGGAAGTTGCGAGCGGGAGAGGAGGTGGACATCGAGGCCGAGGCGCCCGGACCGGTGGAGCGGGGCGACGAGATCGGCCAGGTGCACCGGGCGCTGGGCACCGTCCAGCGGGCGGCCGTCACGGCGGCCGTGGAACGGGCCGAGGTGCTCTCCGGGGTCTCCGGGGTGTTCGTCAACCTCGCGCGCCGCAGCCAGGTCCTGGTACACCGCCAACTCACGCTGCTGGACGCTATGGAGCGCCGCACCGACGACCCGTCCGAGCTGGCCGACCTGTTCCGGCTGGACCACCTCACCACCCGGATGCGCCGGCACGCCGAGGGCCTGATCATCCTCTCCGGGGCGGCCCCCGGCCGGGGTTGGCGCCGGCCCGTCCCGCTGGTGGACGTGGTGCGCGCGGCCGTCTCGGAGGTCGAGGAGTACGCCCGGGTCGAGGTGCATCCGCTGCCGCGGGCCGCCGTGGTCGGCCACGCCGTCGCCGACCTCACCCACCTGGTGGCCGAACTCGTCGAGAACGCCACCGGGTTCTCCCCGCCGCACACCCGGGTGCACATCCGGGGCGAACGGGTCGGCAACGGCTTCGCGCTGGAGATCGAGGACCGCGGCCTCGGCATGGGCCCGGAGGTGCTGGCCTCGGCCAATCGCCGGATCGCCGCGGCCGAGCAGGCCGACCTCTTCGACAGCGACCGGCTCGGCCTGTTCGTGGTCAGCCGGCTCGCCCGACGGCAGGACGTCAAGGTCTCGCTGGTGACCTCCGCGTACGGCGGCACCACGGCGGTGGTCCTGCTGCCGACCACGCTGCTGGCCGACGAAGCGGCGGCGGTGGATCCGGAGGACCTGCGGTACGGCTTCGAACCGGTCGCGCCCGCGCCGCCCGCAGCGATGTCGGATGGCGCGGTGGTCGGGGTGGGGCCCGCGGAGCCGGTGTTCACCGAGCGGGCGCAGCAGGGCGGCCCGGAGCCGGAGTTCGCGCCGGTGCACGGTCACGTGGAGGGCCCGACGGGTGGTCCGAGCAGCGACCCGACCGGCAGCCCGACCGGCGGTCCGACCGGCGATCCGAGGTACCGGGAGCACCCGCGGGGCAGGGGGGATGACGGGCTTCCGGCGGCGGGTGGGCCGCCGCCGGAGGGCGGGGCGCTGCTGCCGTTCGGCGCCCGGGGCAGTGACCCCGGGCCGGTGCGCC
>NZ_JAHSQD010000200.1 GCF_020103755.1 Streptomyces sp. LS1784
CGGGGCCGGGCCCGGCGGGTGGCCGGGTGAGCGCCGCGGCCAGGGCGGCGGCGTCGGGTTGGCCCTCGGGGGTGCGGACGATGCCGTCCAGGAGATGCACTTCGGCGCTCGGGTCGGCGTCCAGCAGCGCGGCGGCGGCCCGGCGGCGCAGGGCCTCGGGATCGTCGTCGACGGCGGGCACCAGGTAGGCGAGCAGACCGGGGCGGCCGTTCTCGTGCTCGACGGGCAGCAGCGCGCAGTCGGCGATCTCGGGGCGCAGCAGCAGCCGGGCTTCCAGGGTGCGCAGCCGGCCGTGGTCAGGACCGGTGGGACTCATGACGTTCGGCACCTTTCGGATCGGTGCCGGGGCGCGGGTGTGGGCCGCCCCGGGGTAGGGAGGGGGAGCGGAGACGGTGTCGCGTACGGCGCGGGGGCGCCGGGGTGCGGACGTGCGGGGGCGCGGAGTCGGAACGGTGCGGAGGCGCAGACGTGCGGAGGCGTGGAGACGCGGGGGTGCGTTCGGGTCAGCGGCGGCGGGTGCGGGCGACCATCACCAGGAAGCCGAGCGCCAGCACGATCGGGACGGAGTGGGAGACGCCGACCACGGTCAGCGGGCTGAGCAGCGCCAGCAGGGAGCCGCTCAGCAGCATCCCGGTGCCCATGCCGACGTTCTCGGCGGAGGCGAGGATGCCGAAGGCCTCGCCGCGCCGCTCGTCGGCGAGGGCCTGGATCCGGGTGGTGTAGGAGATCTCGGTGAAGCCGTCGCCGAGGCCGGCGCCGATCGCGACCAGCAGGAAGAGCGGGGTCGGGAGGTCGGTGAAGACCAGGATGAAGCAGACGGACATCAGGCAGGTGCCCAGGGCGAAGCCGCGCTCGCCGGGTTCGATGCCGCGCCGCAGCATGAACCGCGAGACCAGCTGCTGGGCGCCGAGGTTGCCGATCGCCCAGGTGGCCCAGAAGGTGCCGAGCAGTGCGGCCGGGTTGTCGGGGGAGGACTGGTTGGCGAAGACCGGCAGGCTGATGTTGTGGGCGGCCGAGCCGAAGGCGTCCAGCAGCCGGATGCCCGCCATGGCGCCCACCACCGGGGCGGCCCGCAGGACGATCAGTGCCCGCCACCGGGGGCCGCGCCGCTTGGACTCCGCGGCGGCCGCGTCGGGTGCGGCCGCGTCCGCTTCGGCCGCGGGCTCGTCGGGCTGTGCGGCGCGGGTGGGCAGGGGCAGCCGGATCACCAGCGCCCCGAACAGGACGAAGCTGGCCGCGTCGATGAGCAGGGCGGCCCGGAATCCCGCCCAGGCCACCACCACGCCCGCGGAGGCGAAGCCGAGCACCATCGCGGTGGAACGGCAGCTCGCCATCAGGCTGTTGGCCCGGGCCCGGCGCTCGGGACCGACCATCTCGGGGATGCTGGTCCGCAGGGCGACGGCGGCCACCGCGGCGGCGCCGCCGAGGACCACGGCGAGCGGGTAGAGGACGGGGATGCGCATCGAGGCCGGGACGAGGGCGACGACGACCAGCGCGAGCGCCTGGGCCAGGGCGCAGCCCGCCATCAGCCGCCGTCGTTCCAGCCGGGCCACCAGCCGCCCGGCGACCAGCCCGCCGGCGACGCCGCCGCCGAGCCGCAGGACCAGGTACCCGGCCGTGCCGAGGGCGTTGCCGGCCGCCTCGTAGGCGAACAGGCTCAGGGCGACCAGGTCGAGCTGGCTCCCGTACATGTTCAGGGCGTCGCCCGCGGCCAGCCGGTAGAAGACCCGGGGCAGCTTGTTCGTGGACTGGTGCGGTGCTTCGAGTGCGGTGTCCGGCACCGTATCCCCCCAGGGCACGCCAAATGGCCGTTCAGTGTGACATTGCACCGCAACTTAGAGGGGAACGGGCTCTGGATCAATACTTAGATCATTCCATGTCCAAAAGATCGTGAGGTCGGCCGACTTACTGTCATCTTTCGCGCCACCCTGGCCAGTTGTTGGCGTACGGACGGGAGTGGGGGCGGGTCAGCGGCGACCGAACAGCCTGCCGAACCAGCCCTTGCCCGTGCGGCCCTGCGCGGCGCAGTCGCACCGGGCGGACTTCGGCACCCCGGCCAGGACCTGCTCCACGTGCATCCCGCACCCGGCGAAGGTCGGCTTCCCGCAGGTGCGGCAGGCGACTCGTCGGCACATGTCGTTCTCCGTTCTCCGGGCCCCCAGGGGCGGGGCCTCCCGCCAATATACCCCGCCCCGTATTCGCGATGTCGGATTCGTCCGGCCGTCGGGGTCGGAACGGCGGCAGGGCGAGTTCCCGGGGCGGGTCCGGTGGGGCGAGTCCGGCGGGGAGGGGGGCCGTCAGGCCGTCTCGGGGCGGGCCGACGGGATCGCGTAGGTCAGCGTGGCGCTGGCGACCAGGACGTCGTCGGCGTCCAGCAGCTCGGCCAGCACCACGCACAGTCGGCGCCCGAACTTGGCCGTCCGGGCGTGCACGCGCAGGGCCCCGGGCCGGGGCCGGTTGAGGAAGCTGATCTGCAGCGAGCTGGTCAGCGCCATCAGGGTGGGCCCGAGCCGGGCGTTGATCAGGAGGAACGCGGCCAGGTCGCACAGGCCGGCCTGCTCCGGCCCCGAGATCGTGCCGCCCGGGCGGGTGCGCAGCCGGTCGCCGTCCACCGCCATGGTCAGGGTGCGGCCGTCCACCTCGGTCACCCGGCAGGCGGCGTAGTCGGGGAACTGGCCGGCGATCAGGTCATTGAGCTGATCGGGGCCCAGGAGGACGTCGACGGTGGCGACCGCCGTGTTCGAGTCGGTGGTCATGGGGCTCAGCGTAACCGTCGGCCGGGCGGTACGCCCAAAGTGGTCCAGGCCTGCTTCCGGCCAGCTTCGTTTGCCGTGGTCATCCGTCAAGATCAGTTACCGGTAAGGGAATTGCGCATGTCGCGCCGGTGTCCGCGTGGCCGGAACCGGTCACTCCGGCGGTGCCGGGTGGCCGAATCGTCTCGGCACGATTCGTAAGGGACCTTGTTCGGCCCAAAATGCAGCACCTACGCTCCGAGGAAGTTCAGCGGAGCCGGTGCGGAGCTCCGCCGGCCGCTGGGGGGCGGCGTCTTTTCCTTGCGGTCGTCATCGAGGGCCTCGGTGGAAGCGGGCCCCCGGCCGCTCACACCCGACCGTGTCCTGCTTCAGACTCCTTCAGAAACGGGGTGTTGTGCCATGGGGATTTCCATTCTGGACGACGAGGCGGTGGTGGTCCGCACTCCCGACGAGTTCCTGGCGATGCCGGAGGAGTACCGGGAGATCGCGATCCGCGGCATGGTGGTCAACACCGAAGGGGAGCTCTCCGGCGGCGACGACTACGTGCAGGTCTTCCTGCCGCTGGCCCCTGACGCGGAGGAGCGGCAGGTCTGCGCCGAGCGCGCCGCCGAGGAGTACGACCACTACAAGATCGGCAAGCGGGTCCTCGCGGAGATCGGCGTGGACACCACCTACATGGAGTCGCAGACGCTGGCCGAGCGGAACCTCTTCCGCGCCCAGGAGTTCCACAACTGCACCACCTGGGCCGAGCGCGGGATCTTCTCCTACATCGGGGAGGAGACCGCGATGGTGATGATCTCCGAGTTCGCGCAGAGCAGCTACCGGCCCTGGGCGGACGCGGTGCGCACGATCATCCTCGACGAGAAGGTGCACATCGCCCACGGTGCCCGGGTGTGCCGCAACCTCGCCGCCACCGACGACGGCCGCGAACAGCTCCAGCAGGCCCTGGACCGGCTCTGGCCGACCTTCGTCCGGATCTTCGGCAGCCCGCGCTCCGAGCGCGCCAAGCTGGCCGTCCGCTTCGGCCTGCGGCAGACCACCAACGGCCAGGCCTGCGACCTGTGGCGCGAGAAGGTCACCCCGCGCATCAAGAACCTGGGTCTGCGCCTCCCGGAGTAGCAGGAAGGAGCAGCAGCACGCCGATCCCGCGACTCCCGAGGAGCCCACCGCCATGGCAACACCCGTCACCATCGAGCAGCGCCCGCTGAGCCGACGCGAGGCGAAGGCGCGCACCGCCGAACTCATCGCCGACCGGCCCGACCTGGCCGAACGCCTGCACCGGCTGCGCCGGTTGGGGCGCGAGGTCCGCTCCTGCGAGGTCCACCTCACCAACGCCTGCAACATCCGCTGCAAGGGCTGCTGGTACTTCGAGGGCGGCTTCGACACGGCCGTCAAGGAACTGTCGGACCTGGACCGCATCCGGGCGTTCGCCCGCAAGCTGGCCGACGACGGCGTCAACCAGGCCACCCTGATCGGCGGCGAGCCCACCCTGGTCCCGCGTCGGGTCGAGGCCTTCGTCGAACAGCTGCCGTACATCACCATCTCCACCAACGGCCTGCGCCCGATGCCCAAGCAGGGCTTCGAGAAGATCGCCATCGCGGTCAGCATCTTCGGCGGCGGCCCGCTCGACGACGACCTGCGCGCGATCCGGGTCAACGGCTCGAAGTTCACCGGCCTGTTCGACACCGCGCTCTCGCACTACCGCGACGACCAGCGGGTGCTGTTCATCTACGCGCTCTCCGAGGCCGGCGTCGAGCACATCGAGCCCACCGTGCGGAAGATCGCCGAGAACGGCAACATCGTCACCTTCAACTTCTACAGCGAGCACGGCACCGAGACCCCGTTGAAGATCGCCAACGAGCAGCGGGTGCTGGACGAGGCACAGCGGGTCAAGGAGCTGTACCCGCAGGCGGTGGTGAGCCACCCGTACTTCATCCGGACCCTGGTGACCGGCCGGACGCACTGGGGCGGCCGGTTCGGCTACGACGTCTGCCCCAGCCTCAGCGTCGACGCTCCCGAGCACGAGGAGCGGGTCGCCAACGGCAACCCGGTCATCCCCGGCTTCAACGTCTGGGGCGCCGACTACGAGTCGCTCCAGTTCTGCTGCACCTCCGGCGACTGCGGCGGCTGCCGGGACAGCCAGGCCGTCTACAGCTGGCTGGTGGTCAGCGCGAACCGCTTCCTGGACGACGCCGCCCGGCTGGAGCAGTGGCTGGACATCGCCGAGAGCTACTGGCGGCAGTGGCACTGGGCCCCCTACCACGCCACCAAGGCCGGCACCGCGCTCTGAGTCCACCGCCGCCCACCGCCCGGACGTCCACCCCCGCACCGCCACCGCCGCCCCGCGCGGCCGAGGAGAGTCATGCCCGACACACTGGACCGCACCGCCATCGAGACGTTCGTCGTCGACGCCCTGGTCGACCTCGGCGTCGAACGCGAGGACATCGTCGACGACGCCGCCCTGGACGAGCTGGAGATCGACTCGCTCGACATGGTCGAGCTCAGCCAGTCCATCCGCAAGCAGCTGGGCATCCCGGTGAAGCCGAAGGACTTCGACCAGCTGTACACCGTCGGCGAGGTGCTCGCCCTGTGCCGCAGGAAGGCCGGGCTGGAGTGAGGCCCCGGGCCGTCGTCACGGGCCTGGGCGCGGTCACCCCGCTGGGCGTGGGCGCCGACGAGCTGCACCGGCGCGCCGTCGCCGGCGAGAGCGGGCTCGCCGACGGGCTCGGACTGTGCCGGGACTTCCGGCCCGCCGACCACCTGTCGCGCCAGCAGATCCGCCGCACCGACCGCTTCACCCAGCTCGCGCTCGTCGCCGCCGCCGAGGCCCTGGCCCAGGCGGGATGGACGGACGGCCCGCCGCCCTACCCCGCCGAGCGGATCGCCTGCGTGGTGGGCTGCGCGCTCGGCGGGACGGCGAGCTTCGAGAGCCAGGCCGAGGTGCTCCGGCAGCAGGGCGGGGAGTTCGTCTCCCCGCTCATGGTGCCCGCCATGATGGCCAACGCCGCGGCCTCGCAGATCGCCCAGCGCCACGGCTTCCGCGGCGAGGCGCTCTGCCTGGCCTCGGCGTGCAGCAGCGCGACCCAGGCGATCGGCACGGCCCTGCTGCTGCTCGCCGCCGGCGCGGCCGACGCGGTGGTGGTCGGCGGCGCCGAGGCCTCCACCTCCGACCTGGTGCAGGCCGCCTTCCGGACCGCCGGGGCGCTGTCCGAGAGCGGCCGGTCGGTGCCCTTCGACCGCGACCGGGACGGCCTGCTGATCGGCGAGGGCGCCGGGATCCTGGTGCTGGAGACCGAGGCCGGCGCCGCCGCCCGGGGCGCCACCGTGCTCGGCGAGGTGCTCGGCTACGGCGCCACCTGCGACGCCCACCACCTCACCGCCCCGGACCCGACCGGCGAGCCCGCGGCCCGCGCCGTCACCCTGGCGCTCGACGCGGCCGGCGTCACCCCCGGGCAGCTCGGCTACCTCAACGCGCACGGCACCGGGACCGTCCTCAACGACCAGTCGGAGTGCGAGGCGCTGCGGCTGGCACTCGGACCGGCCGTGGAAACGGTCCCGCTGTCCTCCACCAAGTCCTGCACCGGCCACCTCTTCGGCGCGGCCGGCGCGGTGGAGGCCGTCGCCACCCTGCAGGCGCTGCGCCACGCCACCGCCCCGCCCACCGCCGGGCTGCGCGAGCCGGACGAGAAGCTCGGCCCGCTGAACCTGATCCGCCGCGCCACCCCGCTCGCCGCCCCCGCCCTGCCCGGCGGCCGCCGGGCAGGGCTCTCCACCTCCTTCGGGTTCGGCGGGCACAACGCGGCCCTGGTGCTGGCGGCGGCCGACGCTCTCGGTACGACGAAAGGCCAGGAGTGATGCTCGGCTTCCACGGACGCCGCTATCTGATCACCGGGGTGCTCAACGAGGACTCCATCGCCTGGCACACCGCCAGGGCGCTCCAGGAGGCGGGTGCGGAGGTCCTGCTCACCGGCTTCGGCCGGGCCCGGCGGATCACCGAGAAGGCGGCGAGCGGCCTGCCCCGCCCGACCGACGTGCTGGAGCTGGACGTCACCAGGCCCGAGGACTTCGCCCGGCTGGTCAAGGAACTGGAGCAGCGCTGGGGCGGGGTCGACGGCGTGCTGCACGCCGTCGCCGCCGCCCAGCAGACGGCGCTGAGCGGCAACTTCCTCACCACCCCGCCGGAGGCCGCCGGCCTCGCGCTGCGCACCGCCGCCGTCTCGCTGCACTCGCTGGCCACCGCACTCGCCCCGCTGCTCAGCGCGGACGGGCGGCGCGGCAGCGTCGTCGGGCTGGACTTCGACGCCACCGGCGCCTGGGCCGGCTACGACTGGATGGGGGTCGGAAAGGCGGCCCTCGGCGCGGTCTGCCGGTACCTGGCGATGTACCTCGGCCCGTCCGGCATCCGGGTCAACCTGGTGGCGGCCGGCCCGGTGGAGACCGTCGCCGGGCAGGCGATCAGCACCTTCGACCGGATCGCCGACCGCTGGCAGGCCGAGGCCCCGCTCGGCTGGGACCGCACCGACCCCGCCGTGGTGGTCGGGCCGGTGCTGTTCCTGCTCTCCGACCTCGCTGCGACCGTCAGCGGGGAGATCCTGCACGCGGACGGCGGGATGCACGCCGTCCGGATGGGCACCGGCCCGGCCTTCGCCGAAGGAGGTGCGGCATGACGGCCGCCATCGTCGGCGTGGGTGCCGCACTGCCCGAACGCGTCGTCCCCAACACGCACTTCGAGCGGATCGGTGCCTCCCCGGAGTGGATCGTCAAGCGGACCGGCATCGAGGAACGCCGCTTCCTCGCGCCGGAGGGCCGGCTCGCCGACCTCGCGGTGGCCGCCGCCGAGCAGGCGCTGCGCAGCTCCGGGCGCGCCGCCGGGAGCATCCGGCACGTCGTGGTCGCCACCATCACCCCGGACCGGGTCACCCCCGGGGTGTCGGTGGAGGTCGCCGCCCGGCTCGGCATGCCGCAGGCCACGGCCTTCGACCTGCACGCGGCCTGCGCCGGCTTCGTCTACGGCCTGGACCACGCCGCCGCACTGATCGAGACCGGCCGGGCCGAGGCGGTGCTGGTCTGCGGCGCCGACGCGCTGACCCGGATCACCGACCACGAGGACCGCGGCACCGCGGTGCTGCTGGCCGACGGCGCCGGCGCCGCCGTGGTCGCCGACGTGCCCGGCGCGCCCGACCCGTGCTTCTCGCTCGGCAGCGACGGCGAGCAGATCCCGCTGCTCTACGCCGACCGGGACGCCCGCAAGCTGCGGATGGACGGCCGGGAGGTGTTCGACCAGGCGGTGGAGAAGATGTCCGCCGCCACCCGGGAGGTGCTCACCCGGCGCGGCCTGACCTGCGAGGACCTCGACCTGTTCGTCGCCCACCAGGCCAACGCCCGGATCGTGCGCGCGGTCGGCAAGGAGGTGGGGCTGCCCCCGGAGCGGCTCTACCTGAACGTCCACCGGGTCGCCAACACCTCGGCCGCCTCGATCCCGCTGGGCCTGACCCACGCCCGCGAGGAGGGCCTGCTGGACGGCCCGAAGCTGCTCGGCCTCGCCGCGTTCGGCGCGGGCATCACCTGGGGCGCCGGGGTGATCGGCTGGCGGCCGGGCGCCGGTGCCGACGCCGACGGGGAGGCACGGACGTGAAGGCCCCCCGGTTCCCCGTGATCGCCGAGATCGCCGCACCCGACGGGGCCCGGCTCACCGTCCGGGCGCTGGCCCGGCCGGAACCGGCCGCCCCGGTGGTGATCGTCCTGCCGGCGATGGGGACGGCCGCCCGGCACTACACCCCGCTGGTCCGCGCGCTGCACGCGGCCGGCCTCAGCGTGGCCACCTGCGACCTGCGCGGCCACGGCGAGAGCCGCCCGGTGCCGCGGCGCGGTGTCGCCTTCGGCTTCCGCGAGCTGGTGGAGCACGACTTCGGGGCGGTGCTCGACGCGGTGGCCGGGGCGTTCCCGGGTGCGCCGCGCCTCCTGCTCGGGCACAGCCTGGGCGGGCAGCTCGGCCTGGTGCACTGCGGCGTGTTCCGGCCCCGGCTCGCCGGCGCGGTGCTGGTGGCCAGCGGATCGGCGTGGTACCGGACCTTCGGCGTACGGGCGGGCCTGAAGCGGCTGGCACTGAGCCAGTTCTCGATCGTCGCCTCGGCGGCGGTCGGCCACTGGCCGGGCGAGCGGTTCGGCTTCGGCGGCCGCGAGTCGGCCCGGCTGATGCGGGACTGGGCACGGCAGATGCGCACCGGCCGCTACCGGGTGCGCGGCGCGGCCGCCGACTACGAACGGGCGCTGGCCCGGGTCGACCTGCCGGTGCTGGCGGTGGACGTGCAGGGCGACGAGCTCGCGCCGCCGCGGGCCGTCGACCACCTGTGCGCCAAGCTGCGCTCGGCCCGGGTGGAGCGCTGGAGCTACACCGCCGAGCAGGCGGACGGCCGCGCGCTGGACCACTTCCGCTGGATCCGGCACAACCGCGGGCTGGTGGAGCGGATCGCCCCCTGGATGCTCGCCACGGCCGCCGGGGCCGGGGAGAGCGTTGCTCCGCATGGCGGTGTCCGTCCGACCGTATGAGGATCCGAACCGAGCCCCACCGCCCCGAGGAGCGCCCGCATGTCCGCCGTCCCCGCCCCGTCCGACAGAAGCGCCGACCTGCCGCACGACCCTGCGGACCTGCCGCACGGCATTCCGGACCTGCTCACCGCGACCGCCGCGCGCCGTCCGGAGCACCCCGTCCTGCGACTCGACGAGGAGGTGCTGAGTTTCGCCGACCTGGACGCGCGCAGCGCCCGGGCCGCGCACTGGCTGGCCGCGCTCGGCGTCGCTCCCGGCGACCGGGTGGCCGTGCTGCTGCCCAACGTGCCGGACTTCGCGGTGCTGTACTACGGCATCCTGCGCGCCGGGGCGGTGGTCGTGCCGATGAACCCGCTGCTGAAGGCCCGGGAGATCGAGCACTGCCTCGCCGACGCCGGAGCCGCCCTGCTGCTCGCCTGGCACGCGGATGCCGAGCAGGCGGCCGAGGGTGCGCAGCGCACCGGCACCCGACTGGTCGCCGTCGAGCCGGCCGCCCTCGCCGCGACGCTCGCGCAACACCCGGCCGGCCAGCCGGAGACCGGGGGACGCGGGGGCGAGGACACCGCGGTCATCCTCTACACCTCCGGCACCACCGGGGCCCCCAAGGGCGCCGAGCTGACCCACCGCAACATCGTGTGCAACGCCCGGGCCGGCGTCCGGGTGCTGGGGCTGGCCGAGGGAGACGTGATCTTCGGCGGGCTGCCGCTGTTCCACTCCTTCGGCCAGGTGATCGGCCTGAACTGCGCGGTGGCCGTCGGGGCGTGCCTGACCCTCGTGCCGCGTTTCGACCCGTCGGCCGCGCTCTCGGTGATCCAGCGCGACCGGGTGAGCGTCTTCCTCGGCGTCCCGACCATGTACACCCTGATGCTGACCCACCCGCAGCGCGCCGGGCACGACGTCTCCTCGCTGCGGGTGTGCCTGTGCGGCGGCGCGCCGATGCCGCCGGAGGTGCTGCGCGGCTTCGAGGCCGACTTCGGCTGCGTGGTGCTGGAGGGCTACGGGCTGTCCGAGTCCTCGCCGCTGGCCTGTGCCAACCGGAGCGACCGGGAGCGGATCGCGGGCACCATCGGCATCCCGATCGAGGGGGTGCGGATGCGGATCGTCGACGAGTCCGGCACGGAGGTGCCGGACGGCACGGTCGGCGAGGTGGTGATCCGGGGCCACAACGTGATGAAGGGCTACTGGCGCCGGCCGGACACCACCGCGCAGACCGTCCGGGACGGCTGGCTGCACACCGGGGACCTCGGCACCCGCGACGAGCGGGGCGACTTCCGCATCGTCGACCGCCGCAAGGACGTCATCATCCGCGGCGGGTTCAACGTCTACCCGAGGGAGGTGGAGGACGTGCTGTACGAGCACCCGGCGGTGGCCGAGGCCACGGTGATCGGCGTCCTCCACCCCACCCACGGCCAGGAGGTGGCCGCCGCCGTGGTCCTGCGCGAGGGCGCGTCGGCGACCGTGGACGAGATTCGCGGCTTCGTCCGGGAGCGGGTGGCCCCGTACAAGTACCCGCGGCTGGTCTGGACGGTCGACGCGCTGCCCAAGGGGCCGACCGGAAAGATCCTCAAGCGTGAGGTGGTCGTGCCCGAGCGGGGCTGACCGGCGCCGGCGGGAGGGCGGCCCGGCCGGGCCGCCCCCGGGGTGTCAGAGCACCCGGCGCATCCAGCCGTGGACGTCCTCGGCGCGCCCGTACTGGATGTCCAGCATGTGTTCGCGGATGGCGAGGGTCTGCTTGCCGGGCGCGCCGTTGCCGATGGTGAACTCGTAGCCCTCGCCCTTGAACCCGACGATCGGGGTGATCACCGCGGCGGTCCCGGCGGCGAACACCTCGGTGATCGTGCCGTCGGCGGCACCGGTCCGCAGCTCGGAGAGGGTGATCGAACGCTGCACCGGGGTCAGCCCGAACTCGCCTGCCAGGGCCAGGATCGAGTCCCGGGTCACCCCGTCGAGGATGTTGCCGAGCGCGGGGGTGACCAGCTCGCCGGCCGAGGTGACCAGGCACAGGTTCATCGTGCCGGACTCCTCCAGGTCGCCCTCGCCGCCGGTGTCGTCCAGGAACAGCACCTGGTCGCAGCCGTTCTTCCGGGACTCGATCTGCGCGGCCAGGCTGGAGGCGTAGTTGCCGCCGCACTTGGCGGCGCCGGTGCCGCCCCGCCCGGCGCGGGTGTAGTTGCTGCTGACCCAGAGCGTGATGCCGGTGACGCCGCCGGCGAAGTACGGGCCGGCCGGGCTGGCGATGACCGAGTAGGCGATCCGCTCCGCGGGCCGGACGCCGAGGAAGGCCTCCGAGGCGAACATGAACGGCCGCAGGTAGAGGCTCTTCTCGTCGGCGGAGCCCGGCACCCACGCCTCGTCCGCGCGCACCAGCTCCTCGACGCTGGTGAGGAAGTCCTCCTCCGGCAGCACCGGCAGGGCGAGCCGCTCGGCGGAGCGGGTGAAGCGGCGGGCGTTGAACTCCGGGCGGAACAGCCAGACGCTGCCGTCGGCGTGGCGGTAGGCCTTCAGCCCCTCGAAGATCTCCTGGGCGTAGTGCAGCACGGCGGCGCTCGGGTGCAGCGAGTACGGCACCAGCGCGGAGACCTTGCGGTCGTGCCAGCCCTCGGCGGGCGTCCAGGTGGCCGAGGCCATGTGGTCGGTGAAGAACTTGCCGAACCCCGGTGCGGCGAGGATGGTGCGTCGCTCCTCCTCGGGGACGGGATCGGTCGTCCGGAACAGAGAGAAAGCGCGACTCATCGTCAACTCCTCGAAACCGCGGTGGAATCCGTGCGAACTGACGCCAATGACCGGCGCCATACCCGTCATGCTAACGGTCGTCAGCCGGACGTGATACGGCGCGACCCGGCCGAGCCCGGAGCCGTCGCCGTCCGAGGGGGCCGACGGCTCCGCGGCGGCGCCCTACCGGAGGCCGGAGTGGGAGGCCGCTTCGAGCGCCGTTCGGCCGCCGTCGGGTCGGGCCCGGTCCGCCCGCCAAACCGGTTGCCGCCGCACAGAGGCTCGAACGGCGGTACGCATTCACTCGGATGCGTAGCGTGATATGCCGTCCGGGCGGAGGCGTGAGCAGGGTGGTTTCAGCCCCTTTACCTCCTTGAAAGGGCAGGAACCATGGACATATCGCTGTCCCGCCACTTGATCCCCTCCGCCGCCACGGTGGCGTTCGCGACCTGTCTGGTCGCCGCCACGGTGTCACCCGCGCCGGCCGCCGAAACCGGTGGAAGGCCGGGCGGCGGTGTGAAGCCGACGGTGGTCCTGGTCCACGGCGCGTTCGCCGACGCCTCCGGTTGGAACGACGTCGTCGAACGTCTCCTGGACGACGGGTTCCAGGTCGTCGCCCCGCCCAACGAGCTGCGTGGCCTGGCCAACGACGCCGCCAACGTGGCCAGTGTGCTCAAGAGCATCAGCGGCCCGATCGTGCTGGCCGGCCACTCCTACGGCGGAGCGGTCATCAGCCAGGCCGCCGCGGGCAACCCGAACGTGAAGGCCCTCGTCTACGTGTCGGCGCTCATGCCCGACGTGGGCGAATCACCGGCCGAGCTGTCGACGAGGTTCACGGGCAGCGACCTCGCCGCCGCGCTCAACCCCGTTCCCTACACGGGCCGCTGCGGCAGCGGAACCGACCTCTACATCAAGGGCGAGAAGTTCCGTTCCGTCTTCGCCGCCGACCTGCCCGAGTCCCGGACCCGGCTGATGGCCGCCGAGCAGCGCCCGGTCGCCGAGGCCGGGTTCGGGGAGAAGGCCACCGCCGCCGCCTGGCGCGACATCCCGTCCTGGGCCGTCGTCTCCCGGCAGGACAGGGCCCTCGCCCCCGACCTGGAGCGCTTCGAGGCCCAGCGTGCCAAGTCGCGCACCGTCGAGGTCGACTCCTCGCACGTGTCGATGATCTCCCACCCCGACGTGGTGTTCCGCCAGATCCGTGAGGCCGCGGGCGCCACCGGTGACGGCGCGGCCCCGGCCGAGCTCGCGGCGACCGGTTCCCGCGGTCAGGCCGTCGCCGTGGTCG
>NZ_JAHSQD010000201.1 GCF_020103755.1 Streptomyces sp. LS1784
CTCGCCGGCGGGCGCGGCGGCGGCGTGCCGGAGCCGGTCCACCTCGCCGGGCCGGCCGAGTTCCTCGGCACCACCCTGCTGGCCGAGCTGGCCCCGCTGGTCGCGGAGGGCGTCCGGCTGCGGGTGACCACCGGGCTGACCGACCCGCTGCTGGCGGAACTGCGGGCCGGGCAGCACGACCTGGTGATCGCCACCCGGCGTCCGCACGGCCGGACGCTGCTCGCCGAACCGCTGGCCGACGAGGAGTTCGTCCTGGTCGCGGCCCCGGTCTGGGCCGAACGGCTGGCCGGCCGGGAGCTGCCCGGCGCGCTGACCGAGGTCCCACTGCTCAGCTACGCCGAGGACCTGCCGATCGCCCGCCGCTACTGGCGGCACGTCTTCGACCGGCGGCTGCACGCCCGGGCCGCGGTCACCGTGCCGGACCTGCGGGCGGTGCTCTCGGCGGTCACCGCGGGCGCGGGCTGGAGCGTGCTGCCCGGCTACCTGTGCCGGGCCGAACTCGCGTCCGGGACCCTGCGGTTGCTGCACGAGCCGGCCGATCCGCCGATCAACACCGCCTACCTGGTCCGCCGCCCGGCCGGCCCGGCCAACCCCCACGTGGCCCTGGTCCGTGAACGCCTGCTGGCCGCGGCCCGCAGCTGGGGCTGACGTTCGGCTCAGACCGCCAGGTCCCGCCGTTCCAGCAGCCGGAAGGCCGCCGCCAGCCCGATCAGCCCCACGCCGATCAGCACCCCGAAGGCCGCCCACGGCACGCCGCCGTGGGCGAGCACATCGCCCGGCGCGTAGTAGTGGAACGGGCTGAGGTAGCGCAACGACCTGACCGGGGACCAGGCCAGCGCGACGAAGTTGACCGCGAAGCCGACCGCGCCGAACGCGACGGCCGCGCCGATCACATGGGCCCGCCGCCGGCTGAGCGCCGAGACCGCCAGCACCGGTCCGGTCAGGCAGAACGCGAGGGCGCAGCCGAGCAGTCCGGCGGTGAACACCGCACCCTGCGGGACGGCCGAGCGCAGCGGCGCGGAGATCGCCACTCCGAGCGCGAGGGTCAGCGTGGCGGCGGCGTTGAGCAGCACCGTGGCGGCGATCAGGGCGCCGGCCCGCTCGGCGAGCAGCCGGCGGCGGGAGACCGGGCGGGTCATCAGCAGCTCGATGGTGCCGGACTCGACGTCGGCCGCGACGGCGGCGGCGCCGAGCGAGCCGATCGCGGTCAGCAGGAGGGCGATCCAGAACGGGTGGGTGAGTCCGGCCCCGAGCAGGCCGGGGTAGCTGGCGATGGAGACGTCGCCGTTGGAGCCGCTGAAGGCCTTGAACGCGCCGGGCGGGGTGCGGCGGGCACCGAACAGCTCGCCGGTCGGAACGGTACTGGCGATCACCACGATCAGGGTCTCGAAGACGACCATGCCGAACAGCAGGGAGAGCAGCATCCGGCGGCGCCGGTGCAGGGCGAGCCAGACCAGCGGGAGGCGGCGGTTGACGGTACCCGGCTTCACGACCGCTCCTCCGGCTCCGGCAGGCGACTGCCGTTCGGGTGCTCCTCGGCCCCGACGGAGCCCTCGGCCCCGACGGACCGGTAGAGGTCGAGGAAGGCCTCGTCCAGGCCCGCCTCCTCCACCGTCAGGTCGGCCACCGCCTGTTCGGCGAGCACGGTGCGCACGGCCGCGACCACCTCGTCGGGCGGCACCAGCAGCTCGACCCGCGGACCGTCCCAGCGCGGGGACCACCGCTCGGCGGCACCGAGCGGCCTGGCACCCCGCCCGTCGCCGAGGACCAGCCGGACCCGGCGGGCCCGGGCCTGGCGCAGTTCGGCCACGGAGCGGACGGTGACCAGCCGTCCGTGGCGGACGATGGCGACCCGGCCGCAGGTCCGCTGCACCTCGGGCAGCACGTGGCTGGAGAGCAGGACGGTCCGCCCGGCCGCGGTCTCCTCGGCGAGCAGTTCGTAGAAGGTCTCCTGGACCAGCGGGTCGAGCCCCTCGCTCGGTTCGTCCAGCACCACCACCGGCGGCCGGTGCTGGAGCGACTGGACGAGCCCGAGCTTCTGCTTCATGCCGCGCGAGTACTCCCCCACCGGTCGGGCCAGGTCGGCCCGGGAGAGCTTCAGCCGCTCGCACAGTTCGCCCTGGCGTGGCACCGGGGCGCCCTGGAGGGCGGCGAGCAGGTCGAGGGTCTGCTGCCCGGTGAGTTCGGGGTAGAGCCGCAGTTCGCCGGGCAGGTAGCCGATCGAGGGGGCGAGCCGACCGTGATCGGCCACCGGGTCCAGGCCGAGCACCCGCACCTGCCCGTCGCTGGGGCTGAGCAGGCCGACCAGGCAGCGCAGCGTGGTGGTCTTGCCCGCGCCGTTGGGGCCGAGCAGGCCGAACACCTCCCCGGCCTCGACCGACACGTCCAGCCGTTCGATGCCGACCGTGGCACCGTAGCGCTTGGTGAGCGAGCGCAGTTCGATCACCGGGCCGCCTCCGGTGCCGCGGCGTTCCACGGCCGGCTCCGGGTTCCCCGGCATGACCACCTCCTGTGACGGGTGCGCTGCTGCAACGGATGCGTCCGACATCCAAGCGCGCCCGGCCGGGCGAGTCGAGGGACGCGCCCGGACCGGTGCGGCGGCTCACCCCTTGCACACGCCCAACGGCACCAGCCGGGCGACCTGGCGGGCGAGCCCGACGGCCTCGGTGACGGCGGCCACCGCGTCGACGTCCTTGTACGCCTCGGGCGTCTCCTCGGCCAGCGCCCGCCAGGAGGCCGGCCGCACCGCGATCCCTCGTGCCTCCAGCTCGCTCTTCAGCCGCTCGCCGCGCACGGTGCGCAGCGCCTGGTGGCGGCTCAGCACCCGCCCGGCCCCGTGACAGGCGGAGCAGAACGCCTCGTTACCGGGCAGGCCGACCATCACGTACGAGGCGGTGCCCATGGTGCCCGGCACCAGCACGGGCTGCCCGGCCTCCGCCAGGTCGGCGGGCAGGTCGGGGTCGCCGGGCGGCAGCGCCCGGGTGGCGCCCTTGCGATGCACGCACAGCCTCCGCGGTTCGCCGTCCACCTCGTGGGTCTCCAGCTTCGCGAGGTTGTGCGAGACGTCGTAGACCAGTTCCAGCCCGACGCCGAGCACGGTGGCGAAGGCGCGGCGGGCCGCCTCGGACAGCAGCTGCCGGTTGGCCCGGCCGTAGTTGGCGGCGGCGGTCATGGCGCCCAGGTAGGCGTGACCGCGCGGGGAGTCGACCGGGGTGCAGGCGAGCTGGCGGTCCGGGATCTCGATCCGGTAGCGCTGCAGTTCGCGGTCCATGGCGCGGACGTGGTCGGTGCAGATCTGGTGGCCGAGGCCGCGCGAACCGCAGTGGATCATGACGCAGATCTGGCCGGGCCGCAGTCCGAAGGCCGCGGCGGTCCGGGCGTCGTACACCCGGTCGACGGCCTGCACCTCCAGGAAGTGGTTGGCCGAGCCGAGGCTGCCGACCTGCTGCAGCCCGCGCTCGACGGCCCGGGTGCTCACCTCGCCCGGGGCCGCGCCGGCCAGCACGCCGCGGTCCTCGCAGCGTTCCAGGTCGCGGGGTACGCCGTGGCCGTGCTCGACGGCGTAGCGGGCGCCGCCGAGCAGGAGTTCGTCCAGTTCCTCCGGTCCGGACAGCCGCCACAGGCCGCCCCGGCCCAGGCCGCGCGGGACGGTGCGGTCCAACAGGTCCATCAGGCGGCCGATCCGCTCCCGGTCGAGTTCGTCCCGGCTGACGCCGGCCGCCAGCAGCCGGACCCCGCAGGAGATGTCGAAGCCCACTCCGCCGGGCGAGACGACTCCGCCCCGCTCGACGTCGGTGGCGGCGACCCCGCCGATCGGGAAGCCGTAACCCCAGTGCACGTCGGGCATCGCGTAGGAGGCCCGGACGATCCCGGGCAGCGTCGCCACGTTCGCCACCTGCTCCAGTGCCTTGTCCCCGGCGGCCTGCGGCAGCAGCGCGGCGGTCGCGAACACCACGCCGGGCACCCGCATCGGCGGGCGCGGCTCGATCCGCCAGCGGTGCCGGCCCGCCTCGGCCAGTGCGATCTCCACCTCGCTCACCCCGCTCCGCTCACCCGCTCCCGACGAGCGGTCCCGCCGGATTGTCCGGACGGCCTGTCCGGGCGGTTCAGACGTCGACGGTGGCCCGGCAGGTCCAGCCGTCCGGCCCGGCGCTCAGGTCCAGGTCGTGCAGAGAGACCGCCTTCGGCACGGCGCCGACCAGGGCTGCCGTGGCAACGTCCGCCATCCGGAAGCGGACCGTCACCCGGCGGGCCCCGTCCAGGCCCTCGATCGGGCCGACCGCCACCGCGACCGGCAGTTCGCCGTCGGCGTCCATCCGGTAGATGACCTCCTCCAGGACGCCCGCGAGCAGGTCCGGGTCACTCACCGCGAGGACGGTGCAGCCGCGCTCGCCGACGATCCGCGCGCCGGCGAGGTCGGCGAAGCTGCCGACGACGGCGTGCACCAGCTCGCCGATGCAGCCCTCGGCCGTCGGCGCCCAGGCCTCCACCCGCAGGTCGGCCGTGTGCGGCACGCTCCGGTGGCCGCTGGCGGACCGGCCGGCGGGCTCGCGTCCGTCCACGAGCGACGCCTCCCGCACCCGTTGCCCTCTTCCCTCCAGCGTCGTCCCGCGGGCCGCCCGGAGGCAAGTGCGGGCGGGTTCGTCAGGCTCCGACCGAGGCCAGGTAGGCGGCGGCCAGCTCGGGGGTGGCCAGCCAGGCGGCGTGGTCGCTCGGCTCGGCGTAGGTGTTGGCGAGCCGGCGGCCGACCTCCGGGTGTTCGGCGGCGGCCGCGAACACGCCCTGGAGGTGGTCCGGCACGGTCAGCATCGCGGCCGTGAACTCCACGCTGTGGCGGGCTTGTTGCTGCCAGAAACGTTCGGCGGTGCGGCACATCCAGTCGGCCGTGTACGGGGCGTCGCCGTGCTCGACGACGGCCCGGCGGTAGGCCTCGGCCGCCCGGGCGGCGTTGTTGGCGCCCTGTCCGGTGATCGGGTCGGTCACCACGACCGCGTCGCCGAGGCCCAGCACGTGGACGGCGTCCACGCCCGACCCGAGCTCCGCCACCGGGTGCCGGACCACCGGGGTGACCGCGCCGAACAGTCCGGCCCCGGCGTCGGTCGGCTCGGCCTCCGTCCAGAGCTCCGCCTCCCAGGGCAGGTACTCGCCCAACAGTTCGCGGATCCGGTCCAGTTGGACGTCCGGCGGCGGTGCGTCGCCGAACGCGTCCAGCGGGCTGCCGGGCAGCGCCTCCCAGAGCAGGATGTCGCAGGGGCCGGAGAGGGTGAGCGCCGGCTGCAGGTACAGCTCGCCGAGACCGGGCAGGGCGTTCATCCGGGCCCTCGGCCCGGCGCCCGGGTCCGGCGAGCCGACGCCGTGCGCGTACAGGCAGGACAGCGCCCGCTGCGGCCGGTCGAAGGGCGAGCGGACGGCGTCGCGCTCGAAGACCCCGGACAGGGCGCCGCGTCCGGCCGCGACCACGGTCAGCTCGTGCCGGCGGGCCAGCTCGTGCAGCCCGGCACGGTCCAGCGTCCGGTACTCGACCTCGCCGCCGCGCTCGGCCAGCAGCTCCAGCCAGCCGGCCAGCTTGAGCCGCTGGTCCACCGACTGGGCGGGCTCGTCCAGCGTCATGGTGTACTCCAGGGCCCGCACGCCAGGGGGCGCCGCCAGCACCGCCTCCACCGAGGAGACGGCCGGCGCCTGCTCCGCCCAGAGGTCCAGCCCGGCCTCCGCCTCGATCCGCAGCGCGGGGCCGAACATCGCCTGGGTGGACAGCACCCGGCCACCGCGCAGCTGCTCCGGGGTGCGCTCGGCGACCAGTGTCACCCGGTACCCGTCCGCCACCAGCCCGAGCGCGAGCTGGAGGCCGGCCTGGCCCGCTCCGACAACGGCGATCCGGCGCACGGCGTCCTCCCGATGATCTGCTGATGATCCGTCAAACAGGCACAGTAGTCGAGCGGGAGCGCTCCGGTCACCGATGCGGGCACATCGGTTCGACGGCCGGCGCGGTGTCCGGTTCGCGTTCCCGGTGGGCTGCCGCCCCTGGCGCCCGCCCCGACCGGCTCAGCCGCGCAGGTGCGCGGTGAGCAGCTCCACCACGGCCTCGGTCCGGTCGGCCAGGTAGAAGTGGCCGCCCGGGAAGACCCGCAGGTCGAAGCCGCCGGTGGTGTGCCGCTCCCACTGGACGACCTCGTCGACGGTGGCGTGCGCGTCGGACTCCCCCGCCATGGCGGTGATCGGCAGCGACACGGTCGCGTCCGGGGCGCTGCAGTAGGTCTCGACGGCCGTGTAGTCGGCCCGCAGGCTCGGCAGGATCAGCTCGCGCATGCCGGACATGGCGAGGATCCGGTCGTCCGTGCCGCCGAGCACGGAGATCTCGGCGAGCAGTTCGTCGTCCGGCAGCCGGTGGACCGTGGTCGTCCGGGGCAGCGAGGGCGCGCGGCCGGCCGAGACGAACAGCCGCTCGGGCCCCTTCACGCCGTCGCGCTCGAAGCGCCGGGCGGTTTCGAAGGCGACGGCCGCGCCCATGCTGTGCCCGAAGAAGGTGAGCGGCCGGTCCGCCCACTCCCGCAGCTCCCGGGCGAGCTGCTCGGCGAGCCCGGTCACCGAGTCGATCGTCGGCTCACCGATGCGGTTCTGCCGGCCCGGGTACTGGACGGCGAGCACGTCGGCGTGCGGCGCCAGCGCGTTGGCGTACTCCAGGTAGTAGCTGGCCGAACCGCCGGCGTGCGGGAAGATCACGATCCGGGCGGGCGCGGAGTCGGACGGGTTGAACCTGCGGAACCACGGATTCTCGACGACGGCGCTGCTGGGCATGCGGGGTGTGACCTCTCTCCGTGACGGACTCTGCCCACAGTCTGGCAGTGCCGGGAGCGGCCGCGGGAGCATTCTGACGATCATGGCCCCCTGTGGGCCGGTTCTCGCCCGTGCTCCCCGGCCGGTGCCCGCTCACCGCCCGGGGCCGGCTGCTGCCGGGCCCGGACCGCGGCCCGGCGGCCTTGCGGACCGGTCAGGCCCGCCGTACGGCCAGGACGGCGGCGCTGGTCGGCGTGGTCAGCACCTCGGTGGCGTCCAGGACGGGGTGGGTCAGATAGCGCAGGCGCAGCTCGTCCACCTCGCCCTGGAAGCGCGGCGGCCAGTGCTCCGAAGGAGTGAAGTCGTCCAGCACCAGCATGCCGCCGGGGGCGAGCAGGTCGACCACCTTCTCGGGGTCGTCGCGCTTGCCGCCGCCGTCGCAGAAGAACACGTCGAACGGTGCGTGCTCCTCCAGCAGCCGCCAGTCGCCGTGCAGGACCCGGACCCGGTCGTCCGCGGCGAAGAACTCCGTTGCCGCACACGCGAGCCGTTCGTCCCGTTCGACCGTGACGAGGCGGGCGCCCGGCCCGAGGCCGCTCTGCAACCAGGCCGTCCCGACCCCGGCGCCGGTTCCGCTCTCGGCGATCGTCCCACCCGGCTTGGCCGCCGCGGCGAGCGCCAGCAGCCGCCCCGTCTCGCGGAGGCAACTGCGGGTGAACCCCAAGGCGTCGGCCGCCCGTTCGGCCGCCGACACCTGCCCGGGAACGGCGCGTTCCGCCATCCTGTCCCCCCCCCACGCCCGGTCCGGTCCGTGCCAGTATGACCCCATGGGCGAGCCCGCCGAGTGGATCACCATCGCTGCGTACGAGAAGCTGCCCGGCCGCCCCACTCCCCGAGCCACCGTCCGCGCTTGACTGCGTGACCGGGGCATCGACCGGATGCCATTCGCCGCCGGCACCGTGCGCCGGGACCTGCTCCGCGGGATCGGCCCGGACGGCCGTCGGCACGGCCGGTTCGGCGTCCGGGTCCGCGCCGATGCCCTGCGGCCGCTCGGGCTGCATCCCGAGCAGCCGTCCGCGACCGTCACCGGCGCCTCGCTGCCCGGCTGGTGACATGCGGCGGCCGAGTACCGAGCCTGCGACCGAGGTTCAGCCCGCGGGCCCGAAGCGCACCGTCCGGGCGCGGGAGCGGGAGACGGAGTCCAGCAGCAGCACGGACGAGGCCTCCGGCGTCGGCATCGGCCCGCCGGAGCGCACGTGCCGGGTGAAGGCGCCCAGCAGCCGCTCCAGGCCTCGGCGGTGGCGGACGAAGGCCCGGGTGGAGGCGTGCCGGCCGCGGGCCCGCTGACCGTCCAGCGCGGTGACGGCGCCGACGTCGAGCAGCACCAGGTGCAGTTCGCGGCCCTGGCGGACCGCCTCCCGGGCGAGCCAGCGCCGCATCCAGGCGCGGCTGCCGCAGTCGTGCACCAGCAGCGGACCGCCCGCGCGCACCGAGGAGCGCAGCAGCCGGAAGTGCTCCAGCCGGGCCCAGGGCCGGTACACCGCGTACGGCAGGGCGGCGGGCATCACCGCCTCGCAGGCCTCGTGCACCGTCCGCGGGTCCACGGACCGGACCGCGGCCCCGGACCAGCGCCGCAGCAGCGTGCTCTTCCCCGCCCCCGGAAGCCCGGACACCACCACGACGGCGTCGGCCGGGTAGGCGGTGACGAACCCCGCCCCGGCCTCGCCCCGCAGATCGACCACGCCGCACGGCGCCACGACCGCGTCCACCCCGCTGCCCACCAGCCCGAGCCCCCGTTCACGTCCGACCGGGAACCCTAACAACAACCTCGGACGGCTGCGCGCCCCGGCCGGGTCCGCCCCCCGCGCCCGCCGGTGCCGGTGGGGCCCCGGTCGACCGCAGCGCATCCGTGGGACCGGCCGTCCACTAGGCTGACGCGCCGTCAGACAGGAGGGCTGGCATGACTGAGGCGACTCCGACGTACACCGGGTCGGTGCTGGACGGGCTGGCGCGCGATCCCGCTCGGGTGGCGATCCGGTACGGGGACGAGGCGTGGAGCGGGCAGCAGTGCCTGGACCTGGTGCACCGCACCGCCCGTGCGCTGGAGCGGGCCGGGCTCGGGCGCGGGGACGGGGTGACGGTGCTGGCCGGGAACCGGCCGGAGGCACTGCTGGTGCGCCTGGCCGCGAACCTGCTGGGCTGCCGGGTGGCGATGCCGTTCCCGGACGGGCCGGTCGCGGAACAGGTGGCGCTGGCGGAGTTCGCCGGGACCTCCGCGCTGGTCTTCGACCCGGCCCGGTGCGCGGCGGCGGCCGAGGGGTTCGGGCGGGCCGTGCCCTCGGCCGCCCTCCTCTCCCTGGGCCCGTCGCCGCTCGGGTTCGGCACGGACCTGCTGGACCTCGCCGCGGCCTGCTCGCCCGCCCCGCTCGAACCCCGCTACCGGCCCGAGGACGTGATGGCGGTGCGGTTCACCGGCGGCACCACCGGACGCCCGAAGGGGGTGCTGCGCCGCTTCGCCCGGCCGCCGCGCCCACCGCTGCTGTCCGGCTCGGTCTTCCTCCTGTGCACTCCGCTCTGCCACGGCGGGGGCACCTCGGCGGACCTGGCGCTGGCCTCGGGCGGCACGGTGGTGATGCAGGACGGGTTCGACGCCGGGGCCGTACTGGCGGCGGTCGAGCGGCACCGGGTGTCCCGGACGTACCTGCCGCCGCACCTGCTGTACCGGCTGCTGGACCACCCGCTGCTGCCCACGACCGACACCGGCAGCCTGCGCCGGGTCGGCTACACCGGCTGCGCGCCCTCGCCGCGGCGCCTCGCCGAGGCGACCCGGCGGCTGGGCCGGGTGCTGCACCAGACCTACAGCCTGACGGAGTGCGGTCCGGTCGCCCGGCTGAGCCCGGACGAGCACCTGGCACCGCGGCTGCTGAGCACCGCCGGCCGCCCGTACCCGGACACCGAGCTGCGCATCCTGGACGAGGGCGGCGCCGAGCTGCCGCCGGACCGGACCGGGGAGATCTGCGTCCGCACGCCGACCGCGATGGCCGGCTACTGGCGCGACCCGGAACTGACCGAGCGGGTGCTCCGGGACGGCTGGCTGCACACCGGCGACCTGGGCAGCCTGGACGCGGCCGGCTATCTGACGGTGGCCGGGCGGCGGGACCCGATGGCGATCGTCGAGGGGCACAACGTGTTCCCTCGCGAGATCGAGGAGCCGCTGCGCACCCACCCCGAGGTGCGCGAAGCGGTGATGTTCACGACCACCGACCCGGACCGCCTGGAGCGGGTGCACGCCGCCGTCGCCCTCACCCCCGGCTCGCGGCTGACGGCCGAACAACTGCACCGCTGGGGCCGGGCGCACGGCCTCGGCCGGTGTGCCCCGGACGCACTCCTGCTGCTCCCCGCAATCCCGCTGAACGGCCTCGGGAAGCCGGACCTCACCGCCCTGCGGGCCCAGGTGGCCGGCGGGGCCGGACGGCCGGCCGCCACCGCGGGGGCGCGCGACAGAGCGTGACGCGCCCCACGAGTGCTTCGAGCGCCCATGCGGGCGACCTCTCGTGCGCCACCCGGCGGGAAGAACCGTCCGTGGGCACTCGACCGTGCGGCCCGACCTGCCGATACATCCCCGGCAGCGTCGTACATCCCGGTGTGGGCCGCACCGTCCCCCAGGAGGCACTCCTTGACCTGGCTACGCGTCCTGACCGCACTGGGCATCCTCGCCGTGGCGGCCAGTGCCCTGATCGTCTTCGCCCTCTGCACCGCCACCTCCCGCGGCGAGCGCGCCGCGCAGGAGGCGCCGCCCGACCTCCGTGCGGACGCCGAGGGCAGCGGCCTCTTCCAGCGGACGGGCGGCGACGGCTGACCGTCCCGGGAGGCGACGGCCGCCGCCCGTCCGGACGCGCTCCGGGTCAGTGCCCGGCGAGGTCGTCCGGGCGGACCTCGATGTGATCGGCCGCGAGGTCGACCGCCACCCGGTGCTCCATGCCGAGCGACTCCAGGAACTTGACCGGCAGCTGCACCCGGCCGCTGCGGTCCAGCATCACGTACTCGCGCTCGTTCACCGACTCCTCGCCGTGCTCGTCCGTCACGGTGCGGCGCAGCACCTCGCTGGCGGTCCGCCCGTCCCGGATCGCGACCGTACGGCGGACCTCGCCCGCGACCATCGGATCGTGGGTGACGATCACGACGGTGGCACCCAGTTCGCGGTTGACGGTGCGGAAGGACTCGAAGATGATCCCGGCGGTCTCCGAGTCCAGCTCCCCGGTGGGCTCGTCGGCGAGCAGCACCGGCGGGTTGTTGGCCATCGCCACCGCGATCGCCACACGCTGCTGCTGGCCGCCGGAGAGCTCGTTGGGCTTGCGGTGGGCGAGCCCACCGATCTCCAGCGCCTCCATCAGCTCTGCCACCCGGGCCGTCTGCTGCTTGGCCCCGCCCGCACCCGAACGACGACCGCGCAGCTGCATCGGCAGGGCGATGTTCTCGGCGGCGGTGAGGAAGGGCAGCAGGTTGCGGGCGGTCTGCTGCCAGATGAAACCGACCACCTCGCGCCGGTAGCGCAGCCGCTCCTTGACGGACATCTCCAGCAGGTCGCAGCCGGCCACGGTGGCGGTGCCGGCGGTCGGCACGTCCAGCCCCGCGAGGATGGTGAGCAGGGTGGACTTTCCGCTGCCGGAGGCCCCGACCAGGGCGACCAGGTCGCCCTGTCGGATGGTCAGTTCCAGGCCTTGGAGGGCCTGGACCTCGACCCCCTCCGCGCTGAAGATCCGGACCAGCCGGTCGCAGACGATGGCCGCCCCCGCATCGTGCGCCTTGGGCGAGGCGGCGGCGAGGGCCCGCTGCTGGAGCTCCTGGAGGCTGGGGGCCTCGGCGACCGTCCGCTCCTGGGGAGTGCTCATCACCGCTCGTCTCCTGTCTCGACTGTCTGCTTCATCGCACCGCTCTCCACTGTCCTGGCGGACCGGTCTGCCGTCACGACCCGGCCGCCGCTCCCGGCGTGTCCGCCGCTGTCGTTCCCTGCCTCATTGCCGCTCCCCCGCGCGCAGTTCGGTGGCGATCTGGCGCCGGCCGGCGACCAGCGTCTCCACCACCACACCGAGGCAGACCACCAGGGTCAGACCGGCGGTGGGCAGCAGCACCGGCATCACCGCGGGGGCCAGGGTGTCGCGGACCGGGGCGCCGACCAGCGCCGAGAGGTCGAAGGCTCCCCCGAGCAGGGCGACTGCGGCCACGGCGACCAGACCGCCGCCGACGGCCGCAGCCACGGTCTGCGGCAGCGACTCGGCGACGATCAGTGCCAGGCCCTGCCGGGGCCGCAGGCCCATGGTGCGCAGCCGGGCGAGCACCGCCGTACGGTCCGGCGCGGCCCGCAGCAGCGTCAGCAGCACGGCCAGCAGGGCGAACCCGGCGGCGGCGAAGCCCGCGTACCGGAACAAACGTCCGGCGGCGTGCTGCACCGGATCGCCGGCCAGCTCGGCGATCATCTCGCGGCTGCTGTGCACCACGTAGCCGGGGGGCAGGCCGTCGGTGGTCTTCCCCGCCTCCTCGGCGTCCTTGCTGATCAGCTTGGCCAGGCCCGTCGCCTGCTTGCCGCTGCCGATGCCGCGTTCCATCAGCAGGGCCCGGACCCGGCCCGGGTCGACGTCGCCGACCGCGAACCACTTGTTCACCCTGGTCTCCCGCTTGAGCTCCGGCAGGTGCTCCGCCGCGGCACCGGCCGGCACCACGATGAAGGGCCTGCCCGAGTCCGGCAGGGCGGGCGTAGCGTCGACGATCCCGGCCACCACGGTGGACATCTGGCTGCCACTGGGCGTGCTCACCTGCGGCGCGCCTGCGGTCAGGCGCTGGGCCAGGCTCCTGCTGAACAGCGCGGGCACCGGGCTGTCCTTGCCACTCGGGGCGGCCAGCTTGGCCGGGTCGAACCCGCCGACGCCGGCAGTGCGGGAGATCTCCGCGTAGGCGCCGGGCTCCACCACCACCAGGATGGCGCCGGTGGAGTCCCGGTCGGCACCGGTGAAGACGGCCCGGTCCTCGATCCAGGCCCCGGTCGCCGCCCGGACGCCGGGCAGTTCGCCGGCTGCCTTGGTGAAGTCGTCCGGCAGGGTGGCGTAGACCGGGACCGTGATGGACACGTCGCCGCCGGTGGCGATGCGCGCGGCACGCGTCCGGGAGTGGTCCACCGTGTCGAGCACGGTGGCGCCGAAGCCGGTGGCCGTGACGGCGATCAGCAGGGCGAGCAACGGCAGTGCGGAGGGCCGGCGGCGGCCCGAGTTGTCGCGGGCGGCCCGGACCAGGCCGAGGAAGCCGACCAGTCCGCGGCCGCGCCCGGCGAGTGCGGCCAGCCAGCCGACCACGACCGGCTCGATCCGGGCCAGCAGCAGGCCGCCGGAGACGGCGAGCAGCAGCGGGGCGGCCACCAGCAGCGGGTCCACTCCACCGCCCGGATGGCCGACGCCGCGACGGCGGTCCTCGGCCACCGCCGCGGCCGT
>NZ_JAHSQD010000202.1 GCF_020103755.1 Streptomyces sp. LS1784
TGTGGGCGGTGGGGCGCGCCAGACCGGTGGCGGCGACCAGCCCCGCCAGCGTGGCGGGGCCCGACTCCAGTGCGCTGAGCACCAGAGCGGCCTTGTCGAGAACGCCGACGCCGCTAGTGTTGTCCATACCATGATATTGCAGTCTCAGTTGGCGAGACGCAAGTCCGTTTCGGTGGTCGCCATCCTTCCAGATGCCCGCAAAGCGGCTTTTCCGAGGCCCGGTGTCTCACATAGCGGACACGCCGGAGGATGCTCCGCGGCGCGGAAACCGGGGGAGCCGAGGGAAGTCGAATCGTCGGGAGAAACGAAAAAGCCCCTGCCGTGTCTCTGTCGGACACGGCAGGGGCCGTAAGAAGAATTCGGCGGCGTCCTACTCTCCCACAGGGTCCCCCCTGCAGTACCATCGGCGCTGAAAGGCTTAGCTTCCGGGTTCGGAATGGAGCCGGGCGTTTCCCTCTCGCTATGACCACCGAAATGATCGGGCCGGGCAATTGCTCGAAAACATTGCCTTCGCCTCGCCGCAAATCATAGCAGGAGGAAAAGCGCGGGGATTCCGCGGCCTCAGAAGCCGACGGCCTCGCGCAGCAGCAGGACGGTCCCCGGGGTGAGCCGGGCCGGGGCGTTGAGCACGAGGAGCTGGTTCACGGCGCTCGGTCGGCCGTACGCGGCCCGGGCGCGGTCGGATTCCAGCGGGAGGACGTGCTGCTCCAGGCGCCGCAGGGCGGCGGGGAGGTCCGGGACGACCTTCTGGGCCCCGACGACCCAGATCGCCCGGCCGGCACCGCCGACGTAGGCGGGCAGCTGGCTGCCGGTGGCCGAGGCGACGACCAGGGAGCCGGTCTCGGTGACGGCGGCGACGCTGCCGAGCGCCACGTCCGGGGTGGCGACCATCGTGCGGATGCCGTCGGCCTCGGTGGCCCGGTCCATGGCCAGCGCGCGGGGTTTCACGGCCCGGTAGCGGTCGCCGGTGTTGACGTCCTCCTCGATGCCGGAGAGCCGGAGGGTCTCGCTGGCCCCGGTGAAGACGGTGGCGCCGGCCGGGACCAGCTCCGCGACCCGGGTGCGCGCGGCGGCGGCGTCGTCCAGGATCTCGACGGTGAAGCCGTTCGCCGTCAGTGCGGCGGCCACCCGCTCCAGGCGGTCGACGGCCGTCGGGTCCGAGGCCGTGTGCGAGGCCGGGCCGGTGGCGTGCGGCGCCGCGCCGGTCAGCGGGGTGGTGTCCAGGTAGCGGATCTCGTAGACCCGCTCGGTGAACCGCCAGCCGTCCGCCGTGCGCCGGTAACGGTCGTGGTAGATCGCGTAGTTGAGCCCCTGTATGCCGTTCTTGAGGCGGACGACCTCGCGCATGTGCGCACGGCCGGTCGCGGTGTCGCCGTCGATCCGGATCGCGCCAGGGTGGGTGTTCTGGACGAAGAAGTCCCACTGCTCCTGGAGCTTCTCGCCGCCGGCGCGGATCTGCTCCGGGCCGATCAGTTCGACCGGGACGTCGGGCATCCGCAGCACGCCGTCCGGGGTGAACAGCTCGGCGAGGCGGGTGCGGTCGCGCATCATCGCCGCGTCGGTGAACTCGGCCTGCAGGGCCGCGATCTCGACGCGGTCGGCGATCGCCTGGAAGTCGTTCATCGGGTTCTCCGTTCCGTGTGACCAGTGCGACGAGTACGACCGCGCAGCCGCTCGGAATGTGAGGTGGCGCGGAGGGTGTCACATCCCGGGCCGCCGGCCTGTCTTAGGAGGAGAGGGGAACCGTCGAGTCGAAGGGGTGGGGACACGGTGCGGGAAGCAGAGGGCGACACCACGACCGGGCCGGGCCTGGGCGCGATCATGAGCGAGCGGCGCCGGCTGATCAACCTGGCGTACCGGATGCTCGGTTCGCTGGCCGACGCCGAGGACGTGGTGCAGGAGACCTACGCGCGCTGGTACGCGCTGCCCCGGCGGGAGCGGGAGGCGATCGTCTCGCCCGCCGGCTGGCTGACCACGGTGGCCAGCCGGATCTGCCTCAACCTGCTCGGCTCGGCCCGGGTGCGGCGGGAGCGCTACGTGGGCGAGTGGATTCCCGAGCCGCTGCCCGCGCGCCGGGAGTGGACGGACGCCGCGGCCGACCCGGCGGCGGACCCGGCCGACCGGATCACCCTGGACGAGTCGGTGAGCATGGCCTTCCTGGTGGTCCTGGAGGCCATGACGCCGGCCGAACGCGTCGCCTTCGTCCTCCACGACGTCTTCCGCTACCCCTTCGCCGAAGTGGCCGCGATCGTCGGCCGCACCCCGGCCGCCTGCCGTCAGCTGGCCACCTCCGCCCGCCGCCGGATCCGGGCCGCGCAGGCCCCGGTAACGCCGACGAGCGCGCAGGCCGGCGTCGTCCGGGAGTTCAGGCGGGCCTGGGAGGCGAAGGACCTCAAGTCGCTGATGGGCGTCCTGGACCCCGAGGCCACCGTGATCGCCGACGGCGGCGGTCTGGTCGGCGCGCTGCTGCACCCGCTGACCGGGCGCGAGCGGATCGCCGCCGCCTACCTGGACTCCGACCGTTTCGCACCCGGCATCACGCTGCTGGAGTGCAGCGTCAACGGTCTTCCCGGCCTGGTCGCCCGGCAGGACGGCGTGACCGTCACCGTGTTCGCGTTCCGGATCGCCGAGGGCCTGATCACCCACATCTGGGCGGTGCGCAACCCGGAGAAGCTCCGGCCCTGGACGGAGGGCCGGCCGAGTGGGGGCGACGCGCGGAAGTGAGGCGCGTCACGCCGGGTGCGCGCCCCATCCGTCGTGTCCACGCCCGTACGCACACCACCGAACCCACCCCTGTGCGCCGATCGCCCAAAAACCGACCGATAAGGTGTTAATCCAACATTCATCCATGCCGCATAGCCTCCGGGGGCTAGCCTCATGCTGAACGTCATCGTCCGACCGGGAGGCGAAAGCCCCGTGCAAGGCACTGTCACCACACCAGGCGGCTCCACGGTGGCCGGGGGCCAGGGCGAAGCGTTCCTGCTCGTCGTGGACGACGAACCCAACATCCGCGAGCTGCTCTCCGCCTCGCTGCGCTTCTCCGGCTTCCGCGTCGCCTCCGCCGCCAGCGGCACCGAGGCGCTCGAACTGGTCGCCGCCGAGCGCCCCGACCTGGTCGTGCTCGACGTGATGCTCCCCGACCTCGACGGCTTCACCGTCGTCGAGAAGCTGCGCGAGCGCACCAGCCGCGGACAGATAGCCGGCCCGGCCCACGGGCACCCCGGCGACCACCTGCCGGTGCTCTTCCTCACCGCCAAGGACGGCGTCGGCGACAAGGTGCAGGGCCTGGCCGCCGGCGCGGACGACTACGTCACCAAGCCGTTCAGCCTGGAGGAGCTGATCGCCCGGATCCGCGCCATCCTGCGCCGGGCCGGCGGACCGGCCGAGGACGGCCGGCTGGTCGTCGCCGACCTCAGCCTCGACCCGGTCGCCCACGAGGTCACCCGGGGCGGAACCACGGTCTCGCTCTCCCCGACCGAGTTCAAACTGCTGCACTACCTGATGGCCAACGTCGGCCGGGTGGTCTCCAAGTCGCAGATCCTCGACCACGTCTGGGCCTACGACTTCGGCGGGGACCTCTCCATCGTCGAGTCGTACATCTCCTACCTGCGCCGCAAGCTCGACTCCGGCCCGGCGCACGGCCCCAAGCTGATCCACACCGTGCGCGGCATCGGCTACGTCATGCGCCGCCCCCCGCAGGGCTGACCGGACCCGCTCGTGTTCGCCCGCTTCTCCTCCCGGCTGTCGCTGCGCGCCCGGCTGCTGGTGCTCGCGCTCGCCCTGGTCACCACCGGGCTCGTGGTCAGCGACACCTTCGTGCTCGGCACCGTACGGACCCAGCTGGTGGAGCAGCTCGACGAGCAGCTCCAGCGGTACGGGCCGCCGCTCTCCCGCAAGCCCCCGGGCCAGCTGACCGCGCCGGCCGCCGGCCGGCCCGCCGTCGCCGGCCGGCGGGTCAGCCTGCCCAGCCAGTACCTGGTGCAGTACCTCTCCTCGGACGGCAAGGTCCAGGCGGTGATGCGCCAGCCCGTCTCGGACAGCGATCCGGCGCCCCAGCTGGCCGGGCTGGACCCGACCCGGACCGCCCCCGACGTCCCCTTCGACCTGCCCGACCAGCGCGGCCACCACAGGTGGCGGGTACTGGTGCTGCCCCTCCAGACCCCCCGCGGGCAGGCCCCCAACCCCAGCGCGTACGCCTCGCCGACGCTCACCCCGACCCACGTCATGGTGGCGGTCTCCCGCGAGGACATCGACGCCACCCTCGGCAAGCTGAACACCTCCTTCCTGGCCATCGGCGGCGGCGTCCTGGTGCTGATCGCCGCGCTCGGCTTCTTCGCGGTACGGGCCGGACTGCGGCCGCTGCGCCGGATCGAGGAGGGCGCCGAACGGATCGCGGCCGGCGAGCTGTCGCACCGGATGCCGGAGCTCTCCCCGGGCACCGAGGTCGGCCGGCTGTCGATCGCGCTCAACGGGATGCTCACCCAGATCGAGGCGGCCTTCGCGGCCCGCGCCGAGTCCGAGGCCCGGATGCGGCGCTTCGTCGCCGACGCCTCGCACGAGCTGCGCACCCCGCTGGCCGGCATCCGCGGCTTCGCCGAGCTGTACCGGATGGGCGCGCTGCCCACCGACGCCGACGTCAAGCGGACCATGACCCGGATCGAGAGCGAGGCCGACCGGATGGGCGCCCTGGTCGAGGACCTGCTGGTGCTCGCCCGGCTGGACGAGGAGCGCCCGCTCGACCTCGCCCCGATGGACCTGCGCACCCTCGCCGCCGACGCGCTGCACGACCTCACCGCCCTCGACCCCAGCCGCCCGGTCGCGCTCACCGGCCCGGCCGGCACCGGCGCGCCCGGCGCCGCGCCCGTCATCGGCGACGAGGCACGGCTGCGGCAGGTGGTCACCAACCTGGTCGGCAACGCGGTCAAGCACACCCCGCCCGGCACCCCGGTCCGGATCGGGGTGGGCGCCGGCCCCGGCGGCATCTGCCTGCTGGAGGTCGCCGACTCCGGCCCGGGCCTCACCGAGGAGCAGGCCCAGCGGGTCTTCGACCGCTTCTTCCGGGTCGACCCCTCCCGCAGTCGCGACAACGGCGGCGGCGCCGGCCTCGGCCTCGCCATCGCGACCGCCCTCACCCGCGCCCACGGCGGCACCCTCACCCTGCACACCGCCCCGGGCGAGGGCGCCACCTTCCGGGTCGAACTGCCCCGCCAGCGCTGACCGGAATTCCGGTCGGTCCCGGCCGAATGCCCGGAATCCGGGCATTCGGGGCGCGGGTTCCATCGAATTTGTCGACTCGTCAATTCTCCGGTGAACCAGGAAGGCGCGGCGCTCGATCATTGCCGGAATCCGGCATGGAGCGTTAAGAAAGCGTCTGTCTATGATCGGCGCTGCCCGGTCGTCGGAATCCCTCACGGCCGAGGCTTTTGCTTTCCTTTAGGCCCGAAAGGGGTCATCGTGAAACTCCGCCGTTCGCTGGTCTCGGCCGCCCTCGTCGCCGCCGTCGTCTCGCCCGCCGCCGTGCTCTCCGCGGCACCCGCCTTCGCGGAGTCGGCTTCGGCGGCACAGACCCGGAGCGACGACGGCTCGATCGCCGAACTGGAACGGGCCGCCGCCGACGCCGCCAAGGCCTATACGGCGGCTGTCGCCAACGAGGCCAAGGTGCGGGCCGAGGCCTCCGCCTTCCTCGACAACTCGCAGCCCTACCTGGGCAAGTACCAGGAGGCCAAGGCCGCCGCGGCGAAGGCCGCCGCCGCCAAGGACGCCGCCAACAAGGAGGCCGAGGAGGCCTCCCGGGCGTACGGCTCCGCCACGGAGGAGGACCTGCCCAAGGCCAGGGAGCGGATGCTCAAGGCGATCGACGCCGCCAACGCCGCCATCGCCGCGGACGCGAAGGCCAAGGCCGACGTGACGGCCGCGCGGAACGCCATGGACGACGCCCGGGTCGAGGCGTTCCGCCGGATCCACACGGCGGATCAGGCCACCAAGGCCGCGGCCACCGCCAAGGCCGCCGCGGACAAGGCCCTCGCCGACGCCAGGGCGGCCGCCGAGAAGCCGGTCGAGAAGCCGGTCGAGCAGCCCGTCGAGAAGCCGGTGGAGCAGCCCGCGGCCGTCACCCCGGTCTCGGACACCACCACGAACAAGTCGACCACCGCGACCAAGACCACCGCCGCGAACAAGTCGACCAGCGCGACCACCACCCAGACCGCCACCGGCTCGGCCACCGAACTCGCCGAGACCGGCTCCAACCCGGCCACCCCGTACCTCGCCCTGGGCTCCGGCCTCGCCATCAGCCTCGGCGCCGCCGCCCTCTACGTCTCGCGCCGCAAGCCGGCCCGCTCCGCCTCCTGACCCACCCCCGTTCGCGCCCGCTCGGGAGGAAGGCGCGACCACCCCGGAACCGCAGGACAGGCCCCGGCCCGTCCTGCGGTTCCGGCGTTTCCGAGCCCCGAGCTCCCCGATCGAGTGAACCAACCGCCATTCACCTGATCGGCCCCTCGGCCGTGTGCGACTGTCCAGCCGTTGCTTGTGCGGACTCGCGCGGGCTGATCACACTGGACGGGAAGTGGGGTGTCTCAATGAGCGCGCTCGTTGCCGAGGGGACCGTCGTGGACCTGGACCAGGTGCTGTGGGAGATGTGGAAGTCCATGGACGTCCCCGAGGGCGTCCACGTGGAGATCATCGAGGGGTTCGAGGTGTCACCCACCGGCAACAGCCGCCATGCGCGTGTCAACAGGCGGTTGCTCGGGGCCCTGTTCGGCCACCTTCGGGGATCCGGGTGGTCGCCGGGAAACGACTGCAACGTCATCCACGGGCTCAAGGTGTTCATCCCGGACGCGTACGTGGCCCCTGAAGACGACGAGGAGATCGAGCATCCCGACGGCCTGGGTCTGCTTGCCTCCGGAATCCCCCTGGTCATCGAGACCGTATCGCCGGGTGCCGAAGCCCGAAAGCGTGACCACGTCCTGAAGCATCGCGCCTACGCGGCCGCCGGCATCCCGGTGTACGTGATCATCGACGACTACGACGACGGCGGCGCCGTCACCATCCTCACCGGCCCGGACCGCGAGCGCCGCGCCTACGCCTCCTCGACCCGGGTCCCCTACGGCAAGGAGGCCGTGATCCCCGAGGGCCCCGCCGAGGGCTTCGTGATCGGCCCCGACATCACCGGCGAGCGCCGTGACTGACCGCCCGGCGTCGTTCAAGCGGGACCTGTCCGAGTGGCGGATCGCCCTGGTGGCCTGGCGGCTGCTGGTGCTGCAGGCGGCGGACCCGGTGGTGGGGGCCGGGATGGCGGAGCACTCGACGTACCGCGCGCATCCGTGGCGGCGGGTCGAGCACACGCTGGGGAGCGGGCGGCGGCTGTTCTACCAGGACGCGGAGACGCTGCGGCGGGAGGTCGCGCGGCTGAACCGGTCGCACAAGCGGATCCGCGGGACGATGGCGGACGGGCAGCCGTACGACGCACGGGACGCGGCGACCAGGGTGTGGGTGCTGCTGACGCTGTTCGAGTGCGTCGTGACCATGCGGCGCCTCGGCGGGGACCGCTACGACGCCGGGCAACTGGAGCTGGCGTACGCGGAGTTCAAGGAGGCGATCGCCGCCTTCGACCTCCCCGAGGAGGAACTCCCCGCTACGGCAGCCGAGCTGCCCGCGTACTTCGCCCGGTACGCCCGGGAGCGGCTGGAGTTCACCGAGGCGGCGCGCTACCTGCTGGGCGATCTGCTGCGCGAGGCGCCCCGGCCGCGCCGGCTCTGGTTCCTCGGGGACGCCGGATGGCGGATCACCCGGGTGCTGGTCGCCCGGGTGATCCGCGACCTGACGGTGGCGGACCTGCCGCCCGCCGTGCGGGAGCGGTTCGGGCTGGTCCGCACCCGCCGGGCCGCGCTGCTGTCCACCGTGCTGCACCGGGGCGCGGGCGCCCTCGTCCCGCGGCTCCCGGACCGGCTGCGCTACCGCTCCCCGGAGGAGCACCGCGCGCCCCGCCTCCCCCGCCAGGGCCGGGACGCGCGCGGGCCCCGGCTGGACCGCTTCTTCCGTGAGGTGCTGGACCAGACCGGCGACGGCTTCATCACGGTGCACGACCTGCGGGCGATGGCGCACAACGTGTGCTGGCGGCTGGAGCTGGACGAGGCCGGCGAGGCCCGGGTGTACGAGGCCTTCGACAGCTGGTGGGAGCAGCTGCGTGCGGTGATGGACGCCGACGGGGACGGGAGGGTCAGCCGGGAGGAGTTCGTGGCGGCGACCCTGGCCGGCTGCGACCGGGACGAGGCCTACCTGGAGCGGGGGCTGCTGCCCGCGCTGCGGGCGGTGTTCGCCGCGGCCGACACCGACGGCAGCGGCTTCCTGGAGTTCGACGAGTACCGCGCGGTGTTCGGCGGGCCGCGCGTGCACCCCGCCGAGCTGTCGCACGGTTTCCGCCAGTTGGACGCCGACGGGGACGGCCGGATCACCCGGGAGGAGTTCCTCGCGGGCTTCAGCGAGTTCTTCACGGCCCGCGCCGACTCCACCCCGGGCACCGAGCTCCTCGGCCGGGCCTGACGGTCGCGCCTGACGGCCGGGCCCGCCGGTCGCGCCTGACGGTTGCCGGTGCCCCGGTCAAGCGGCCGGGGCACCTGTCAAGCGCCGCTTCGGCCAAGATCCTCGTCCGGTCCGCCCACTCGTTCGTTGTCCCGGCGCCCGACGGCTCCGCAGACTGTGCGCAGCGTCACGCACCGCTGTGCCGTGTCAACCCCACCCCGCCTGCGATTCCTTCGTAAGGATGATGGATACTACCTCTTGTGAACGTGTTCACGTTCACAAGCGGACAAGCTTGCGTGGTTGAGCAACGGTCTACGGCTTTAGAGAAGTTTGTCCGGAAGATGCCCGTCATCCTGCGGGCAGGTTGGGAGAGAGAGCGACGTGGAACTGGCAATCGCTCACGAGACCATCGCTCGATGGCAATTCGGCATCACGACCGTCTACCACTTCCTCTTCGTTCCGCTCACGATCAGCCTGGCCGCCATCGTGGCCGGGCTGGAGACCGCCTGGGTGCGGACGAACAAGGAGAAGTACTTCCACGCGACCAAGTTCTGGGGAAAGCTCTTCCTCATCAACATCGCGATGGGCGTCGTCACCGGCATCGTCCAGGAGTTCCAGTTCGGCATGAACTGGTCCGACTACTCACGCTTCGTCGGTGACGTCTTCGGCGCCCCGCTCGCGATGGAGGCGCTGATCGCCTTCTTCTTCGAGTCCACCTTCATCGGCCTGTGGATCTTCGGCTGGGACAAGCTGCCGAAGAAGCTGCACGCCGCCTGCATGTGGATGGTCGCGCTGGGCACCGTGCTCTCCGCCTACTTCATCCTGGCGGCCAACAGCTGGATGCAGCACCCGGTCGGCTACACGATCGACCCGGCCACCGGGAAGGCGCAGCTCACCGACATCGCCGAGGTGCTGTTCCAGAACACCACCCTCACCGTCGTCTTCCACACCCTGACCGCCGCCTTCCTCACCGGCGCCGCGTTCATGGTCGGCATCTCCTCCTTCCACCTCTGGAAGGCCAAGCACAAGCCCGAGACCGCCGACCCCAAGAAGACCGCCGTGATGCGCACCTCGCTGCGGCTCGGCCTGGTGCTCGCGGTGGTCTTCGGCGCCGGCACCGCGCTCAGCGGCGACACCCTCGGCAAGGTCATGTTCGAGCAGCAGCCGATGAAGATGGCCGCCGCCGAGGCACTGTGGGACACCCAGTCGCCGGCGCCGTTCTCGATCTTCGCGGTCGGCGACGTCAGCAAGGGCCACAACTCGGTCGCCCTGGAGGTCCCCGGGGTGCTGTCCTTCCTCGCCCACAGCGACTTCAGCTCCACCGTCCCCGGCATCAACGACACCGCCGCCGCCGAGGCCGCCCAGCACGGCGGAGACCCCAAGGACTACATCCCGAGCGTCTTCGTCACCTACTGGGGCTTCCGCTTCATGATCGGCTTCGGGATGACCTCCTTCGTGGCCGGCCTGATCGGCCTCTGGACCACCCGCAGGAAGCTCTTCCTGAGCCCCGAGTTCCGCACCGGCGCCACCGAGGTGCCCCGGCTGATGCTCACGCCGAAGCGCGAGCTGGGCCCGGTGCTCACCAAGTGGAGCTGGCGGATCGGCATCCTGACCATGGGCTTCCCGCTGATCGCCAACAGCTTCGGCTGGATCTTCACAGAGATGGGCCGCCAGCCCTGGGCCGTCTTCGGCCTGATGACCACGGCCAGCGCCGTCTCCCCCAACGTCAGCGTCGGCACCCAGATCGGCGCCCTGGTCACCTTCACCCTGCTCTACGCCGTCCTCGCCGTCGTCGAGGTCCGGCTGTTGGTCAAGTACGCCAAGGCCGGCCCGGTGGTGACCGAGCAGCCCCCGGCCAAGGACCCGTCCCTGCGCGGACCGTCCTCGGACGAGGACGCCGACAAGCCGCTCGCCTTCGCGTACTGAGCCACCAGGACCACTGGGGAACTGAGGATCTGACATGCAACTCCACGACGTCTGGTTCGTGCTGATCGCGGTCCTGTGGATCGGCTACTTCTTCCTGGAGGGCTTCGACTTCGGGATCGGCATCCTCTCCAAGCCGCTCGCCCGCAACACCGCCGAGCGCCGGGTGCTGATCAACACCATCGGCCCGGTCTGGGACGGTAACGAGGTCTGGCTGCTGACCGCCGGCGGCGCCACCTTCGCCGCCTTCCCGGACTGGTACGCGACGCTCTTCAGCGGCTTCTACATCCCGCTGCTGATCATCCTGGTCTGCCTGATCATCCGCGGCGTGGCCTTCGAGTACCGGGCCAAGCGCGACGGCGTCCGCTGGCAGCGCAACTGGGAGGAGGCCATCTTCTGGACCTCGCTGCTCCCGGCCTTCCTGTGGGGCGTGGCCTTCGCCAACATCGTGCGCGGCGTCGACATCGACGCGCACAAGAACTACGTCGGCACGTTCTGGGACCTGCTCAACCCGTACGCGCTGCTCGGCGGCCTGGTGACGCTCACCCTGTTCACCTTCCACGGCGCGGTGTTCGCGGCGCTCAAGACGGTCGGGGAGATCCGCGAGCGGGCCCGCAAGGCCGCCCTGCAGGCCGGGCTGGCGACCGCCGTGCTGGCGCTGGTCTTCCTGATCTGGACCCAGGCCGACAGCGGCAACGGCCGCAGCCTGGTCGCGCTGGTCATCGCCGTACTGGCCCTGCTCGGCGCGCTCGCGGCCAACCAGGTCGGCCGCGAGGGCTGGGCATTCGTCCTCTCCGGGGCGACCATCGTGGCCGCGGTCGCGATGCTCTTCCTGTCGCTCTTTCCGAACGTCATGCCGTCCACCCTGAACGACGCCTGGAGCCTGACCGTCAGCAACGCGTCCTCCGCCTCGTACACGCTCCGGCTGATGACCATCGTGGCGGCCGTGTTCACCCCGCTGGTGCTGCTCTACCAGGGCTGGACCTACTGGGTGTTCCGCAAGCGGATCGGGGTCCAGCACATCCCCGGCCACGCCCCGGCCGCCGAGTTCGAGCAGGTCTGACGCCGTGAAGCCGGTCGACCCCCGACTCCTCGGGTACGCCCGTACCACCAGGGCCTTCCTCGCCGGATCCGTGCTGCTCGGCGCGGTCGGCGCGGCCCTGGTGGTCGCCCAGGCGAGTCTGATCGCCGAGATCGTCGTCCGCGCCTTCCAGCGCGGGGCGACGCTCGGCGAGCTGACCACGCCGCTGCTGCTGCTCGCCCTGACGGCGGTCGGGCGCGGGCTGGTCGGCTGGCTCACCGAACTCACCGCGCACCGGTCCGTCGCCCGGGTGAAGTCCACCCTGCGGCGGCGGCTGCTCGACCACGCCACCGCGCTCGGCCCGTCCTACCTGGCGGGCCGGCGCACCGGCGAACTCACCACCCTCGCCACCCGCGGCATCGACGCGCTGGACGACTACTTCGCCCGCTACCTGCCGCAGTTGGCGCTGGCCGTGGTCGTCCCGGTGATCGTGCTGCTGCGGATCGTCGGCGCCGACTTCACCTCGGCCGCGATCATCGCCGGGACGCTGCCGCTGATCCCGCTGTTCATGGTGCTGATCGGGATGGCCACCCAGTCCCGGATGGACCGGCAGTGGAACACCCTCGCCCGGCTCTCCCACCACTTCCTCGACGTGGTCGCCGGGCTGCCCACCCTCAAGGTGTTCAACCGGGCCCGTACCCAGGCCGCCACCATCGCCCGGATCACCGCCGACTACCGCCGGGCCACCCTGCGCACCCTGCGGATCGCCTTCGTCTCCTCCTTCACCCTGGAACTGCTCTCCACCCTGTCCGTCGCGCTGGTCGCCGTCACCGTCGGGTTCCGGCTGGTGGACGGCACGCTCGACCTGGAGACCGGCCTGCTGATCCTGGTGCTCGCCCCCGAGGTGTACTTCCCGATCCGCCAGGTCGGCGCGCTCTACCACTCCAGCGTCGAGGGGCTGACCGCCGCCGACGAGCTGTTCCGGGTGCTGGAGACCCCGCTGCCCGCCGCCGGCACCACCCCGGCGCCGGAACTCGCGGGCGCCGTGATCGCCGCCGATGGCCTGGTCGTCCGGCACCCCGGGCGCACCGAGCCCGCGCTGGACGGCGCCGGGCTGACCCTGCGCCCGGGCTCCAGCACGGCGCTCACCGGCCCGAGCGGCGCCGGCAAGTCCACCCTGCTGGCGGTGCTGCTCGGCCTCACCGCCCCGGAGTCCGGCACCGTCCGGATCACCGCCGCCGACGGCCGCACCCACGACCTGGCCGAACTGGACCCGGAGAGCTGGCGGCGACAGATCGCCTGGGTGCCGCAGCACCCGCACCTGTTCGCCGGGACGGTCGCCGAGAACCTGCGGCTCTACCGGCCGGAGGCCACCGACGAGCAGCTGTGGACGGCGCTGCGGGCCGCGCACGCGCTCGACTTCGTGACCGACCTGAAGGCCGTCCTGGGGGAGGACGGCGCCGGGCTCTCCGCCGGGCAGCGCCAGCGCCTCGCCCTCGCCCGGGTGCTGCTCGCCGACGACCGGCCGCTGGTGCTGCTGGACGAGCCGACCGCCAACCTGGACGGCGCCTCCGAGGCGGCCGTGGTGGACGCCGTCCGGACGCTCGCCGCGGACCCGGCACGCACCGTGCTGGTGGTCGCGCACCGGCCGGCCCTGCTGGCCGTCGCGGACCAGCGGGTACGGCTGGCGGGGACCCCGTCCGTGCTGCCCGCCGAGCCGGTCGCCCCGCTCGCCCACAGCGGCCGCCCG
>NZ_JAHSQD010000203.1 GCF_020103755.1 Streptomyces sp. LS1784
TCCAGGCCGCCGCGGCCGGCGGCCATCCGTAGCGCGGCCACCGGCAGCTCGGCGCGGTGGTGGTCGGCCATCGCGTAGCCGACGACTTCGCGGGTGGCCAGGTCGATGCAGGTGGCCAGGTAGAGCCTCCTGCCACTTCGCAACGCGGACCGGCGATCTGCTGACCGTCTGCAACAGGCCGGGACCAGCAGGTACTCCGGTGTCCTTGGCAGAGCGCCGCCCGGCCGTTCCCTCCGCAACCTCGTGAGGTGTATGAAGGCCGCACGCGGGAAGTGTTGGGACGTGAGCACCTCAGCGAACGCCGGGCGACGGGGCAGTCCACACACTCGCGCGACGGACCGTTCTACCGACATCCCCGGTGGCCAGCTCCGCAGACGTGGACAGCAACTCATCTCTGAGACCTGCACCAACGGCGAATCAGACCATGGGGACGGGCAGACAAGCCTCCTCGCCATCTCCATCGGCGTTGCTTCGAGGCGCGACCCGACACCGGCCACTGGCATGTCGCCGCGGCCTGGCTGCATCTCGCGCCGCCAGGTGCTGCGCTTGGGTATGGGTGCTGCTGTGGCCGTCGGCGTCAACATCACCGCCGTCGGCTGCACCGGCACCGATGCCGACAGCAATGGCGACAGCGACGGCAGCGGTGGCGGCGGTGGCGGCGAGAGTGCCAACGGAGGCGGACACGGCGAAAATACCGACCCACCGCGATTCTGGCGCCACCTCACCAATGTCGGCTGTTCGATTGATTCGACACCCGCAGTGGTCGGCGGGGTGGTGTATGTCGGTACAGGCTCCCCCGCGTACGTGTACGCCCTGGACGGGGCCACCGGCACCGAAAAGTGGACTTTCGCCCCAGAGAGCGCCATCTACTCGTCGCCCGCAGTCGTCGACGGGCTGTTGTACATCGGCAGCACCGACGGAAACCTCTATGCCCTGGACACAGCCACCGGTACCCAGAGATGGGCGTTCCCCGCAGGTGGCGCGGTCAACACATCGCCGGCGGTGGTCGACGGGGTCGTGTACTTCGGCAGCTCGGGCGATCTCAGGAACACAGGCGGAGTGTTCGCGCTGGATGCGGCCACCGGCACGAAGAAATGGGCTGTCATCACCAGCGGCGGCGTGGGCTCGTCGCCTGCGGTCGTCGACGGAGTGGTGTACGTCGGCAGCGAGGACGGCAACGTCTACGCCCTCGACGCGGCCACCGGCACGAAGAAATGGGCCTTCACCACGGGTAACTGGGTGAGGTCGTCGCCTGCGGTCGTCGACGGAGTGGTGTACGTCGGCAGCGAGGACGGCAACGTCTACGCCCTTGACGCGGCCACCGGCACGAAGAAATGGGCCTTCACCGCCAGCGGCGGCGTGGGCTCGTCGCCTGCGGTCGTCGACGGAGTGGTGTACGTCGGCAGCGGTGACAACAAGGTCTACGCCCTCGACGCGGCCACCGGCACGAAGAAATGGGCCTTCACCACAGGTAACTGGGTGAGGTCGTCGCCTGCGGTCGCCGGCGGAGTGGTGTACGTCGGCAGCGGTGACAGCAAGGTCTACGCCCTCGACGCGGCCACCGGCACAAAACGATGGGCTTTCACCACCAGCGGCATGGTCAGTTCGGGGCCCGCGGTCGTCGGCGGAGTGGTGTACATCGGCAGCGACGGCGGGTACGTGTACGCCCTCGACCCGGTCACCGGAACAGCAGGACCTGAGCTTCCCTCGCCAACGGTCACTACGCCGCCCACTGTAAAGAGAGCGTAGCTGTTCCCTCCCGGCCATCGAATCAGGGGCACCCCGTCTCTGTCCGCAACAAGTGGGAACAGCAGTGATTCGTCCACGCCATAGCCCGCCCGGCACGTTCGCCCACTGGGCCGGACCTCGCGGCGGTTGCCGTGGACCAACCGATCGGGCCCCAGCTGTCGCACGCCCGCCGGCACAGGAAATGCACGCACACACGCAGACGATCACGCCACCGCATCGGAGGATCCTTGCCCATGAATCCACCACCGTCTCCCGGCTCGAACTCGCCGGACCCAGCAGAAGAAGCTCTATCGCCTGCCCTCGGCGTGCCGCCCAACGCGGTCCATGGCAGTGAGCCGCAGCCTGAGCCGGGGACCCCCACTCCACCCAGTTCGACTGCTTGGCAGGTCATGGCTGATGAGCGCCTCCCGGGCTTCCGCAGACTTCGACCGAAGCACCGCGCCCTGTACGTGGCACTCACGGTCGGCGTGGTCCTGGGCGGCCTCATGCTCGCCTACTGCGCAACCTACGTCCTGGACCGTTCCACAGCCACCAGTCGGGCTCGCTCGGACAAGAACGCGCAGAAATCCGTGGACCGCGAAGGATCTGCCTTCGTCGCCACTATCACTCCCATCGACTATGAACAGGACATGCCCGAGGCCATTTTGATTCTCCTCGACCGGCCGCTGACCGACAACGAACAGGCAGCCCTCACCGCTTTGAAAGGAAGTGCCAAGGCGAAAGTCTGGACGTACCTAAAGTCTCTGGGCGGCCGAATCGTCGAGAGCACGTCCGCCGCTTCCCTCCAGGATGGCCACCAGTTGCCGGCAGGCTCCAGGGCTCAGCCGTTCAACCTGAACCTGAACAGCGACCGCAGTGCTGGGCTCACCATCAACGGCATGACCGCCGTGAAGGACTCCTGTGGCGAACCCGCTGCTAAGACGGTGATCGATCTTCCAACGGCCGGTTCATCCACCCGTCCGGGCCTGCTGTGGGATCTGAGCGGTGGGCAGGCGGACAAGCCTCAGGGGCCCTACATCCTCGATGCGGGAGAGGATCAGGGCCAACCGTACTTCCGGAAGAACGTTGTCGAACTGGGCAACGGCCAGTCGAACATGGCCTTCCGCGTTCAGCCCGAGGTGGCGACCCAGACCTGCAAATGGCACATCGACGCCTCGTATACCGACACGACCGGCTCCCACACCCAGCGCATTCCGAGCGGTACTGGCACTATCACCACCGAGGCCGTACCGAAGCAGCCCATCCAATACTTCGGGTGGGTCATCTCTCAAGGCTGGGGCTGCATCGGGCAAATGAGCCAAAAGGGTTGCACCGCCACAAAGACACTTGAGCGACTTAGGCCCACGGCTGGGCCTGATCCGCTTTGACGGGCGTCTGAGATCAGGAGCCTCAGCCCCAGCTGGGGCGAGGGCCGACGTGTGTCGCACGCCGCGCGAACCGTAGGGGTCCGACATCTGGGCCATCCGCTCCAGCAGGCTGGGCATCTCCCCGCGCCCGACGTCGCGCTGCCCGCGCGGCATCCGCACTGCCTTGGCGAGCATCCGGTCGGCGCCGCCGGTCATGTGGTGCACCGCGTACAGGTGGCCGCGGGCCCGCTCGGTGTACTTCAGTGCCTTCGCCGGCATCCTCAGCGCCTCGATGGTCGCGTCGTTCACCCCGGGCGGCCAGCGGTGCGCTTTGTCCGGCTCTTCGGTCCCGACGTCATCCGCCACCGATGCCTCCCGACGTGCTCGCCCGATCTCCGGGGACAGCGCCCACGCCGAAGCGGTCAAAGTCGTCACGCGCGAGGAGCTCCGGCGGGATGCAGCTGGACTGAGTGCGGGTCTGGCGTTCGAGATCGGTGGCGTCCACGGACAGGCACCGCAGTACCGGGCTCTGACAACCCGTCGCTGCCTCCGGCCGGCGTGCGACCGCCCATCCGAACTCCTCCCGGTGGCTGAGACATCTCGCGAACCGGAATCTCGGCCCCTTCTTGCGTCGAGCCGGATGCGCTGTCACAACTCCTCACGCAGACTGATTTGCGTGCTCGCCGACGGGGACAGCCTGCCAAGGTGAATCGGAAGCGGAGCTCCGAACAGGACGGTGCGCCGGACGTCTGTCATGGGGATCTCGGAAGTCGGCAAAGGCTGGAGATGCCTGATTCGTTGGGGGGCGGTCGCATGGACGGCGCTGGACCTGTCCGGGACAAGGCCGGACTACCGGGCGGAGCGCTGATACCGCATCCGCGTGAGGCTGCTGCGCCGCCGCCTGCGGAGTCGGGCGTCGACTTCTGCGGCGACGCCCTGCTTCTGCTGACCGGGCCCTTTTTCCCTGGGCCGGTCTCGCTCGCGGACTCTCCGGGCTTCGCCGTTCCGGCGGACGGCCGACTCGATCCGGAGGAGCGCCTCACGCTGGTGCACCGGTCCCTGGACCAGTTCCTGCGCGGCTCGCTCACCTTCGGCAATCCGCCGGTCGACCTGCTCACCCACTTCGCCGGGTCGGAGGAGTTCGACGCGCGGCTGACGGCGATCGTGCGGGAGACGACGGCGCTACCGGTGGAGCTGCACGTCACCGGCATCCTGTTCCCGGACGGCTACGGGTCGGTGGCCGTGCATATGCGCGTCGTCGAGGGGTGGACCGGGAGGCGGCGGGAGCAGCTCATCGACGGCTTCGGGCCGAAGGGCCGCGACGACCTTACCGCGCGTATCAGGGACGAGCTGCTGCCGGCCCTGACCGCGATGTCCGACCGGTGCCGACAGGGGCCGCCATGTCCCACAGTCCTGCCCTACTTCAACCTCACCTACGCGGGCTGCACCACCCACCCGGCACCCGGCCGGGCGACCCTCTCCGATGCGCTGCGGCACCTGATCTACCCCCGCTCCGCCGCGCCGATCCCCTCCGAATCAACGTGGCCACAGGAGTTCTTCTACCCCGGATACGCCTTCTTCCTGCTGGCCTCCCGAGACGGCCCCAGCGACACGCTCGGCCAACTCGAACACCTTCTCGGTCAGTTGAACGTGCACTACGCCCGGCTCGAACGCTCCGCCAGTGCCGCGGAACGGATCATCCGCGAAATGGCACTGAACGAGGACCCCGAACTGCTCATCGCGCTGGAACGACGGCTGCGCGCCGACTACCAGGCGCTGGTGCGGCCCACGTTCAGCTACGACTTCCACGTGCTCAAGCTGCGCGACAGTGTCCTGGAGGCGTGGGAGACCGAAAAGGTGCGCGAGCGCACCGACACCCTGCTCGAGATGGCGCGGCGCGCGGTGGAACGCAAACTGGAGCACGACCAGATGCGCCGGGTGACGAGGGTCAACCTCGCAGTGACGATCGTGGCTATCCTGAGCTTCGTCCAGTGCGTCGACTCGGCCCTCAACCTGTGGTCGAGGTTCTTCGAGTAAGAGGGGTGGGGATCGTGCCGGTGGACGTGCAGATCTGCGTCGCGGACGGGCTGATCTACGACGGTCTCGACTACGCCGACCGGATCGAGCAGCGGCTGACCCGAGCCGGCCTGAGCTGCGGCCGCCTGAACCTGGTGACCGAGGCAGCCGATCTGACCGCGCGACGGCCACAGCCGGCCTTGGCGTACGTGTTCACCGGAGGCCAGACCTCGGTGCACTCTGACGCCGCGTGGATGCGCGCGACCATCAAGCTGATGGGGGAACTCGTCGCCGACGCGAATGGGCGCGACGGCGACACCGGCCCTGCGGTGGTCGGCGTGTGCCTGGGCTCGCAGCTGATCGCCGAGGCGTTGCGTCCGGGCTCGATCATCGACACCTCGGGCATCGAGGTCGGCCTGACCGAGGTGAACCGTGTCGGCGACCGCCAGGGCGTCGGCGTCGTGCCGTCGTTCCACTACCAGGCGATCAGTCCGCAGATCGAGGAAGTGGACGGCGTGCGTATCGAGTACCGCAACGAGCACACCTCTGTCCAGGCGCTGAGCTACGGCGAGCGGGTCTTCGGATGCCAGTTCCACCCCGAGCTGACCCCGGACGACGTGCGCCGGCTGATCGACTTCAACGAGGACGTCATCAGCTGCTGGCACGGCGACGCGGCCGCTGCGCATCGCTCGGTCGAGCAGTACCAGGACGAACTGCCCGAGGACCTCTTCGAGCGCCTGGTGATCGACCGCATCACGCGCTGACGCCGACGGGGTGCGTCGCCTCGAACTCGCGCGCACCGAGATCCGTGGCCTGGGCAAAGAAGCTGATCTCGACTCAGGTCCATCTCCGCAGTCCGCGTGTCTGTCAGAGGATCTGGACCGTTGAGAGAGGCTTCAGTGACGACTGGTTGAAGAGCGTCCTGGACATCCGCTTGCCGTTGACCGACAAGGTCTGGATGGTGACGGTGGCTTCCTGCGTTGCGATCTCCACGCCGGGAGAACGCCGGACGGGGTAGTCGGGCTGCGGCAGTCGGCCAGGGTTCGCGCGTTCAGGTGCGGCTCTCAGTGGGTGTTTTGGTAGTTGTATTCCTATACGCGGCTTTCACCCCTGTCCACTTTCGTGACACTGCAGCCGATAGGAGAAGATTGCTCCGCCTTCAATTGCCGGCCGGGCTGTCCATCTCATCCGCTTCTGTGCTCTGAAATCCGTCTGGCTTGAAGAAGTCATAGAACCGCCCAACGAGCTGCGGAACGGGATCCTCCGCCGCATCCGTGCCGACGCTGGTGCCGTGAGCCAGCGGAAGCCGTACCCCAGCGACCTGTCCGACGCCCGATGGGCCCTGATCGAACCGAAACTGACGGCCTGGAGAAAGGCCCGGCTCGACCGCCGGCCCACTGGGAAATCGGCCCAGGTCGAACTGCGCGACGTCTTCAACGCGATCCTCTACGTCAACCGCACGGGAATCCCCTGGAAGTACCTCCCGCACGACTTCCCGAACCACTCCACCGTCTACGCCTACTACGCGGCCTGGCGCGACGAGGGAATCTTCGCGGAACTCAACTATGACCTGACCGGCCTGGCCCGCGTGAAGGAGGGGCGCAAGCCTGAGCCCGGATCCACCGGGTGATCGCTGTCGGGGAGGTCCCGCAGAACGAAGAGATGCCTTGCGACCTGCGATGATGGGAGTTCTCTAGGCTCCACCACGCACAATCAGCAAGGCATCTCTCAAGTGCAATCCTCTCACGCCGTCTCGGCCGTCTCCGTCGCGTTCGACGAGCCGAATCTGATCGCGGATGCCGGGCTGGTCCCGGTGGTCCGCCTGGCCGAGAACGTCGGGCTGCCCGCCCTGGTCGGTGAGCGGCTGCGCATTGAAGACAACCGCAGCAGTGCCGGAGCCAATCCGGCCGCGAACGTGATGACGCTGGTCGCGGCGATGTGCGCCGGGGCCGACTCGATCGACGACACCGACCGGCTCCGGCACGGCGCGATGGGCCGACTGTTCGGCGGGCACAGACGAACCGGCCAGGGTACGTCCCCTTGCGGGTCGGCCAGATGGGGTGTTTCTCCAACGGAGCCGGGGCCACCCGCGAGCACGACGCCCTGCTCGCCGCCCGTCGGGCGAACGCCGCCATGCACCCCTGTTACACCTGCCAGGGCTCCATCGGAGGCAAGCCGGACTCGGTCGCCGAACTGCGCAAGCCGGCCGACCCGTACCGCCTGGAATGCCCCGACTGCGACGACAAACGCCACGCCAACGGCCGCCCGCCGATCATTCTTCCCCTGCCCACCAACCGCGACCGCCGCCGCGCCGTGGCCGGCAGGCTCGACGACCCGTACTGGTACATCCGCCTGCACCACGCGAAGGAGTACCCCAACCGCTGACCAGCCCCATGGGACGGCAGCGACCGAAGCGACCGACACCGAAAACAGGCCGACCAGGCGGTGCGCGCCACGAGCAATGGGGGTGCAGCGCGCACCGCCCACCCGATCCTGCCAGAGCCCCGCAACCCGGCTCGCCGCCGCGCGTACGGTTCGGCGAGCAGCGACCGCTCACCGGTGTACAGCAGGTCGAACGCGACGTACAGAGCGGGCGTAGCCACCACCCCGGTCTGCACCGCCGCCGCACGTAGTGTCACCGCAGCCGCTGCGCCGGGGTCGCCGTCCGGTCCGGGACCGCCCTTCCGGCCGGCCACCGACACCGGGCCCAACAACAGCGAAGGCGACCAAGCAGAGGGAGGTCGCCGAAGTCGTGGGGACATTCGCCACCCTCAGAGCCCTTCCGGAAGGCTGCCCTTCGGAGTGGGACTCTCGTCGCCGAGGGCGCAACGCATGGCCGCTGCCAGAGCGTCGGCTGACTCCCTGGCTCTCATAAGGGCATCCGTCGCGTCCTCCTCCGTGATGCCCCCACGAAAGGTCGCGCCATCACGCAGTACCTGAGGGTAGTCTCAAGGTACCGATTCAGATCCGCACCCGCCGCAAGCACTTCGTTGGGCCCCGCCACCTGCACCAGCCCCCAGAGCGGCTGAAGACGCTCAATCTCCCGTCGGGCTGCGGAGACCGCGTCATGCAAATCCCGCTCCGACTCGTGGCGCTTCGTCGCCAGTTGAACCAGCCCGAGGCACTTGTAGATGCCCTTGATCAAGGGGTCGTAGACAGCCCGCCGGGCCGCGCGCTCCTCGCTGGCCTTGCGTTCAGCCCGTTCGTGAACCGCTGGATTTCGCTGTTCAGCAACCTGCCGCCGCGCGTTTCGGAGAGCCACCCCAGCCGCGAGAACGCCCACCAGAAGACCGCTAGCAGCTCCGACCAGGGCACTTGGCATGTCAGCCATATCCATAATTCGATCACCTGACTGTACTTCGCGCACCCTGATCACGGCGGTGGCCTGGCGGTGCTGGACCGCCGACCGGTGGGCTGCTCGCTGCCGCTCGGGTCGCCAGCGACCTGCTGCGCCTCGCCGTCGTCCTGGTGGTCGTGCTGCTCGTCGGCCGCGCGGCCTGTCTCCTGCTCCTCCTGCGCCGCATGGCCGCCACCGCGCCGCGCCTGGCCCCCCCACGCCCACACAGCTGCGCCCCCGTACCGCCACCGGGGCGTCCGCTGCCCGCGACGCCGGAGCCTCCAAAGCCGACTGGGCTGCCGTCCTTGCCGCCGGAGTCCGGCGCCCCACTCCAGGAACACCGAGGCACCGGCCCCGGCGTATGGGAAGCAGAAGAGCCGGAGGCCGCCGGGCTCGGTCCGGCCGGGGATCGGCCGGACCCAGCTCCGGGCCGTTCGTGGTGGTGCCGAGTGCAGGGTTCCGCTCCTACTGGTCGGGACGAGAGGGGTCGACAGGAGTGGGGTGCGCGTTCAGGCGCCGTGCCAGGACTTCCACAGCGCCGCGTACCCGCCGCCGGCCGCCAACAGCTCGCTGTGGCTGCCCAGTTCGGTCACCCGGCCGCCGTCCATGACCGCCACCCGGTCCGCATCGTGGGCGGTGTGCAGGCGGTGGGCGATGGCGATCACGGTGCGGCCCTTGAGCACGGCCGCCAGGGAGCGTTCGGTGTGCCGGGCCGTGGTCGGGTCGAGCAGGGAGGTCGCCTCGTCCAGGATCAGCGTGTGCGGATCGGCCAGGACGACGCGGGCCAGGGCGAGTTGCTGGGCCTGCTGGGCGTCCAGGCGGTGCCCGCCGGCGCCGAGCTCGGTGTCCAGCCCGTCCGGCAGCTCGTCCACCCAGTCGACGTCGACGGCGGCCAGCACCGTGTGCAGCTCCTGGTCGGTGGCAGCGGGCGCGGCGATCAGCAGGTTGTCCCGGACGGTGCCGAGGAAGACGTGGTGCTCCTGGGAGACCAGGACGACGTGCCGGCGCAGCTGCGCCGGGACGAGCTCGGTGACCGGCACCTGGCCCACCGTCACCCGGCCGGTGCGTGGCGCCTCCGCTCCGGCCAGCAGTCGGCCCAGGGTGGACTTGCCGGCACCGGAGGGGCCGACCACCGCCAGCCGCTCGCCCGGGCGGACGGTGAGGTCGACCCCGTGCAGGACGTCCCGCTCGCCCTGGTAGGCGTACCGGACGCCGACCACGTCGATCCGGTCGTCCGCCGGCTCGCCGCCACCGGTCACGACCGGGGCGTCCACCTGGCCGATGCCCTCGACCCGGGCGAAGGAGGCGTTGCTGCGCTGGAGTTGGTCGAGCCAGAGCAGCACCTTGTCCAGCGGCTCGGAGAGCTTCCAGAAGTAGAGGGCGCAGGCGACCACCGCGCCGGTGGTGACCGCGCCGGTGCCGCGCAGGGCGCCGCCGAGGAGCAGGACGCCCGCGACGGGGGCGATGTACGAGAACTCGACCACCGGGAAGAGCACGGTGCGCAGGTTGAGGGTGCGGGTGCGGGCCACCCGGCAGCGCTCGACCGCCTCGGCGGCGGCGGCGATCCGGCGCTCCTGGAGGCTCAGCGCCTCGACGGTGCGAGCGCCCGCCGCGGTGGAGGTGAGGATCTCGACGAGGGCGGAGTTGGTGGCACCCTCGGCGAGGTAGCCGGTGTGGGCACGGCGCAGGTACCAGCGGGTGGCGAACCAGATCCCGGACAGGCAGAGCGCCCCGCAGATGCCGAGGAACGGGTTGACCGCGAGCATGGCGGCCAGGATCAGGAGGACCTGGACGAGGGCGACGGAGACCTCGGGCCCGGCGTCGCGCAGGGTGGTGCCGACGGTGCCGACGTCGGCGGTGCCGCGCGTCATCAGGTCACCGGTGCCAGCGTGCTCGACCACCGAGGCGGGCAGGGCGAGGGAGCGGTCGACGAACTGCTCGCGGATCCGCGCCAGGGTCCGCTCGCCGAAGCGGTGGGCGGCGTAGCGGGCGAAGCGGCCGAGGAGCAGCTGGGCGAGCGCGAAGCAGAGGATGCCCAGGGCGAGCCGGTCGACGTGTCCGGTCCCGGCTCCGCCCCTGACGTCGTCGATGATCCGGCCGAGCAGCCAGGGGCCGCCCAGTCCGGCCGCCGCGGCCAGTGCGTTGAGGATCAGCATCGTGGCGACCGCGCGGCCGTCCTGGCGCACCAGGCGCACGGCGGCCCGACGGACCTCGGCGGGCTCGGCGATCGGGAGCCGCCCCGGAGCGGTCTCGGTTTGAGCGGTCATCGGACGGTCTCCTCGGCGGGCGTGGACTCGGTGGCTGGTTCGTGGTCGCCGCGTGCCACCAGCTCGCGGTAGCCGGGCTCGGAGGCGAGCAGCTCCCGGTGCGGGCCGGCCGCCGCCAGCCGGCCGTCGACGAGGTAGCAGACGGTGTCGGCCTGCTCCAGCAGGACGGGGGAGGTCGAGGTGAGGGCGGTGGTGCGCCCGGCCCGCGCCCGGCGCAGCCCGGCGGCCATGGCCGCCTCGGTGTGGGCGTCCACGGCGGAGGTGGGCTCGACCAGCAGGAGCACCTCCGGGTCGGCCAGCAGGGCGCGGACGAGCCGCAGCCGCTGGCGCTGCCCGCCGGAGAGGTTGCTGCCCTGCGCCTGGACGGGGGCGTCCAGACCGTCGGGCAGGGCCTGCACGATGTCCTCCGCGGCGGCGTCCCGGACGGCCTGGGCGATGGCCGGGGCGGTGTGTTCGGACCGGCCGCCGACCACGGCGCGCAGCGGGCCGGAGAAGAGGTCGGCGTCGTTGTCCGCCACCACGATCCGGCTGCGGACCTCGGCCAGGGCGACGTCCGCGAGCGGCACCCCGCCCCAGGTCGCGGCGGATCCGCGGTACCGGCCGAGCCGGTCGACCAGGGCGGCGGACTCGGCCGGGCGGGCGCTGACGATCGCGGTCAGCCGGCCCGGGGCCAGCTCCACACCGGTCTCGGTGTCGTGCAGGCTCGACGCTTCGTCAGGAGCGGGCCGGAGTGTCGCGGCGTCCTCGACGGCGGGCTTCAGGCCGAGCAGCCGGATCACCCGCCCGGCGGCCACCAGGCCCCTGGTGAGGTCGTACCCACCCTCGATGAAGCTGGAGACCGGCACCACCAGGACGGCCACGTAACCGTAGACGGAGACCAGCGTGCCGATCGTGATGGTGCCCTCGGCGGCCATCCGGGCGGCCAGCCAGGTCACCAGGGCGAGGAAGAGGGCGGGCAGGCCGACCGAGAGCGCCTGGATCCAGCTGGTCACGGCACCGACCCGGTAGCCCTCGGCCTGCAGGGCCTGCGAGCCGCGCAGGTAGCGGCCGGCCAGCAGTTCCTTGCCGCCGATGCCGTTGAGCACGCGCATGCCGCCGACGATGTCCCCGATCCGGGCCGTCAGCGCACCCTGCCGCTCCCGGTACTTGGACTCCGCGCCCTGGAGGCGCTCCAGCAGCGGGCCGACCACCACCGCGAGCAGCGGCACCCCGAGCAGGACCACCAGGGCGAGCGGGACGGAGACGGACAGCAGCAGCGCGGCCGCCACCAGGTAGGCGACGACGGCGCCGACGCCCGGTCCGGTGATCGTCAGAGTCTGGCTGATCTGCGCGACGTCGCCCGCCCCGATGCTGACCACCTCGCCGACCGAGACCTTCCGGGGCAGTTCGGCGCCCAGCCGGGTGGAGTGCGCAACCACGGCCTTGATCGTCCGGAAGGTGGCGTTCATCCGGACCCGCGTCATGATGCGGTGGCGCATGATGCCCAGCCAGGCGTTGAGCAGCGCGGCGCCCACCAGTGCGGCCACCCAGCCGACCAGGACTCCGGTCCTCCCCGGCTGGAGCCCGTCGTCGATCGCGCGCTGCATCAGGTACGGCGGCAGCAGCAGGCAGACCATCCAGAGGGTGCCGATCACCGCGCCGCCCGCCACCCGCCGGCGCTGGCTCATGGTCAGCCACCACAGGTAACGCGCGGCGCTCCGGTGATCCGGAGTTCCCGAATCGGCGTACGAATCCATCATGAGCGAAACCCTAACTGTCTTTCCTGGGTCTAAGCTTGACTATTAACCCCGCCAAGATCATTTCTTGGCGGGGTTCGTCGTTTGCCTGACAGCTGGGCGGCCTTTGCGTGATCGTGTCTTCTCGCTGAAGTCGACAGTCGATCAACCCAAAGGCCCTGATGGACAGTCTGCAAGATGACGTCGCGCGCGTCGAGGCCCTGACCGCGTTGTCGCGGTTCCGCCGGGAGTTCTACTCCTGCCTGGCCTTGTGGGCGGATGCCCTGTTCGAGCTGACAGACGCGGTGCTGTACGCCGGCGGTCCGGTGGTGTCGTTGCCGGAGCTGTCACTTGACCTTCCCCTCGTAGCGTAGAGGCCGTGACTGAAGGGGAAGTTGGGAGTCATGGCGGAGAAGAGGCGGAAGTTCGACGCGGAGTTCCGTGAGGGGGCTGTGCGGATCGTCGCCGAGACCGGGAGGCCGGCGGCGGAGGTTGCGCGGGAGCTGGGGATCAACGAGACCACCCTGGCGACCTGGGTCTCCCGGGCGCGGAAGGCCGGCGGTGACGGCACGCTCGGCGAGTCCGAGCGCGAGGAGTTGGCCCGATTGCGGCGGCAGGCCGCCGAACAGGCCAAGCGGGTCCCGGGAGTTGGAGATGGAGCGTGATGTCCTCAAACGCTGCATGGTCCTGTGGGTGAAGTAGCTGTGGCGGACCCGGCGGCGCTCGTCGGGGTGATCAGCGACCAGAGGACCGGGCACGG
>NZ_JAHSQD010000204.1 GCF_020103755.1 Streptomyces sp. LS1784
ACCCCGGTGGTGCTGCCCGGCCCGGCGGCGGGCGAGCTCGCGGCGGCGGTCGGCGCCGCCGTCGACAACGTGCGCAAGCACGCGGGGGAGCGGGCCCGGGCCTGGATCCTGGTCGAGGACGAACCGGAGGCGGTCACGGTCAGCATCCGCGACGACGGCCCCGGCTTCGCCCCCGGCCGGCTCGGCGAGGCGGAGCAGGCCGGCCGGCTCGGCGTCTCCCAGTCCATCCGCGGCCGGCTGCTGGACCTCGGCGGCACGGCCGAGCTGTACTCGGTGCCCGGGGAGGGCGTCGAGGTCGAACTGCGCGTCCCGAGGAAGGGCTCTTGATGACCGATCAGCCGACCACCGACCGGCCGGTGCGGGTGATGGTGGTGGACGACCACCCGATGTGGCGGGATGCGGTCTCGCGCGACCTCGTCGAGGCCGGACTGGACGTGGTGGCCACCGCGGGCGACGGCGAGGAGGCCGTCCGCCGGGCCCGCGCCTGCACGCCGCAGGTGGTCGTGCTGGACCTCAACCTGCCCGGTCTGCCCGGCGCCGAGGTGTGCCGCCGGGTGGTCGCGCACGACCCGGCGGTACGGGTGCTGGTGCTGTCGGCCAGCGGCGAGCACCAGGACGTGCTGGAGGCGGTGAAGTCCGGTGCGACCGGCTACCTGGTGAAGTCGGCCGGGCGGGAGGAGCTGCTGGACGCGGTGCGTCGTACGGCCGTCGGCGACGCGGTGTTCACCCCGGGCCTGGCCGGCCTGGTGCTCGGCGAGTTCCGCCGGCTGGCCGCCGAGCCGGCCCCGGCCTCGGCGCCGGCCGCCCCGCAGCTGACGGCCCGGGAGACCGAGGTGCTGCGGCTGGTGGCCAAGGGGTTGTCCTACCGGCAGATCGCCGACCGCCTGGTGCTGTCGCACCGGACGGTGCAGAACCACGTGCAGAACACGCTCGGGAAGCTGCAGCTGCACAACCGGGTGGAGCTGGTCCGGTACGCGATCGAGCAGGGCCTGGACGACGGGATCTGAGCGTCCTTCGGCCCGGCCCCACGGCGCGGCCGTCGCCTCGCGCAGCAGGCCCGCCACGACGCCGACCCCGTCGCGGGTGAGCACCGACTCCGGGTGGAACTGGAGCCCCGCGAAGCCGTGTCCGCGCAGCGCGTGCACGTCGCCGGTGACGGCGTCCCGGGAGACCTCGATGCCCTCGGCGGCGAGCCGCGCCGCGTCCGCCTCCGAGCAGCGCGCGGTGAAGGTGTTGTAGAAGCCGACCGTGTGCTTGCTGCCGAACAGGTCGATGCGCTCCTGCGCCCCCTGGTACGGGACGGCCTTGCGGCCGAGCGGAAGCCCGAGTTCGGCGGCCAGCAGCTGGTGGCTCAGGCAGACCGCGAGCAGCGGCGAGGTGCGGGCGCCGGAGCGGACGGCGGCCAGCGCGTCCGCGACGATCGGCCGCAGCAGCATCATCTTGGGGTCGTCCGCGAGCGCCGGGTCGCCCGGGCCGGGGCCGAGCACCAGTGCGCCCCGGTGCGCCGCGACCCGCTCGCGCAGCCCCGGCTCGTCGTAGCGGGCCACCGTCACCCGGTGGCCGAGCGAGCTGAGCAGGTGGGAGAGCATCGAGGTGAAGGTGTCCTCGCCGTCCACGACCAGGGCCGGCTCGGCCTCGGTGATCTCGGCCGGCTCCTGCATCCGCAGCCAGAACGGCGCGAGGTCGGCCCGGCGGGAGTCCAGGGCGGCCTGCACCCGGTGGTCGTCGGCGAGCCGGGGGCCGACCGGGTGGGGCAGCCGGGCGGGCGCGGGCCGGGCGCCGATCGCGGTGAGCACCCCGGCGGCCTTGGCGTGGGTCTCGGCGACCTCGGACTCCGGGACGGAGTGGCGCACCAGGGTGGCGCCGACCCGGACGACCAGCCGGCCGGTGGCCGGGTCGATGTCGGCGGTGCGGATGCAGATCGGCGAGTCCAGCAGCTGCCCGCCGCTGGCGGAGCGGCCGATCAGGGCGAGCGCGCCGGAGTAGTAGCCGCGCCCGGCGGGCTCGTAGCGCTTGATCACCCGGGTGGCGTTCTCGACCGGACTGCCCGTGACGGTCGCGGCGAACATCGTCTCGCGGAGCACCTCGCGGACGTCCAGCGAGGTGCGCCCGCGCAGCTCGTACTCGGTGTGGGCGAGGTGGGCCATCTCCTTGAGCCGGGGTCCGAGCACCTGGCCGCCGAGGTCGCCGACCGTGCACATCATCTTGAGCTCCTCGTCCACGACCATGGTGAGCTCCTCCAGCTCCTTGGGGTCGTGCAGGAACTGGAGCAGCGAGTCGAGGTCGGAGCCGCCGGCCGGGTAGCGGTAGGTGCCGGAGATCGGGTTCATCACGACGGTGCCGCCGCTCTGCCGGACGTGCACCTCGGGGGAGGCGCCGACCAGCACCCGCTCGCCGGTGTGCACCAGGAAGGTCCAGTACGCGCCGCGCTCCTGCTCCAGCAGCCGGCGGAACAGCGTCAGCGCGAGCTCCGGGGAGAAGTCCTCCAGCGTGGCGTGGAAGTCGCGCCGGATCACGAAGTTGGCGCCCTCGCCGTTGCCGATCTCGTCCCGGATCACCCGGCGGACGATCGACGCGTACGAATCGTCGTCCACATCGAACCCGCCACCGGCAAGTGAGACCGGCAACTTCGGTAGGGCGGAGGTGAATTCGGCCAACGGAAGGACGTGCTGCGCGGTCACCGAGAGGGCCTGCAGGGGGGTGCCGTCGTCGTGCGCTTCGAAGCCGCGCTCGCGGATCTGGCGGTACGGGACGAGCGCGAGCAGGTCGTGCACCGGGCCGCCGCCGGCCGGCGCGCCGCTGCGGACGGGCAGGTCGGCGAGGTTCTCGTAGTTGTCGACGGTGCCCAGCAGCACCTCGACGGTGTCCGGGCTGAGCCGGGGGGTGCGGCGGTGCAGCAGGGCGAACGCAGGGGCGTCGGGGCCGGTGATACGGGTGAGCAGGTCGACAGCGGTGGTCACGGGAACGGCTTCCTTCCGGATGGACTGGCTGAGAGGCGGTGCAAGGTCCGCTCCCGGAGGGCCGTCTGCTCAGACGCCGACGGCCGCCCCGAGGGGCGGCCGTCGTGTTCGTCTAGGAACGCGCCATCTGTGGGCCACCCTTGGGGGAGGCCCACCACCAGGAGTGGGTGTGGGGCGCGTGCATGGTCCGAGCGTAGCGGATGCGCCGGGGCGCGTGAGGGGGATCACGTCTTTGTCCGAGATGCGTCTCACCCATCGGGCAATAGTCACGAGTCACTCCCGTCACCCCGTAGCCTTGGCGGTGTGACCGCTACGACTGAGACATCGAGGGCTGCCCACTCCTGGCAGTCCCTGCCCGCGGCGCAGCAGCCTGAATGGCCGGACCAAGAGGCTCTGCGCAAGACCCTTGCCGAGCTCGCCTCGTATCCGCCGCTCGTCTTCGCCGGCGAGTGCGACCAGCTGCGCGCCCGGCTCGGAGCCGTGGCGCGCGGGGAGGCCTTCCTCCTCCAGGGTGGTGACTGTGCCGAGGCCTTCGACGGTGTCTCGGCGGAGCACATCCGCAACAAGCTGAAGACGCTGCTCCAGATGGCCGCTGTACTGACGTACGCGGCCTCGGTGCCGGTGGTGAAGGTCGGCCGCATCGCCGGCCAGTACTCCAAGCCGCGCTCCAAGTCGACCGAGACCCGCGACGGCGTGACCCTGCCGGTCTACCGCGGCGACTCGGTGAACGGCTTCGAGTTCACCCCCGAGTCCCGCATCCCGGACCCGGAGCGCCTGAAGCGGATGTACAACGCGTCCGCCGCCACGCTCAACCTGGTGCGCGCGTTCACCACCGGTGGTTACGCGGACCTGCGCCAGGTGCACGCCTGGAACCAGGACTTCGTCCGCAACTCGCCGGCCGGCCAGCGCTACGAGCAGCTCGCCCGGGAGATCGACAACGCCCTGGCGTTCATGAGCGCCTGTGGCGTGGTGCCGGAGGAGTTCAAGGCCGTCGAGTTCTTCTCCTCGCACGAGGCGCTGATCCTCGACTACGAGACCGCGCTGACCCGCGTGGACTCGCGCACCGGCGAGCTGTACGACGTCTCCGGCCACATGGTGTGGATCGGCGAGCGCACCCGGCAGCTGGACCACGCGCACATCGAGTTCGCCTCGAAGATCCGCAACCCGATCGGCGTCAAGCTCGGCCCGACCACCTCGGTGGACGACGCGCTCGCCCTGATCGAGAAGCTGGACCCGGAGCGCGAGCCCGGCCGCCTGACCTTCATCACCCGGATGGGCGCGGGCAAGATCCGCGACCACCTGCCCAGCCTGGTGGAGAAGGTCACCGCCTCCGGCGCCAAGCCGGTGTGGATCTGCGACCCGATGCACGGCAACACCTTCGAGGCCTCCAGCGGGCACAAGACCCGCCGCTTCGACGACGTCCTGGACGAGGTCAAGGGCTTCTTCGAGGTGCACCGCGCGCTCGGCACCCACCCGGGCGGCATCCACGTGGAGCTGACCGGTGACGACGTCACCGAGTGCGTCGGCGGCGGCGACGAGGTCCTGGTGGACGACCTGCACCAGCGCTACGAGACGGCCTGCGACCCGCGCCTCAACCGCAGCCAGTCGCTGGACCTGGCGTTCCTGGTGGCGGAGATGTACCGCGGCCAGTAGGCCCGGTGCCCGTCGGATGTGACGAAGGCCCCTCCGGATTCGGGGTTCCCGAGCCCGGAGGGGCTTTTTCGTACCCTTTTCAGCAGGTAAGGTAAGCCTCAGCGAACTAAGGCAGGCCTTAGTCAAGATCCACTCCACCTCGCACCGGGAGAGACCGCGATGTACGTGTGCATGTGCCATGCGGTCACCGAGGACCAGGTGAAGAAGGCGATCGACGGGGGTGCCGGCACCCCGCGCCAGATCGCGAGGGGTTGCAAGGCCGGCACCGACTGCGGGTCCTGCGTGCGCCGCATCCAGGCGCTGCTCGGCGAGCACGGCGCCCGCCCCTGCCCGACCGCCCGGCTGGCCGCGAAGCTCGGCCTCGCGGAACCGGAGACCCCGGCGGCGCCGGCCCCGGAGGCCGCCCCGGTGGCCCCGCTGCGGGCGGCCTGAGCCCTCAGGACTCCGGCTGCTCGATGACCTGGGCGATGTAGAGCGCCTCGCCGAGCTTCTCCAGCAGTTCCAGCTGGGTGTCGAGGTAGTCGATGTGGTGCTCCTCGTCGGCCAGGATGTCCTCGAAGATGTTCGCCGAGGTGACGTCGTTCTTGGCCCGCATCACCACGATCCCGCGCTTGAGCCGGTCGATCGCCTCGACCTCGATCTGGCGGTCCGCCTCGAACATCTCCTTGACCGTCTGGCCGATCCGGACATGGAACAGCCGCTGGTAGTTGGGCAGTCCCTCCAGGAACAGGATCCGGTCGGTGAGCGTCTCGGCGTGCTTCATCTCGTCGAAGGACTCGTGCCGGGTGTACTTGGCGAGCTTCGTCCAGCCGAAGTTCTCCTGCATCTTGGCGTGCAGGAAGTACTGGTTGATCGCGGTCAGCTCGGCGGTGAGCTGCTCGTTGAGGAACTCGATGACCTCGGGATCGCCCTGCATGGTGGTGCCTCCTGCGCTCGTGCTGCCCTGTGTCGTGCGGTGATTCCTGTGCTGAGTCCTGTGCTGAGTCCTGCGCTGCGCATCCTGGCACCGCTTTGGGAGGAAATTCCAGTAAGTTCACACTCACTAGGACATGTGTCGGAATATCCGATTCGTGATGAAACGTGCTGGTGGTCGGTCGACCGCTGGCCCGTACGGGCGGGGGCGCGGATCCGCGGAAAGGGGCGCGCACCGTGGCTCGTCCGCCGTCTGTCACCATGGATCCATGGGTCAGTCGAAACACGAACCGCTTCCGCCGTCTGACCCGAGGCTCCCCCCGGGACAGCGCGCGCAGCGCGGCTGGCCCGCCCTGCACTACGGGCCGGTGCCCCGCTTCAAGCCGCTGACCTGGGACCTCCAGGTGTTCGGCGCCACCGCCTCGGCGGAGAAGCACAGCTGGGACTTCGAGGCCTTCAACGCCCTGCCGCGCACCACCGTCGTCGCGGACCTGCACTGCGTGACGAAGTTCTCCGTCCTCGGCAACGAGTGGACGGGCGTGTCGGCCGCCGTGGTGCTCGACCTGGTGCCCCCGGCGCCCGGCGTCACCCACGTCATGGTCTGGGCCGAGTACGGCTACAGCGCCAACCTGCGGCTGGCCGACTTCGCCGACCCGCACACCCTGCTCGCCACCCACCGCAACGGCGAGGCGCTCACCGCCGAGCACGGCTTCCCGGTCCGGCTGGTGGTGCCGCGGCTGTACGCCTGGAAGGGCCCCAAGTGGGTGCGCGCGGTGGAGTACATGCGGGCCGACCGGCGCGGCTTCTGGGAGGAGCGCGGCTACCACAACCTCGCCGACCCCTGGCGCGAGCAGCGCTACTCCTACCAGGAGGAGCCCGGCGACGGGCCGCTGCGCTGATACCGGCCGAAGGGCCGGAACGGGCTAGAACAGCGAGAACTTGACCGTCACCGCGCTGCGCTGCGGGCGCCGCTCGCCCGCCGCCGGGCTCTGGCCGGACGACGTGACCGCGCCGAACACGTCCCAGCCGGAGGTCTGCATGGTGAAGCCTGCCGCCTGGAGCGCCTTCTGCGCCTCGTCCTTGCTCATTCCGGTGACGTTCGGGACCGGCACCATGCCCTTGCTGACCACCAGCGAGACCGCGGAGTTCTCCTGCAGCAGCTGCCCGGCCGCCGGGGAGCTGCTGATCACCGAGCCCTCGGCCACGGTGTCGTTGTAGGTCTCGGTCACACTGCCCCTGGTCAGCTGGGCCCCGGTCAGGGCCGCGGCGGCGTCGGCGGCGCTCCTGCCGGCGAGGTCCGGCACCGCGATCCGCTTGGGGCCCTTGGAGACGGTGACGGTGACGCTGTCGCTCTTGCGGGTGCGCGCGCCCACTCCGGGGTCGGTGGAGATCACCTCTCCGGACGGGACGGACTCGCTGAACACCTCGACGAACTTCCCGTGCAGGCCCTCCTTGTCCAGGACCCGCTGCGCCTCGGCCCGGTCCTTGCCGAGCACGCCCGGCACCGAGCCGTACAGCCCCTCGGAGATCCCGTAGGTGGCGCCGCCGATCGCCAGCACCAGGGCGGCCAGCGCGGCCGTCCAGATCAGCGGCTTGCGGGGGAGGCGGCGCAGCCGGCCCGGCCGGCGCTGGTGCACCGGGGTCGGCTCGTCGTACGGGCGCGGTTCGGCGAGCAGCTCGTCCATCAGCTCCGGCGGCATGTCCAGCACGCTGGTGCGCTCCGTCGGCGGGGCGTCGGCGGGCTGCGGCAGAGGCTGGATCACCGAGGTCGGCTCGCTGGTCGGGTAGCGCGGGCTGGGCCGGGTGGAGGCCGGCGGCTCGGCGTCCAGCTCGGCCGGGGTGAGGGTGCGGCGGACCCGCTGGAGGGCGGCGAGCAGCTCGACCGCGTCGTACGGGCGGGCGTCGGCGGACCGGGCGCAGGCGCCGGCCACGATCGCGTCCAGCCCGGGGCCGACGGCGGGGGCGACCAGTGAGGGGGCCGGGACGTCCTCGTGCAGGTGCTTGTACATGACCTGGACGGGGTTGTCCCCGGTGTGGGGGCGGCGGCCGGTGAGCATCTCGTACAGCAGGATGCCGGCCGCGTAGACGTCCACCCGCTGGTCGGTGGGGGCGTCGGGGAGTATCTGCTCGGGGGCCAGGTAGGAGACGGTGCCCATGACCGTTCCGCCGGTGGCGGTGGTGGTCGAGGTGGGCGCGCCGTCGGCGGTGCCGAGCACCCGGACCAGGCCGAAGTCGGCGACCTTGACCAGGCCGCCCTCGGTGATCAGCACGTTCTCGGGCTTGACGTCGCGGTGGACCAGCCCGGCCCGGTGGGCGGCGCCGAGTGCGGCCAGCACCGGCTCCAGCACGTCCAGCGCGGCCCGGACGGAGAGCGCGCCGCGGTCGCGCAGCAGGTCGCGCAGGGTGCGGCCGGGCACGTACTCCATGGCGAGGAAGACGTGGCCGCCGTCCGCGCCCTGGTCGAAGACGTTGACCACGTTGGGGTGGGTGAGCTTGGCGACCGCCTTGGCCTCGCGGATGAAGCGGGCGGTGAAGCCCTCGTCGCCGGCCAGCGCGGGGTGCATCACCTTGAGTGCGAGCACCCGGTCCAGACGGGTGTCGGTGCCCTTGTAGACGGTGGACATCCCGCCGGTCGCGATGCGCTGCTCGACCCGGTACCTGTTGTCGAGCAGGGTGCCGATCAGCGGGTCTGACCATGTGGGCACCACTGGGACGCCGTCGGTGACCTGCCCATGGGCGGCGGTCAGGGCTTGGCCGTCATGAGGGTCTTCGGATCCGAGTGAGAAGCCCTCTCGCTTGCGAGGGGGAGGAGTCACGTCCACCCGGCGAGTCTAGGTGAGGTGTGGACCGGAAGGCCCCGGAGGACAGTGCCTCCGGGGCCATCTGTGCCCGGCTTGTGACGCGTCATGTCCCTAGAACGCCGGCCGCTCCCGGGTGTCCAGGTCGGCCCGGCCGGCCATCGCGGAGGACGCCTCGGCGTGGAAGCGGCGCGGGATGCGGCCGGCCCGGTGCGCGAGCCGGCCCGCCTCGGCGGCGTGCCGCATCGCCTCGGCCATCAGTACCGGGTCCTGAGCCCGGGTCACCGCGGAGGCCAGCATCACCGCGGCGCAGCCCAGCTCCATCGCCAGCGCCACGTCGGAGGCGGTGCCGGCGCCCGCGTCCAGGATCACCGGGACGCCCGCGCCCTCCACGATCAGCTGGAAGTTGTGCGGGTTGCGGATGCCCAGGCCCGAACCGATCGGCGAGCCCAGCGGCATGATGGCCACGCAGCCGACGTCCTCCAGCTTGCGGGCCAGCACCGGGTCGTCGTTGGTGTAGGGCAGGACGGTGAAGCCGTCGTCGACCAGCGTCTCGGCGGCGTCCAGCAGCTCGATCGGGTCGGGCAGCAGGGTGCGCTCGTCGGCGATCACCTCCAGCTTGACCCAGTCGGTGCCGAGCGCCTCGCGGGCCAGCCGGGCGGTCAGCACGGCCTCGCCGGCGGTGAAGCAGCCGGCCGTGTTGGGCAGCACCCGGATGCCGTTGCGGGTCAGCACGTCCAGGACGGAGCCCTGGGTGGAGGCGTCGACCCGGCGCATGGCCACCGTGGTCAGCTCGGTGCCGGAGGCGAGCAGCGCGCGCTCCATGACCTCCAGGCTGGGCGCGCCGCCGGTGCCCATGATGAGCCGGGAGGAGAAGGACGTCCCGGCGATCGTGAGAAGGTCCTCGGCCATGGCTCAGCCTCCCTGGACGGCGGTGAGGATCTCGACCCGGTCGCCGCTGCTCAGCGGCGTCTCGGACCACGAACTACGGGGCACCACGGCCTCGTTGAGCGCGGCGGCGACTCCGGTGTTGGCGGCGCTGACGGAGGCCACCACCTCGGCGAGGGTGGTCGTGGCGGGCACCCGGCGGGGCTCGCCGTTGACGGTCAGGGCGATCTCGTTCAGGGCGGTCTCGGTCATGCGGAGGCCTTCGTCGTGGAGCGGTCGGGGGAGAAGCGCAGGGGCGTGAACGGCCGTGCCGGCTCGGGGACTTCGCCGGTGGCCAGGTACTCGGCGACCAGGTCGGCGGTCACCGGGGTGAGCAGCACGCCGTTGCGGTAGTGGCCGGTGGCGGCGACCAGCCCGGGCACCGAGGTCGGGCCCAGCAGCGGGGCGTTGTCCGGCGAGCCGGGGCGCAGCCCGGCCGAGGTCTCCAGCAGCGGGAGTTCGGTGATCCCCGGGACCAACTCGTGGGCGTCGCGCAGGAGTTCGTACACCCCGCCGGCGGTGACGGTGGTGTCGTAGCCCTGTTCCTCGGTGGTCGCGCCGACCACCAGCTCGCCGTTCTCGCGCGGCACCAGGTACAGGTGCCGGCCGCGGACGACGGCGCGGACGTTGCGGGAGAGGAACGGCCGGTAGGCGTCCGGGATCCGGAGGCGCAGCACCTGCCCCTTCACCGGGCGGATCGCGGGCAGCGCCCCCTCGGGCAGGCCGGGCAACCGGTGGCTGTGCGGGCCGGCCGCGAGGAGGACCTGCTCGGCGGTCACGGTCTCCTGGGTGCTCAGCCGGGCGCCGGTCGCGCGGCCGTTCTCGACCAGCAGCTCGACGGCCTCGGCCGGACGGATCGAGACCCCGGCGCGTTCGCAGGCGAGGAGCAGGGCCTTGAGCAGCCGGCGGCCGTCCACCTGGTGGTCCTCGGCCACGTGCAGGCCGCCGCGCACGCCGGGGGCGAGCATCGGCTCCAGCCTGCGGGCCTCCCGGCCGGTCAGCCAGGTCGAGTCCAGGCCGAGCCGCCGGTGGAAGGCGTGCAGTTCGCGCAGTTCCTCGCGGTCGTCGGAGTCCAGCGCCACGGCGACGGTGCCGCACCGGCGGTAGCCGGTGTCCAGACCGCCGCTCGCCTCGGTGAGCTCGGCGGCGAAGGCCGCGTACCGCTCGTTCGAGGCCATGCCGAGGCGCAGCAGCGGCTCCTCGCCGTACTGGAGCTCGGTGACCGGGGCGAGCATTCCGGCCGCGACCCGGGCCGCGCCGCCGCCGGGGGAGGGGTCGACCACGATCACGTTCCGCAGCCCGCGCTGGGCGGCGCGCCAGGCGACGGCGAGGCCGATGATGCCCCCGCCGATCACCAGCACGTCGGCGCGGGCGCCTGATGGCAAGCGTGACAAGGCTGCTCTTCTCCCTTCGCCGGTATGACCCGGATCAGGTTCGGACGGTCGCAGGCCGTGTCAGCCCGCCTCTCAGCCCGGTACGCCGGGCTCCCGTGTGGTGCCCCCACCTTAACGCCGGGGGGCGGCCCGGCCGAAGGCCCGTACGCGGGGTGGACCAGGGAGGAGACCACCCGCGCCCGCCTCCGCGCTCCGCACGGTCGGAGGGCCGGCGCGAAGCGCGGACGGCCCGCAGCTGCCGGCCGGCCGCTGAGTACAGTGACGGGCGTGGCAGAGCTGAGCGGAACGGATCAGGTGGTCGTCGTCGGAGCCGGGCTGGCCGGGGCGCAGGCCGCCCTCAAGCTGCGGCAGGGAGGCTGGCAGGGGCGGATCGCGCTGGTCGGCGAGGAGCCGCACGCGCCGTACGACCGGCCGCCGCTCTCCAAGGACGTGCTGCTCGGCAAGGCCGACTCCACCGCCCTGGACATCGACTACGGGCAGCTCGGCATCGAGCTGTTCACCGGCCGCCGGGCCACCGGCCTCACCCCCGGCGTGCTGCACACCGACGGCGGCGACCTCGCGTACGGCTCGCTGGTGGTCGCCACCGGCGCCGTCCCGCGTGCCCTGCCCGGCGCCGAGCGGGCGCACCTGCTGCACACCCTGGACGACGCCCTGGCGCTGCGCGCGCTGCTGCGCCCCGGGCTGCGGCTGGTGCTGGTCGGTGCGGGCTGGATCGGTGCCGAGGTGTCCGGTGCGGCCCGCGCGGCGGGCTGCGAGGTGACCGTGGTCGAGGCCGGCCCGGCACCGCTGCCCGGCGCGCTGCCGACGGAGATCGGTTCGGCGATGGCCGCCTGGTACACCGAGGCCGGGGTCGACCTGCGCTGCGGGGTCGGTGTGGCCGCCGTCGAGCCCGGCGCGGTGCTGCTGGCGGACGGCTCGCACCTGCCCGCCGACGAGGTCGTGGTCGGTATCGGGGCGCGTCCCGCGACGGGCTGGCTGGCCGGCTCCGGGATCGAGCTGGACGCGGCCGGTGCCGTCGTGGTGGACGGGCGGCTGCGCACCTCGGTGCCCGGTGTCTTCGCGGCCGGCGACTGCGTCAGCTACCCCTCGACCCGGTCCGGCGCCCGGCTGGCCGTCCAGCACTGGGACCACGCCCTGCAGTCCGGCGAGGCGGTGGCCGCCGCCGTCCTGGGCGCGGACGCGCCGGCCTACGACCCGGTGCCGTACTTCTGGTCCGAGCAGTTCGGGCGGATGGTCCAGTACGCCGGCCGGCACGCCGAGGGCGACGAGCTGCTCTGGCGCGGGGGCCCGCAGGACGCCGACTGGTCGGTGCTCTGGCTGCGGGACGGCGTGCCGAGCGCGCTGCTGACCGTGGACCGGCCGCGCGACCTCACCCAGGGGCGGAGGCTGATCGAGCGCGGCACCGCGCTGGACCCGGCCCGCGCGGCCGACCCGGCGGTGCCGCTGAAGGCGGCCACGGCGTAGGGCCGTGTGCGCGGTGGGCCGTCGAGGTGGCAGTCTGGTGCCGTGAGTGAGATCGATGCCAAGACTGAAGCCCTGGTCCCCGAGTGGCTGTACCTGCCCGACATCTCCGAGCGGTGGGGTGTGCTGGTCACCGAGGTCCGCAACATGGTCAAGAAGGGTGACCTGATCGCGGTCCGCCGCGGCCCCAACAAGTCCTTGCAGGTCCCGGCCGCCTTCATCGACGAGACCGGCCCGGTCAAGCACCTGGTCGGCCTGCTGACCGTGCTGCGGGACAGCGGCCTCTCCGACGACGAGATCATCGAGTGGATGTTCACGGAGGACGAGTCGCTGCCCGGCACCCCGGTGCAGGCGCTGTGGGAGAACCGGGCGACCGAGGTCAAGCGCCGCGCCCAGGCCATGGCGCTGTGATGACGGACCTGCGCGCCAGGCTCGCCGACGCCCGGCTGTACCTGTGCACCGACGCCCGCCGCGAGCAGGGCGACCTCGCCGAGTTCCTGGACGCGGCGCTGGCGGGCGGGGTGGACATCGTCCAGCTGCGGGACAAGGGCCTGGAGGCCAGGCAGGAGCTGGAGGCCCTGGAGGTCTTCGCCGACGCCTGTCGCCGGCACGGCAAGCTGCTGGCCGTCAACGACCGCGCCGACGTCGCCCACGCGGCCCGGCCGGACGTGCTGCACCTCGGCCAGGACGACCTGCCGGTGGCGGCCGCCCGGGCGATCCTCGGCGAGGACGTGCTGATCGGCCGTTCCTGCCACGCCGAGTCCGAGGTGGACGCGGCGATCGCCGAGCCGGGGGTGGACTACTTCTGCACCGGCCCGGTCTGGCCGACCCCGACCAAGCCGGGCCGCCCGGCCCCGGGCCTCGGCCTGGTCTCGTACGCGGCGAAGCAGGCCACCGACCGGCCGTGGTTCGCGATCGGCGGGATCGACCTCGGCAACCTGGACGAGGTGCTGGCCGCGGGTGCCCGCCGGATCGTCGTGGTGCGGGCCGTCACGGCCGCGGCGGACCCGCGGGCGGCCGCCGCCGAGCTGTCCCGCCGGGTGCGCGCCG
>NZ_JAHSQD010000205.1 GCF_020103755.1 Streptomyces sp. LS1784
CGCCGCTCGACGGCGGGCAGGTCGTCGCGCCGGCCGGTGCGGCCGGGCAGCAGTGCGGCCGGGTCGGCGACCAGCCGCTCCTCGCCGGTGGCGGCGTCGAGCAGGTGGAGGCGGTCGACCGGATCCTCCGGACCGGTCGAGCGGAGCAGCAGCAGCCGGGTACCGTCCTCGGCGAGGGTGTACGCACGCGGCGCGCCGAAGGCGAACCGGCCGGTACGGGCGCTGAGGGCAAGGAAGGGGTCGGTGATGGTCACGGCCCGATGGTGGTCGCGAGGTGCGTGTCCCGACCAGTAGTCTGTCATGTGAAATGTCACACATCAGTCTGCATGCCGGCCGGAACGTCAGCCACCGGCACGTCAGCCAGCGGAGGAAACCGTGAACGAGGACCTGCGGACCACCGAACCCCCGGCCCCGCTGCCCGCCGCCGACGGGCTGTTCAGCGTGTCGCCGCAGACCGCGCACCTGAACCACGGCTCGTTCGGCGCCGTGCCCCTCCCGGTGCAGCGGGCACAGGACCGGCTGCGCACCGAGCACGAGCAGGACCCGGACGGCTTCTTCGCCGACCTCCCGGCGCGGATCGCCGCCGCCCGCGTCCTGATCGCCGCCGAACTGGACACCGACCCGGACCGGCTCGCGCTGGTCTCCAACGTCACCGAGGCGGTCGCGATCGCCCTGGACACCATCCCGTTCGCGCCCGGCGACCGGATCCTGGTCACCGACCACGGCTACGGCGCGGTGACGCAGGCCGCGGCCCGCAAGGCCGCCGAGACCGGCGCCGAACTCGTGGTGGCCCGCGTCCCCCTGGACGCCCCGGACGAGCAGGCCGTCCGGGAGGCGGTGCTCGCCGCAGCGGACGGGCGCACCACCGTCGCGATCCTGGACCAGCTGACCTCGCCCACCGCCCGCCTGGTGGCCGGCCCGGCCCTGCTCGCCGACCTGCGCGCCCGCGGCGTGACCACCGTGGTGGACGGCGCCCACGCGCCCGGCATGCTGCCCGCCCCGATCGACCCGAACGCCGACTTCTGGTTCGGCAACCTGCACAAGTGGGCCTTCGCCCCGCGCGCCACCGGGGTGCTCGCCGTCCGCCCCGAGTGGACCGGCCGGGTGCGCCCGCTGGCGCTGTCCTGGGAGCACGACAAGGGCTTCCCCGGCAACGTCGAGTGGCGCGGCACCTGCGACTACACGCCCTGGCTGGCCGCCCCGGCCGGCTTCGAGCTGCTGCGCGGACTCGGCCACGCGGCGGTGGCCGCCCACAACACCGCCCTCGCCGCGTACGGCGGCGGGGTGCTGGCCGAGCGGGCCGGCCTGGCGCCGCTGCCCTCGACACCCGGGGTGTGGATGAGCACCGTCCGGCTGCCGGCCGGGTACGGCGAGACCGAGCCGCAGGTGAAGGCGCTGATGGCCGAGGTGTGGCACCGGCTGGGCACCCGGATCGCCGTCCGCCCGTGGGCCGGCGGCGGGGTGCTGCGGGTCAGCGCGCAGCTGTACAACCGGCCGCAGGAGTACGAGCGGCTGGCGGAGGGGCTGACGGAGCTGCTGAAGGGCTAGTCGCCGGACGCCTGTAGCTCCGCCAGGAGCAGGTTCCGGTCGGCGAGCAGCCCGGTGAGGATTCGCCGGGCGGCCCGCAGCAGGTCGGCGACGTCGCCGCCGGCCAGCGCGTAACTCTGTACCGATCACTTGAAGACATTTGCAACTATGGATCTGGGAGGGGAGCGATCTCGTCGCACGGAAAAACGGTGCTATCGATGTCAGTCCTCCCGGGTAACCTCTCGCTGAGATGCGAGATCACACCAACCACATCCGGACGGCGATGAACACCCCCGATCCAGAGCTCCAGGACGACCGGGAGCTCAGCCCCGCCGAGGCGTACGCGGCCAGCCGTCGCCGGGCCCAGGAGCAGGCCACCGCCCTGTACGGCTTCCAGCAGCTGTACGACTTCCCGCTGGACGACTTCCAGCTGGAGGCCTGCGAGACGCTGGAGGCCGGATCCGGCGTGCTGGTCGCCGCCCCCACCGGCTCCGGGAAGACCATCGTCGGCGAGTTCGCCGTGCACCTGGCCCTGGCCGCGGGCCGCAAGTGCTTCTACACCACGCCGATCAAGGCGCTCTCCAACCAGAAGTACGGGGACCTGGTCAAGCGCTACGGCGCCGCCAAGGTCGGCCTGCTCACCGGTGACAACACCGTCAACGGCGACGCGCCCGTGGTGGTCATGACCACCGAGGTGCTGCGCAACATGCTCTACGCGGGCTCCAGCACCCTCGACGGCCTCGGCTACGTCGTGATGGACGAGGTGCACTACCTCGCCGACCGCTTCCGCGGCGCGGTCTGGGAGGAGGTCATCATCCACCTCCCCGAGTCGGTCACCCTCGTCTCGCTCTCCGCGACCGTCTCCAACGCCGAGGAGTTCGGCGACTGGCTGGACACCGTGCGCGGCGGCACCAAGGTGATCGTCTCCGAGACCCGCCCCGTGCCGCTGTGGCAGCACGTGATGGCCGGCAACCGGATGTACGACCTGTTCGCCGACCCCGACCGGGACGGCCGCCCCAAGAACAACCTGAAGAACCCCGGCAAGGCCGTCAACCCCGAGCTGGTCCGGCTCGCCCGCTCCGAGCTCGACCGCAACCCGCGCGACCGCTTCGGCCGCGGCCGGGGCCGCTCGATGCCCAACGGCCGTCCCGGCCGGGTCTGGACGCCGGGCCGGGTGGACGTCATCGACCGGCTCGACGCCGAGGGCCTGCTGCCCGCGATCACCTTCATCTTCAGCCGGGCCGGCTGCGAGGCCGCCGTCCAGCAGTGCCTCAGCTCCGGCCTGCGGCTCAACAAGGACTCCGAGCGCGCCCAGGTCCGGGCGATCGTCGAGGAGCGCTGCGCCGACATCCCGGACGAGGACCTGCACGTCCTCGGCTACTTCGAGTGGCTGGACGGGCTTGAGCGCGGCATTGCCGCCCACCACGCCGGGATGCTGCCCCGGTTCAAGGAGGTGGTCGAGGAGCTCTTCGTGAAGGGCCTGGTCAAGGCCGTCTTCGCGACCGAGACCCTGGCGCTCGGCATCAACATGCCCGCCCGCTCGGTGGTCATGGAGAAGCTGGTCAAGTGGAACGGCGAGACCCACGCCGACATCACCCCCGGCGAGTACACCCAGCTCACCGGCCGGGCCGGGCGGCGCGGCATCGACGTCGAGGGCCACGCCGTGGTGCTCTGGCAGCGCGGCCTCGACCCGGAGGCGCTGGCCGGCCTGGCCGGCACCCGCACCTACCCGCTCAAGTCCAGCTTCCGGCCCTCCTACAACATGGCCGTCAACCTGGTCTCCCAGTTCGGCCGGCACCGCTCGCGCGAGCTGCTGGAGACCTCCTTCGCCCAGTTCCAGGCGGACCGCTCGGTGGTCGGCATCGCCCGCCAGGTGCAGCGCAACGAGGAGGGGCTGGAGGGCTACCGCGAGTCGATGACCTGCCACCTCGGGGACTTCGACGACTACATGGAGCTGCGCCGCAAGCTCAAGGACCGCGAGAACGAGCTCGCCCGCGAGGGCACCAGCCAGCGCCGCGCGGCCGCCGTCGAGTCCATCGAGCAGCTCAAGCCGGGCGACGTCATCCACGTCCCCACCGGGAAGTTCGCCGGCCTCGCCCTGGTCCTCGACCCGGGCCTGCCGCCGGTCAACCGTTCCGGCCGGGGCGGCCCGCGCCACCCCGACTTCCAGGACGGCCCGCGCCCGGTGGTGCTCACCGCCGAGCGTCAGGTCAAGCGGCTCGCCATGATCGACTTCCCGCACCCGGTCGCCGCGATCGAGCGCGTGCGCATCCCCAAGTCCTTCAACCCGCGCAGCCCGCAGTCCCGGCGTGACCTCGCCTCGGCACTGCGCACCAAGGCCGGCCACCTGGAGCCCGAGCGCTTCCGGCGCGGCCGCGCGGCCGCCGCCGACGACCCGGAGATCACCCGGCTGCGCACCGAGCTGCGCAGGCACCCCTGCCACGGCTGCTCCGACCGCGAGGACCACGCCCGCTGGGCCGAGCGCTACCACCGGCTGCACCGTGACACCGAGCTGCTGGAACGGCGGATGCGCTCGCGCACCCACACCATCGCCCGCACCTTCGACCGGGTCTGCGCGCTGCTCACCGACCTCGGCTACCTGAGCGGGGACACCGTCACCGACGACGGCAAGCGGCTCGGCCGGCTCTACGGCGAGCTCGACCTGCTCGCCTCCGAGTGCATCCGCGAGGGCGTCTGGAACGGCCTGGCCGCCGCCGAACTCGCCGCCTGCGCCTCGGCGCTGGTGTACGAGGCCCGCCAGTCCGACGACGCCGGCGCCCCCCGGGTGCCGGAGGGCGCGGCCAAGGAGGCGCTCGGCAAGATGGTCCGGATCTGGGGGCACCTGGACGCCCTGGAGGAGCAGCACCGGATCAACACCGCCGAGGGCGTCGGCCAGCGCGAGCCCGACCTCGGCTTCGCCTGGGTCGCCTACCGCTGGGCGCTCGGCCACAACCTCGACCAGGTGCTGCGCGACGCCGACATGCCGGCCGGCGACTTCGTCCGCTGGACCAAGCAGCTGATCGACGTCCTGGGCCAGATCCAGGACGCCGCCGGCGAGGACGTCGAACTCCGCAGGACCGCCCGCAAGGCCGTCGACGGCCTCCGCCGCGGCATCATCGCCTACTCCTCGGTGGGCTAGCCGGACACCCGAAGGGGCCCGCACGTTCGCGTCGAACGTGCGGGCCCCTTCGCATGCCTGACGACGAAGGAGGCGGAAGCCACCGGTGCCCGCAGCCCCGACTCCCCACCACCGTGCGGTTTCGGCTGTGCCCCGTCGCCTCGGTTCCTATTCCCGGGGGCGTCCGGACCCGGCGGCGTCGAGGCGGCGGACGAGTTCGCGCAGGGCGCGCAGTTCGCGGTCGAGGGCTTCGGCGCCGTGGGGGGTGAGGGAGACCCAGGTGCGGGGGCGGCGGCCCGCGTAGCCCTTGGCGACGGTGACCAGGCCGGATTCCTCCAGGACCTTGAGGTGGCGGGAGAGGTTGCCGTCGGTGAGGCCGAGCTGCTCCTTGAGGAAGCCGAACTCGACGCTCTCGGCCTCGCGGGCGATCGCCAGGATGCCGAGCCGGACCCGCTGGTGGACGGTGTCGTCCAGGGCGAGGGTCGGATGCTGCTCCTCGGCTTCGTCCGCAACGCTCATGAGGAGACCGTACGGGATGCCCCCGGTGCGCGGCGGGCCGCCGTCCACTGCGCCAGCCCGGCGGCCAGCAGGACCGCCGCCAGCAGCAGCGCCTTCGGCTGCGGGCCGTCGGCCCAGCCGCCGTCGCCCCGGTCGAGCCACGGCAGCCAGCCGCTCTCCCACGGTGCCGCGAGGTAGGCGGTGAGCAGCGCCGCATGGGCGAGCCCGGCGGCGGTCACCAGGGGGCTGCGTTCGGCCAGCCCGAGGACGACCAGGCCGATGCCGACCACGTACCAGGGCGAGGCGTAGGTGTTCACGAGCATGGACAGGGCGAACGGCACCCGGTGGGCGAAGAGCAGGGCGAGCAGCACGGCGGAGACCAGGATGCCGACGCCGACCGCGGCGCCGATCCAACCGCTGCGGTGCGGGACGATCCCGCGGGCCTCGCCGCGCCGCCGGTACCAGCGGGCCAGTGCCAGCCAGGCGAGCGGGAGCAGTGCGTACCAGACGCCCCAGGCCAGGAATCGGAGGACGGCACCGTCGAACTCGCCGGTCTGGCACGGGCCGTCCGGGGTGTGCGACACGCAGAGGTCGATGAGCTCCGAGTAGGCGAAGAGCGGATAGGAATCGACGGACCGCCCGTTGGCGCCGAAGTTGTAGGCCTGGCCGGAGATCGGCGCGGCGGCCAGGGCCAGCAGGCCGAACCCGAGCAGCGGCACCCCCGAGCCGCGCAGCCGTGTCCGGGCGCGGGCCCGGAGTCCTTCCGTCTCGGCGAGGAGTTCGGCCGGGCCGCCCCCGTGCGTTGTCGTCATGATCCACCCCTTGTCACGCGCAATCGCTTTGCTGTGCCATGAACTTTGCATCGCAAAGTGAGGTGTAGTCAAGGGCACTTGGGGCCGGCCGACCCCGGGAACGCCGAGGGGCCCGCACGTTCGCGTCGAACGTGCGGGCCCCTTCGCAGGTACGGGCTCAGCGGGTGGCGAGGGCTTCCAGGACGCGGTCGAGGGAGGTGCCGAGGCCCCAGCGGGTGGAGAGTTCCTCCAGGGTCATCGGGTACAGCGGCTCGCGGGGGAGGGCCGGGTCGAAGCCCGGCAGGGGGGCGTCGTCGGCGACGCGGACGACCGTGGGGGCGACGTCGAGGTAGGCGGAGCCCTCGACGATGTTGCGGCGGCGGGCCGGGGTGAGCTTGGAGCCCGGGTCGAGAGCGGCGGCGCGGATGGCCGCGAGGTCGCCGTACTCGTTGATCAGCTGGGCGGCGGTCTTCTCGCCGATGCCCCTGACCCCGGGCAGGCCGTCCGACGGGTCCCCGCGCAGGGCGGCCATGTCGGCGTACCGGGCACCGCGCACGCCGTACTTCTCCAGCAGCAGCGCGTCGTCGGTGACCTGGAGGTTGCCCATGCCCTTGACCGGGTAGAGCACGGTGATCCCGCGGGCGTCGTCCACCAGCTGGAAGAGGTCGCGGTCGCCGGTGACGATCTGCACCGGCCCGGTGGCGCGGGCGGTGAGGGTGCCGATCACGTCGTCCGCCTCGTAGCCGGGGGAGCCGACCCGGGCGATGCCGAGCGCGTCCAGCACCTGTTCGATCACCGGGACCTGCGGGGCCAGCGTGTCGGGCACCTCCTCCTCGCCGTCCTCGGCCGCCTCGGCGACCCGGTGCGTCTTGTACGAGGGGACGAGGTCCACCCGCCACTGCGGGCGCCAGTCGGCGTCCATGCAGGCGACGAGTTCCTCGGGGCGGTGGTCGTGGACCAGCCGGGCGATGAAGTCCAGCAGGCCGCGGACGGCGTTGACCGGCTCACCCTGCGGCGAGCGCAGGGTGTCCGGTACGCCGAAGTAGGCCCGGAAGTACAGGCTGGCGGAGTCGAGCAGCATCAGTCGCGGTGCGGTCACGATCAGCATCATGCCGCACCGCGGTGACGGACGGGTGTCGTCAGTGCTCGTGCGGTCCGGCGCGGTGGACCGGGCCGTGGGCGTCGGCGCAGTGCTCGGCGTCGACGGCCGGATCGCCCGGCCCGGCGATCTGCAGCAGCGCGCCGGCCTCGTCCTCGCCGACGTGGTCGACCTGGAGGGTGGAGTGGGTGATGCCGTACTCGTCCGAGAGCCGGCGCTGCAGCGAACGGCGCACGGCGTGGCAGTCGCCGCCGGGGGTGACCAGGATGTGCGCGGACAGGGCGGGCTGGCCGGAGGTGATCTCCCAGATGTGCAGGTCGTGGATCTCCTCGACCAGTGGCTCGGTGACCATCCGGTCGGCCACCGCGTCCGGGTCGATCCCGGCCGGGGCGGCCTCCAGGAAGATCCGCCCGGAGTCCCGGACCAGCGCGATGCCGGCCTTGAGCATCAGTGCGACGACGATCAGCGAGGCGATCGCGTCGGCCCGGGCGAAGCCGGTGGTCAGCACGACCACACCGGCGACGGCGGTGGCGATGAACGCGTACAGGTCGGTCAGCACGTGCTGGAAGGCGCCCTCGACGTTCAGAGAGCTGCGGTTGGCCTTGGACATGCACCAGGTGGCGGCGAGGTTGACCACGATCCCGACCAGCGCGGTGATCAGCACCAGTGAGCCGGTGACCTCCGGCGGTTCGAGCAGCCGGGTGATCGCCTCGTAGCCCAGCCAGGCCGACAGCACCAGCAGGGTGACCCCGTTGGCCTGCGCGGAGAGGATCTCGGCGCGCTTGAGGCCGTAGGTGTAGCCGCCCCGGGCCGGGCGGGCGGCGAGCCGCATGGCGATCAGCGCGAGCACGATCGAGGCGGCGTCGGTGAGCATGTGGGCCGCGTCCGAGATCAGCGCCAGGGACTGGGCGGCGAAGCCGACCACGACCTCGCCGGCCATGAAGACGACGATCAGGGCGAGGGCGCTGAGCAGCCAGCGGCGGTCCGCGTCGGCGGCGACGCCGTGCGAGTGTCCGCCGTGTCCGCCGGACCCGTGCCCGTGCTTGTGGTCATGCGCATGATCATCGTGCGAATGCTCGTGCCCGGCCATGGAAGTCCTCTCTGGGCGCACGGGTGTGAAGGGGGGCGCGGCGCGACCGGCCCGCACCCGAAGTGAACCGCAGAATCGGCAAAGATCCAAAGGTTGTACTGGTGACCGTTGTCGTTCCCGTCCGGGCGGCCGGACCCGGCGCACACCACAGCCGGCCGGCGGCCCGAACTCCCCTGCCCCCGCGCCCAGTTGCGCTACCCCAGCGCCAGCGTGTCGAGAGTCGCCGCGGTGGCCGCCCGGGCCAGGGCCCGCATCAGCCGCAGATCGTCCCCCTGCTCCGGGTGCCACTGCACCCCGAGCGCGAACCCCGGGCCCTCCACCGCCTCCACCGTCCCGTCCGGCGCGTGGGCGCTCACCCGCAGGCCCGCCCCGACCCGGTCGACGGCCTGGTGGTGGAAGGTCGGCACCTCCAGCTCGCTCTCCGGCAGCAGCCCGCCCAACAGCGTCCCCGGCACCGGCCGTACCAGGTGCGAGCCGTAGCACCCGGGCGACCCTCCGTGCACGTCCACCGGCACCACGTCCGGAAGGTGCTGCACCAGCGTCCCGCCGCACACCACGTTCAGGATCTGCATCCCCCGGCAGACCGCCAGCAGCGGCATCCCCGCCACCAGCGCCGCCCGCAGCAGCGCGACCTCCCAGGCGTCCCGCTCCGGCGAGTCCACCTCGGTCGCCGGATGGGCCGGCTCCCCGTAGTACGCCGGGTCGATGTCCGGCCCGCCCGCGATCACCAGGCCGTCCAGCCGGGCTAGCACCTCCGGCGCGCGCTCCGGGGCGTCGGGCGGCAGCAGGACCGCGATCCCGCCGGAGTCCCGGACCTGCGCGGTGTACCGCTCGGGCAGCAGGGCCACCCGGCGGCCCCGCCAATCGCTCCAACTCGCGTCCACCAGGTAGGTGCTGACGCCGATCAAAGGCCTGCGATCCATGGCGCGCATTCTCCCCCCGAACCGCGCGATCCACCGTCAGCCACGCGCGTCGGCGCGCCACGGGCAGCCGACACCCGTCGCCCTCTTCCGCCCCGCGAGCGGCAGGCCGTACGGTTCGCTGTGACCGCTTGATCTCGAAGAGTGATCGAGGAGGAGGGTTCAGCCATGCTCGAACAGACCGCCGCGGGCTCGCCGCCCCGGCCGCCGCTGACCCTGGCCGGGCTGCGCACCCTGGTGGACGCCGGTGAGGTGCACACCGTCGCGCTCGCCTTCACCGACATGCAGGGCCGTCTCCAGGGCAAGCGCTTCGCCGCCCGGTTCTTCCTCGACGAGGTCGCCGAGCACGGCGCCGAGGCCTGCGACTACCTGCTGGCCGTCGACGTCGACCTGAACACCGTGGACGGCTACGCCTTCTCCTCCTGGGCCACCGGCTACGGCGACTTCGCGATGCGCCCCGACCTCGGCACCCTGCGGCTGACCCCCTGGCAGCCCGGCACCGCCCAGGTCACCGCCGACCTCGCCCGGCACGGCGGCCACCCGGTGGACGCCGCCCCGCGCCAGCTGCTGCGCCGCCAGATCGCCCGGCTCGCCGAGCACGGCCTGGCCGCCGACATCGGCACCGAGCTGGAGTTCCTGGTCTTCCGCGACACCTACGAGCAGGCCTGGCTGGGCGGCTACCGCGGCCTGACCCCGGCGAACCTCTACAACGTGGACTACTCGATGCTGGGCACCGCCCGGGTCGAGCCGCTGCTGTCCCGGATCCGCACCGAGATGGCCGGTGCCGGCCTGGTGGTGGAGTCCGCCAAGGGCGAGTGCAACCTCGGCCAGCACGAGATCGCCTTCCGCTACGCCGACGCCCTCACCACCTGCGACCAGCACAGCGTCTACAAGACCGGCGCGAAGGAGATCGCCGCCCAACTCGGCTGCGCGCTCACCTTCATGGCCAAGTACGACGAGCGCGAGGGCAACAGCTGCCACATCCACCTCTCGCTGCGCGACGCCGTCGGCGCCCCCGCCTTCGCCGACCGGGACGGCCGGATGACCGACACCATGCGGCACTTCCTGGCCGGTCAGCTGACCGCGCTGCGCGAGTTCAGCGTGCTGTACGCGCCGAACATCAACTCCTACAAGCGCTACCGCCCGGGCTCCTTCGCCCCGACCGCCGTCGCCTGGGGCCGGGACAACCGCACCTGCGCCTACCGGGTGGTCGGCCACGGCCCCGGCCTGCGGATGGAGAACCGGGTGCCGGGCGGCGACGTCAACCCGTACCTCGCGGTGGCCGGGATGATCGCGGCCGGCCTGCACGGGCTGCAGCGCAAGCTGGAACTGCCCGCGCCATGCCTCGGCAACGCCTACGCGGTCGAGGAGTACGCCCGGGTGCCCGGATCGCTGCGCGAGGCGGCCGAGCTGTGGGCGGACAGCGTGCTGGCCCGCGAGGCCTTCGGCGACGACGTGGTCGAGCACTACCTGAACATGGCCCGGGTCGAGCAGGCCGCCTACGACGGGGCGGTCACCGACTGGGAGCGCTACCGATCCTTCGAACGGATGTGACGCATGACCGACGGACGTGAGGCATGACCGAGCCGACCGCGAGCACCGCCCCCGCCGCGAGCACCGTTCGCAACCCCGCCACCGGCGAGGTGCTCGCCACTGTCCCGGACACCACCCCCGAACAGCTGGACGCGGCCGTCCGGCGGGCGGTGAAGGCCCAGGCGGGCTGGGCCGCGCTCGCCCCCGGCGAACGCGCCCGGCTGCTGCGCCGCTTCGCCGACCAGGTCGAGGTGCACGTCCCCGAGCTGGCCGCCCTGGAGGTGGAGGAGGCCGGCCACCTCCTGGGCAACGCCCGCTGGGAGGCCGGCAACGTCCGCGACCTGCTGGAGTACGCGGCCGGAGGAGTGGAGCGGCTGACCGGCCGGCAGATCCCGGTCCCCGGCGGCCTGGACGTGACCTTCCACGAGCCGGTCGGCGTGGTCGGGGTGATCGCGCCGTGGAACTTCCCGATGCCGATCGCCGCCTGGGGCTTCGCCCCCGCGCTGGCGGCCGGCAACGCCGTCCTGCTCAAGCCCGCCGAGGCCACCCCGCTGACGGCCCTGCGGCTGGCCGAGCTCGCCCTCGCGGCGGGCCTGCCCGAGGGCCTGTTCCAGGTCGTCCCGGGCGCGGGCGCCGGCACCGGCCGGGCCCTGGTGGACCACCCGGCCGTCCGCAAGATCGTCTTCACCGGCTCGACCGTCGTCGGCAAGGAGGTCGCCGCCCGCTGCGCCGCCCGCGCCAAGCGGGTCACCCTGGAGCTCGGCGGCAAGAGCCCCAACATCGTCTTCGCCGACGCCGACCTGGCCCGCGCCGCCGACCCGATGTCCTTCGCGGACAACAGCGGCCAGGACTGCTGCGCCCGCAGCCGGATCCTGGTCCAGCGCGAGGTGTACGAGGACTTCCTCGCCCTGCTGCTGCCCGCCGTCGAGACCCTGCGCACCGGCGACCCGGCCGACCCGCAGACGCAGCTCGGCCCGCTGATCTCGGCCTCCCAGGTCCGCCGGGTGGCCTCCTACCTCACCCCCGACCTGCCGGTGCTGGCCCGCGGGAAGGTCCCGGACGGGCCCGGCTACTGGCACCCGCCCACGGTGGTCGCCCCCGGGGACGCGGAGGCCCCGGCCGTCACCGAGGAGATCTTCGGCCCGGTCGCCGCCGTCCTGCCGTTCACCGACGAGGCCGACGCGCTGCGGCTGGCCAACGCCACCCGCTACGGCCTGTCCGGCTCGATCTGGACCCGGGACGTCGGCCGGGCGCTGCGCCTGGCCCGGGGCGTGCGGGCGGGCAACCTGTCGGTCAACTCGCACTCCTCGGTGCGCTACTGGACGCCCTTCGGCGGCTTCGGCGAGTCCGGGGTGGGCCGCGAGCTGGGGCCGGACGCGCTGCGCCACTTCACCGAGACCAAGAACGTCTTCATCCACAGCGAGGAGTGACAGCCCCATGAGCGAGAAGCACGCCGCGCGCGACGACGTCGCCTGCCGCCGGCTGGTCGGCCGCACCGCGGTGGTCACCGGCGCGGGCAGCGGGATCGGCCTGGCCGCCGCCCGACGGCTCGCCTCGGAGGGGGCGAAGGTCGTCTGCGCCGACCTCGACGAGGAGACCGGGCGGGCCGCCGCCAAGGAGGTCGGCGGGCTGTTCGTGCACACCGACGTCACCGACCCGTACATGGTCGAGGCGCTGTTCGACGAGGCGTACGAGACCTGCGGCAGCGTGGACGTCGCGTTCAACAACGCGGGCATCTCGCCGCCCGAGGACGACTCGATCCTCACCACCGGCCTGGACGCCTGGCGCAAGGTCCAGGAGGTCAACCTGACCTCGGTCTACCTGTGCTGCAAGGCCGCGCTGCCGTACATGCGCCGGCACGGGCGGGGCTCGATCATCAACACCGCCAGCTTCGTGGCCCGGATGGGCGCGGCCACCTCGCAGATCTCCTACACCGCCTCCAAGGGCGGGGTGCTGGCGATGTCCCGCGAGCTGGGCGTGCAGTTCGCCCGGGAGGGCATCCGGGTCAACGCGCTCTCGCCCGGGCCGGTGGACACCCCGCTGCTGCGCGAGCTGTTCGCCAAGGACCCGGAGCGGGCCGCCCGCCGGCTGGTGCACATCCCGCTCGGCCGGTTCGCCCGGGCCGAGGAGATCGCCGCCGCGGTGGCCTTCCTGGCCAGCGACGACTCCTCGTTCATCACGGCGAGCGAGTTCCTGGTGGACGGCGGCATCTCCGGGGCGTACGTGACCCCGCTCTAGGCTCGTCCTCGCCGCCGCACCGGGGTTCTCACCGGAATCTCATCGAAAACGGCGGGAATCTCCGGCTGCGCTGATTTCGCGTTTATCCGGCTGCCTTTAGATTCTCTACCGTGAGTGAGCAGATCCCCGCCGGGTGGTACCCGGACCCCAAGGACACCACCAGCGACCCGAGGCCGCAGCGGTGGTGGGACGGCAAGGGCTGGACGGCCGACACCCGGCCCGCACCCTCGGACGCCCCGGCGCCGGAGGCTCCGCAGGCGGAGCCGGCGGCCGCCGCGGCCCCGGGGCC
>NZ_JAHSQD010000206.1 GCF_020103755.1 Streptomyces sp. LS1784
GGCTGCGGCACGGCCGCGGCCCGCGCCGCGCGGTCGGCCCGCACCTGGCGCAGCGCGTCCCAGGTGAGCACCGCGAGCGCGGCCCAGACCAGGCCGAAGCCGGCCCAGCGGGCGGGCGGCATGGACTCGTGGAACACCGCGACACCGATCAGGAACTGGAACACCGGCGCCAGGTACTGGAGCAGCCCGAGCACGGTCAGCGGCACCCGGACGGCGGCCGCGCCGAAGAACAGCAGCGGGATCGCGGTGATCACCCCGCTGAGCATCAGCAGCCCCGAGTGCCCCCAGCCGTACGAGCCGGCCACGGTGTGCCCGAAGGTGCCGCGCCCGGAGACCTCCAGGTAGACCAGGTAGCCGAGGGCGAACGGGAACATGAAGGCGCTCTCGGCCGCCAGGCTCTCCAGCCCGCTCAGCCCGACCTGCTTCTTCAGCAGTCCGTAGGTGGCGAAGGAGAGCGCCAGGGTGAGCGCGATCCAGGGCAGCTGCCCGTACGCGACGGTCAGCACGGCGACGGCGGCCGCGCCGATGCCCACCGCCGTCCACTGCGCGCTGCGCAGCCGCTCCTTGAGCACCAGGACGCCGAAGGCGATGGTGACCAGGGGGTTGATGAAGTAGCCGAGGCTTGTCTCGACCACGTGCCCGGCGTTGACGGCCCAGATGTAGACGCCCCAGTTCACCGAGATCACGGTGGCCGCACCGGCCAGCATGGCGAGCCGGCGGGGCTGGCGCAGCAGCGGGCGTATCCAGCCCCAGTGCCGCTGGGCGATCAGCAGCAGGACGACCGCGACCAGGGACCAGACCATCCGGTTGGCCAGGATGTCGTCGGCGGCACCCGGTTCCAGCAGCGGCCAGAACAGCGGGAAGAGTCCCCAGATGCCGTAGGCGGCGACGCCGTACCAGAGTCCCCGGCCGTTGTCCTGCTGGTCCGTGTCCGCCATGGCCGAGTGTCCTCCCGCGCGCGTGTGTCGAGGCGACGGTAGCGGGCGGGAGGGGCGACTGTCATCTCCGTTTTCGGATTTTGGTCATGACATTGCTTGAGTGCCGGACACGTCCGGCGTCTCCGGGGCCGGAGCTGCGATGTTCCGGAGTCCGGGGCCCCGGCGGCTCAGGAGTTCAGGGCCGCGCGGACGGACTCGGCCAGCGGGACGGTCGGACGGCCGATCAGCCGGGCCAGATCGCCCGGGGTGCCGGCCAGCTCGCCGCGCGCGATGCCCGCGTCCACGTCCACCAGGACCTCGGCGAAGCCCTGCGGCAGGCCCGCACCGACCAGGGCGTCCAGGTGCTCGGCCGGGGTGACGTCCAGGTGCTCGACCGGTCGGCCGGAGGCCTGCGTCAGCTCGGCGGCCAGCTCGGGCAGGCTCCAGGCGGCGTCTCCGCTCAGCTCGTACACCGCGCTCCCGCGGTCGTCCTTCGCGGTCAGGACCGCGACCGCGGCGTCCGCGTAGTCCCGGCGCGGGGCGGTGGCGATCCGGCCCTCCCCGGCGCTGCCGAGCACCACGCCACGCGCCACCGTGCCGGCCACGTCGCCCAGGTAGTTCTCGGTGTACCAGCCGTTGCGCAGGAACGCGTACGGCAGACCGGAGGCGAGGATCAGCTCCTCGGTCGCCTTGTGCTCGTCGGCCAGCCGGAAGGTGGCCGCGCCGGGCGCGCTGGTGTAGGCGAGCAGCGCGACCCCGGCGGCCTTGGCGGCCTCCACCACGGCCCGGTGCTGCGGGATCCGGCGGCCGACCTCGCTGCCCGAGATCAGCAGCACCCTGTCGCCCTCGGCGAAGGCGCCGGCCAGGGTCTGCGGCTTGTCGTAGTCGACGACCCGGACGGCCACGCCGCGTGCGGCCAGGTCGGCGGCCTTCTCTGCGGAGCGGACGGCGACGGCCACCTCGCTCGCGGGGACCTCGGCCAGCAGGCCCTCGACGACGAGACGGCCGAGCTGGCCGGTGGCACCGGTGACGACGTACATGGTGGGCTCCTCAGGGGGTGGTGAAGCGGTTCTGACCTCGAAACTCACCCTAGAGATGGCACTAACCTTTCGAAAGTACACACTTCAAAGTAGGGTACTGACATGAAGGTAAGCGAGCTGAAGCCCGGCGGGCTGCCTCCCGCCGACGTCTTCGACCGGATGTGCCCCTCCCGGGGCGTGCTGGAGCACGTCACCAGCCGTTGGGGCGTGCTGGTGCTGGGCGCGCTGAACGAGCGCGGCTACCGGTTCAGCGAGCTGCGCCGCAAGGTCACCGGCGTCAGCGAGAAGATGCTCGCCCAGACCCTCCAGACGCTGGAGCGGGACGGCTTCGTGCTGCGTGAGGCGCACCCGGTGATCCCGCCGCGGGTCGACTACAGCCTCACCCCGCTGGGGCGGGAGGCGGCGGAGCTGGTCGCGGCGCTGGCGCACTGGTCGGAGCGACGGGTGCCGGAGGTCGAGGCGGCACGCCAGGCGTACGACGGGCGGGCTACCGCCCTGCGATGAGGGCGTCGAGTCCGTCCGGGACCCGGGCCGAAGGCGTGGGCGTGGTCCGGGCTGTACGCGCCGCCGTGCGCCTCACCGGCTGCGGCGCCGACCCGCGCGGCGACCGGGTGGCGCTCCGGGCGGCGCGCTCGTCGGCGGTGAACCCCCCGAGCAGGGCGAGGGTGCGGGCCGGGTCTCCTGCGCTGCTGCGGTCGGTGGCCATGGGCCCGTCGTTTCACGCACCGGCAGGGGGCCTTGACGGTGCGGACGGCTACCGTCTCCCCATGACCAGCCCGACCAACCCGCCCGGTCCGACCGGCCCCGAACCGCTCCCCGGGACGGACACCGCCCAGACCCTCCGCCCGCGGGTGACCTGCCGCCGCTGCCACCGGCCGCTGCACGACCCGGAGTCGCGGATGCTGCGGCTGGGCCCGGAGTGCCGGGACCCGGCGGAGCGGGTCGCACGGTTCGACGTCGACCAGGAGCCGCTGCCCGGGGTGGGGTAGGACGGCCCGGGGCGACCGCCCTCAGCCTCTGCCGAAGAGGCGGCGCAGGCGGCCGGGGCGGGGCTCGCCCGCGGGCTCCGACTCCTCCGCCGTCCCCGGTCGGCCCGCCGTCTCCCGTCGGCCCGCCGTCTCCGGTTCGGAATCCGCCCCGGCGTCCGCGGCGTCCTCCCGGGCCGTCAGGTGCCGGGCGAGCGCGCGGTCCTCGTCGGACATCCAGGGCGCGGCGAGCACCAGCGCGGACAGCGAGCGGAGGATCGTCACCACCCGGGTGCGGCGGGCCCGAGCACCGTGGTGCAGTCGCTGCTGGAGCAGGGCGGCGACGTCGGCCCGGGTCCGCGGCTGGGTCCAGCCGATCGCGACCAGCGCGAAGCCGGCCGCCTCGACCACCCAGTCCTCTGGACCGAGCAGCAGGTCGCGCAGCACGCGGCGGCGCTCGGAGCCCTCCCAGGGCTGGTCGGTGCGGTGGTGGGCGATGCCGAGGCAGGCGAAGACCTGGACGGCCCGCACCCAGAGTTCGGGCTGGTGGGCGAGCAGGGCGCGGCCGAGTTCGTCCTCGCGCGGCATCGGCGGGTGGACCAGGACGCCGAGCAGGTCGTCCAACGGCAGCCCGGCCAGCCGGACGGCGTGGTCGTAGGCGGCAGGGACGGTGGGCCAGAAGATCTCGGCGGTGGCGCGGACGAGTTCGGCGCTCTGCGGCGCGGGCGGGGCGACGGCCGGGCGCGGGTCGGTGCCGTCCCAGGCCCAGATCCGGGTGGTGGGCTCGGTCAGCGGCAGCCGGGGGTCGGGCTCGCCGACGGCCTGGTAGCCGACGGTGGAGCGCGGCAGCGCGAGCCGGACGGCCAGCACCGAGCTGGGCGGCTCCACGGTGGAGGCCGTGCAGTCGATCTCGGTGTCGCGGTCGGTGTCGGAAGCGGCGAGCACCTGGTGCAGCACGTTGACGGTGGCCTCGGTGGCGCCGGAGACCAGGCCGAGCCAGGGCTCCCGGTGGCTCAGCCGCTCCAGCAGCTCCTGGGCGTACTCGTGCTCGGGGTGGGCGCGGTGGTGGTCGGCCAGGCCGAGCAGGTGGGCCGGGTCGCCGTCGAGGGCGTGGCGCAGCCCGTACCGGGCCGGGCCGGCCTTGGGGTGCTCGGGCTCGGCGGCGAGCACCCGGTCCAGCCAGGGCAGGCCCTCGGCGGGGCGGCCGAGGGCGCCGTACAGCTCGGCGACGTCGACGGCGAGGTAGCTGCTGGAGTCGTCGCGATCAGGTGCGACCCTTGCCAGCTCGGCCTCCCAGACTGCGAGCGCCCGTTCCGGGCGGCCGGCCGAGCGCAGGGCGTTGCCGAGCATCACGGCGGGCAGGTAGCCGGGGGCCAACCGGTGGGCCCGCTCGGCGAGTTCGACGGCGCGGGCGGTGTCGCCGAGCCGGCGGGTCAGGCCGGAGGCCATCGCCAGCAGCAGCACGTGGTCGTCGTGGCGGGCCAGCACGGCCTGCACGAAGTCGTGGAACGGCCTTACGGCGTCGGCCGGTTCGGCCGGGAGCGGGTCGGGCAGCGCGCCGGTCGCGCGGGCCACCGCCTGGGCGACGGCGTCCGGGTCGACCAGGCCGGGCAGGTCCTCGCGGGCGAGCCAGGCGGCGTGCGCCCAGGGGCGGGCCGGCTCGTACTGGACGGCGGAGGCGAGCAGGCCGACGGCAGTGTCCCAGTCCCCGGCGGCAGCCTCCACGTGGGCCCGGCAGGCCACCGTGCCGAGGTACACCCGGCCGTCCAGCGGGAACAGCTCGCGGGCCGCCGCCGGGCCGCCCGCCGCCGCGCACAACTCGGCCAGCGCCTCGTGCAGTTCGGGCAGCTGGGGATCGGCGAGCACCGCGTCGCAGAGGTGGTCGGCGGCGTGCCGCAGGTCGCCGGAGTGAATCGCCAGCCGGGCGACCGCGACCTCGCCCTCGGCCGCCAGGCGCTCGTCGTCCTCGTCGCCGCTTCGACCGCTCATTCGCCCCTGCTCCCCCGGTGGCCTCGCCCTGTTCCGTCCCGCTCCGCACGAGGCTATCCGGCGCGACCGACAGCCTCATGATCACCCCGGAGGCGGCCGCCGTCCAGCCCGTCGATCGGATACGACTCGTACGGGTGGTTTAGACCTCCAGGGGGCACAGCCGGCGGTCGGCGCCCACCACGATGTCCGAGGTTCTTCGCCAGCGAAGTGCCAACCCTGCCACCGGAATCGAGGACATCGATGAAGCTCTCGCGCACCCTGTCACTGGCGGCCTCCGCCGCCGTTCTGAGCACCCTCGCCATCGCCGGCCAGACCGCCCCGGCCTCCGCCGCCGGCTCCTTCGTGGTCAGCGAGTCCCAGTTCAACCAGATCTTCCCGAACCGGAACGGCTTCTACACCTACAAGGGCCTGGTCGACGCCCTGAGCGCCTACCCGGACTTCACCACCACCGGCAACGACGCCACCCGCAGGCGCGAGGCGGCGGCCTTCCTGGCCAACGTCAGCCACGAGACCGGCGGCCTGCGGTACGTCGTCGAGCAGAACACCGCCAACTACCCGCACTACTGCGACGCTTCGCAGCCGTACGGCTGTCCGGCCGGGCAGTCCGCGTACTACGGGCGCGGGCCGCTCCAGCTGAGCTGGAACTTCAACTACAAGGCGGCCGGCGACGCCCTGCACATCGACCTGCTGCACGACCCGTACAAGGCCGAGAAGGACCCGGCTGTCTCCTGGAAGACCGCCCTCTGGTTCTGGAACAGCCAGACCGGCGCCGGGCGGATGACCTCGCACGACGCCATCGTCAACGACAAGGGCTTCGGCGAGACCATCCGCACCATCAACGGTGCCCTGGAGTGCGACGGCAAGAACCCGGACCAGCGTGACGACCGGATCAACCTGTTCAAGCAGTTCGCCGGTGCCCTGGGCACCAACACGGGCGGCGGCAACATCTCCTGCTGACGGGCGCTTCGGCCGCTCGGTGCGCGGAGTCCCGGTGCGCCTGACCACCGCGTTCATCGAACGTCGATCACCCGTCGACCGGTTGTCCACACCCCGCCCCGATCGTGATCACCTGCCGGCCACCGGGGCCGGCCCCCTCCGAGGAGCTGAAAATGATCACGAAGCGGATCGCACGGGCGTCGACACTGGCCCTAGCAACCGCCGCACTGGCCGGCACGTTCACCGTCGGCGGCGCGGGCAACGCGTTCGCGGCGTCGGGCGGCGGCTGCAACGGCAGCACTCAGCAGGCGTGCATCAGCGTCAACGGGAGCACCCTGGTCGCCGACGCGTACACCAACTTCGCGAACTCCAACTGCACGGTCGACCTGGTCCTGTACGACCGGAGCACCGGCTACCGGTGGGACACGATGGCAGGCTGCGGGCTCGGCTGGTCCCACTACGTCGGCACGCAGGTCCCCAACCCCACCCCGGGCCACGTCTACCAGACCCAGCTCATCGTCAACTGGGGCGGGAACGTGGGCGTCACGTGGAGCCCCGAGCTGACCGCCTGACGCCTCCGGGCCGTCGCGGAGCGGGAAGTCGGCCGGGCCGACTTCCCGCTCCTTGTCGCTGCCGCCCCCGCTGGAAGCGCCGGTCGCGGCCCTGTCAGCGGATCACCGGTGCGGCGCCGGTCGCGGCGAGGGAGAGGCCCCAGAGGCGGGCGGCCTCGTCGGGGTCGAGGGCGTACGGGCGGACGCCGCCGTCGTCCATCGGGGTGTCCGGACCGCAGAGCCGGGCGACCTCGCAGTCCTCCAGGTAGAGGCCGCCGCGGCCGCCGAGCAGCGGCGAGGTGGCCGCCCACAGACCGGTCGCGGCGCCCTGGGATGGGGTCTTGAAGCCCGCGCCGATCACCCTGCCCTGCGCGTCCACCCAGCCGCGCTCGACCTGCTCCTGCCGGGTCATCTCCCGCTGGAGGCCGGTGATGATCTTGCCCGGGTGGAGCGCGAACGCCCGGACGCCGTCCGCCCGTCCGAGCACGTCGAGGTGCACGGCGAACAGGGCGTTGGCGGTCTTGGACTGGCCGTACGCCAGCCACTTGTCGTAGCCGGTGCGGAAGTGCAGGTCGTGCCGGCGGATGCCGGTCAGGGCGTGCCCGGCGGAGCTGTTGACGACGACGCGCGCACCGTCCGGGGCGGCGGCCAGGAGCGGGTACAGCTCGCAGGCGAGGAGGAAGTGCCCGAGGTGGTTGGTGGCGAACTGCCCCTCCCAGCCCGGCCCGACGCGCCGCTCGGGGGTGGCCATGACGCCTGCGACGGCCAGCAGCAGGTCGAGGCGGTCCGTGCAGTCGCGGATCAGCCCGGCGGCGGCGCGGACGCTCGCGGGGTCGGCGAGGTCCATGGGGACGATCCGGCTCCCGGTTCCGGCGAGTGCCGTGCGGGCGGTGTCCGGGCGGCGGGCCGGGACGATCACGTCGGCTCCGGCGGCGGTCAGCGCCCGGGTGGTCTCCAGGCCGAGACCGCAGTAGCCGCCGGTCACGACGGCGGTGCGCCCGGAGAGGTCGAGACCCGCCAGGATGTCCTCGGCGGTGGAGGAGGCGGAGAAGGGCGAGCCGATCGGCTGCTGCTGGTCGGTGGCGGTCCTGCCGGTGGTGGTCATGGCGACGACGGTAGGAAGTGGAGCACGGTCTAGATCAAGTCCCGCTCCTATGCTCTGACGGCATGACGGAACTCAGCATCGGCGAGGTGGCCGAGCGCACCGGGCTCAGCGTCCACGCCCTGCGCTTCTACGAGCGCGAGGGACTGTTGGTCGGCCCGGTGCGGCGCACGGCGGGCGGGCGCCGGCGGTACGCCGTGCTCGACGTGCAGTGGCTGGAGATCTGCATCAAGCTGCGCGAGTCCGGCATGCCGCTCGCCGACCTCCGCCGCTTCGCCGAACTGGTACGGCAGGGACCGGGCAACGAAGCCGACCGGCTGCGGCTGCTGGACGTCCACCGGCAGCGCGTCGACGAGCGGATCCGGGCACTGGAGGAGTGCCGCTCGCTCATCGCCTGGAAGACCGCCGTCTACGCCGACCACCTGGCGCGCGGCGAGGCCGCCGGGCTCTGGGACCCGACGGCGGATTCCTCGTCCTCCCCGGCTCAGTCCTCCTCGTCCTCGTCGTAGGGCGGGATGGTCCAGCGCAGCACCGTTCCGCCCGCCCCGTCGGCTTCGAGGGTGACCGGAAAGGCCTGGCCCCAGTCCCGCCCGCCGTGGTGCCGGACGGCATGGTCGCCCGGGTCCCAGTCGATCCCGAGCACCCGGCAGCCGCCGACCTCGATCTCGCCCACGTGCAGCAGGTGGTCCAGGCCGGCCCGCCGAAAGCGGAAGTAATCGGTGTGCGGCTCCACCATGGTGGCCACTCCCTGGCCGGGCAGGCCGCCCCGCCAGGTGCTGATCTCGGCCTCCCGCGCGGCCGCCTCCGCCACCGGGAGGTCGAGCCAGCCGTACGGTCCCTCGTCCCCGCCGTACGGGGACATCCGCTCGCCGCCGAACCGCTCGTGCGCGTCCTTCCCGTACCGGCCCCAGTAGGAGAGGTCGGCGAGCCCGTCGCCCGGCTCGTCCTCCAGCCCCGTCCACGCGTCCAGCCCCACGGAGTCGCCGATCGCCATGCCGCCCCGGTCGACCGGCAGGTCCCCGAGCAGCACCGGGCTGTCCACCCCCTCGGGCCAGGGCAGGCCGAGGGCGATCTCCAGCGTCGCGATCGTCGGCTCCTCGTCGAACGCCGACGGCTCGGTGGTGGCCCGCACCGCCAGCGGCCGGTCGGCGGCGGCCGGGACGGCGACCGCCTCGCACTCCCACTCCTGGAGGTGCCCGCCGCCCGCCTTCGCCGCCGCCCCGGCCCGGACCGACAGCGGCTCCCCCAGCTCCCGCCACTCGTCGATCCACGTGGCCATGCCGAGCACCAGCACCCCGGAGGGCGCGGTGACGAATCCCAGGTCAACGAAGGTTTCGGACATCCGCCGATTATGTCCGAGCGGGCTGACACCGCTCCGGTCGGGCCCCGGCGTCGGCGCCGTCGCATAGCTGCGGAAGTCCGCCGAGATCATGGTCCGGCAGGGCCGGATCGAGGAGGGGCTGGCGCTGGTGCGTCCGGACGCGGCCGGCCTGGAGTCGGCGTCCGAGTGCCGGTGGTTCGCCGAAGCGCTGGTGCGGGCCGGGCGGGTGGACGAGGCCATCGAGGTGCTGACGCCCCACCTCGGTGAGCCCTGGATCCGGGAGTCCCTGGTCCATCTGACCGACGGGGAGCACGGGGACGCCCGCGTCCTGGAGCTGCTCGCCCCGTGCGCCGAGCGGGCCCGGGGCGGTACGGCGGACTGCCCGTGCTCGGCGGCCGAGGGCCGGCGCGGGTGCCGGCACCAGCCGTCGGAGGTGCTGGTGCCGTACACCCGGGTCCTGGAACGCATGGGCCGGGCGGACGAGGCGATCCGGATGCTGGGCCCGGTCCTGCCCGTCGTCCCGCACATCGCCTGGCTGTACGCGGAACTCCTCGCCGGTCAGGGCCGGATCGAGCAGCTGCGCGAACTGGCCACCGGCGAGCACGCGGAACTCGCCCTGAACCGGTGCGCGGACGCGCTGGGGAGCAGGGGCGGCTCCAGGAGGCCGAAGCCGTCCTGCACGAGGCCCTTGAGGCGGACGGCGAGTACGCCCGTCGGCGCCTCATGATGTTCCTGGCCCGCCGGGGACGCCTCGACGAGGCCGTCGGCGTCGGACGGTCCACGTACGGGTACCACGGCCGTGGGAACCTCCTCCACGAGGCGGTCGACCTGCTGATCAGGGACGGCCGTCCGGAACGGGCGCTGGAGCTCCTGGACGGCCTCGGTACCGCGTACGTCGACGCGCATTCCGCCCACGTGCGCCACACCCGGCTCCGCCTGCTCGCGAAGGCCGGGCGCTACGCCGAGGGCGTCGCGGAGGCGAAGGCGCTGAGCGTGCAGGAGCCCGGCCAGTGGGACACCATGCTGGCCTGGCTGCTGGACCGGGACGGCCGGACGGACGAGGCCCTCGACCTGCTCCGGTCGTCCACCGAGTACGAGGCTCACCGAACCGTCGCCGAGATCCTGAGCAGGCACGGCCGCTACGCCGAGGCCATCGCCGCCATCCCCACGGTGTCCGCCCAACGCGAGGCGCGGAACCGGACCTGAGGCGGCAGGCCGAGGTGCTCCGGGCCCTCGCACCTGGATATTTCAGTGGGAGAAATATCCAGGCACCCCGAAGGCGTTCCGGTGGGCGTCGGCGCGGGAGGTCCGCGCAAGGCTGGAAGGAGTGCGGCGCCGTGCGCGTGGAGATCTGGAGCGACATCAACTGCCCGTGGTGCTACATCGGCAAGGCCCGGTTCGAGCAGGCGCTGGCGGCGTTCCCGCACCGCGAGGAGGTGGAGGTCGTCCACCGCTCCTTCGAGCTGGACCCGCGGGCGCCGCACGAGGCCCGTCCGGTGGTGCCGCTGCTCGCCGCCAAGTACGGGATGAGCCTGGAGCAGGCCGAGGCGGCGGAGGCCCGGATCGCCGAGAACGCGCACGCCGAGGGCCTGCCGTACCTGCGCGAGGGCCGCGACGCCGCGAACTCCTTCGACATGCACCGCCTGCTGCACTTCGCCAAGGAGCACGGCCGCCAGGGCCGGCTGCTGGACGCGCTGTACCGGGCGAACTTCGCCGAGGAGCGCTCGGCCTTCGAGGCGGGCCGGCTGGTCGAGCTGGCGGTCGAGGCGGGCCTGGACGGCGAGGCGGCCGCGGCCGTCCTGGCCGACCGGGAGGCGTATGCGGAGGCGGTGCGCGAGGACGAGACCACGGCGGGCGCCATGGGGACGACGGGCGTGCCGTTCTTCGTCCTGGACCGGCGGCTGGGCGTCTCGGGCGCCCAGCCTGCGGAAACGTTCACCCGGGCACTGGAGCAGGCCTGGGAGAGCCGGGTCGCCCTGCCGCTGACGCCGCTCGCGCCGAAGGAGTAAGGGGCCGCTGCGCAGGAAGTCGGCCCGTCCGACCTTCCTGCGCGCCGGACTTCCCGCGTGTCCGACACCTGGACGCGGCCGTACCCCGTGCTGAACACTTGCCGGGCGCAACGACGAGACGCCAGGGGGGGAGTTCCGTGAGCGGCGTACAACCGGATCCGCACCGGCAGGGATCCGCCCCGGAGGCACCGGGCAACGGTGCGCAACGGCAGCGCCCGCTCGGTGAGATCGCCGCGCTGATCTCCGCCGGCACCGGCCTGCTGGGGCTCCTGCTCGGTTTCTTCGGCCTGCCCGCCGTCGTCAATCCCCCGACCGCGACGCAGGCCACCGCGATCCAGACCGTGCCGGGGCCGACCGTCACCCTGCCGAGCGCGACGGTCACCGTCACCGCGAGCGCGACGGGCACCACCGCCCCGGGATCCGCCGGTGCCGGGCCGGACACCCAGCGGCTCAGCCTGATGACCTACGTCGACACCAACGGCCCGGCACTGGGCCCGGTCACGGGGACGCTGAACGCGAAGCCGTACGACGACGCCCTCGGGATGTCGACCTGCCCCAGCCGGGGGTGGGTGGACTACAACATCGGGCGGAGCTGGAAGCGCTTCACCGCCTCCGCCGTCGGCATCGACGACAACTCTCCCTACAACGCGATCACCGTCGAGGTGTTCGTCGACGACCGGAAGCTCGCCTCGTTCCCCGTCGGTGTGGGCAACCCACAGACCGTCGACGTCGACATCACCGGTGGCATCCGCCTCGGGATCGCCTACAGCACCGGCAGTGACTGCCACCCGTCGAAGGCCGCCCGGCTGGTGATCGCGGAGCCGCTGCTGAAGCGCTGACCCACCTCCTGAGAAGTCGGCCGGGCCGACTTCCCGCTCACTGGGCGGCGCGCCAGCGGTGGGCGTAGGCGACGTGCAGGCTCGCCGGGACGCCCTTGGCCGCACGGGCCGAGCCCCAGCCCTCGTGGGTGAGGGTCACGCAGTAGTGTGCGTCGGGACGCCACCCGAAGCGCCAGCCGGGGGCCTCGCGGCTGAGCTCGTAGAGCTGGGAGCCGGTCCGGCGGAAGGCGGTGGGGCTGCCGGTGACCACGAGCGTCCCGGCGGCGCCGGCGAAGCGGAGTTCGTCGCGCCGGTGGGTGAAGGGGCGGTCCGCGTCCTCCCCGTCGAAGTCGGTGACCGGGAGGTCGACGGTGTGCGGGATCCCGGCGCCCAGCCGGGAGCGGACCTCCTTCCAGCGGGACGGCGGGAAGCCCAGGCTGTGGTGGACGAGCAGGAGGTCCAGCCGGTCCTCGGGCGGGACATCGGACAGCCCGGCCGGACCGGTGTTGGCACGCAGCGGCAGGTGGATCAGGGAGCACCGTGAGCGGGCCGCCAGGGCCCAGACGGTGGCGAGGTCCTCGGCCCCCTGCCGGTCCAGGTGCAGGTCCATGAACCAACTGCCCGGGCTCGCATGGAGGAAGGCGCCGGCGGCCTGCCGCACCGGGGTGATCACCCGGTACTCGTCCCGGCCGAGGCGGGCCCGGTGGATCTTCGTTCGCAGTCTCACCGTGATGTCGTACCGGACGTCGACGCGGGTTGTCCTGCGGTTTTCCGGCTGCCGGGCCCTGCGGAAGCTACTCCCGCACGAACCCGTGGCTCCGCTCCACCTTCGCCACGTGCAGCGTGTAGCGCTGGTACCACTCGGCCTGCCCGCGCCGCTGCGCCGCGCGGTGCTCGGCGTTGGTCCGCCACTCCGTGAGGGCTTCGGCGTCACGGAAGTACGCGACGGTGATGGCCAGCCCGCCAGGAGTCTGCGCGTAGTCCATCCCCAGGTACCCCGGGATGTCCTTCACCAGGTCTTCCATGCGTTCGTTGGTCTCGCTGTAGCCGCTCTGCTCCTGGGTTCGCACCGCAGTGAAGACAGCCGCGTAGTAGGGGGGTTCATAGGCCTCGACGGGCACGACAGGCGCTTTCGCATCATTGCTCACGGCATCACCGTAAGGCGGGACGCACCTGACCATCCCACGTCTTTGCCGAACGGGATCCACAAGGGATCCAGCTCTTTGCCAAACCGTCCGGGCTCCTCCGCCGTGGAACACCGGGGCGAACGTCGGCCGGTACGGCACTAGGGCCTGTGTGATGTTGTGATCAATCAGTGGTCAGCAGGAGATCATCGATCCAGATCATCGAGGCGCGGAGGTGAAGGCCGGCGAGGTAGCTTTCCGGGCTCTTGTCATACCGGGTCGCGATGC
>NZ_JAHSQD010000207.1 GCF_020103755.1 Streptomyces sp. LS1784
TCGCGGTCGGGCCCGGAGGGGTGACCAGGGCCGCCGGTATGTGCGGGGTGGTCGGGCAGGCCGTCCGGCTGGCGGGCGCGCCGGCGTCGACCGGTACGGCGGTCGGCCGGATGCCGCAGCCGGAGGCCAGTGCGAGCAGCAGCAGCATGCCGGCGCCTCGGCGCAGGGCAGTGCGGGTGGCAGTGGTGTTGGTGCGGGCGGTCACGTGGCGTCCTTGTCCTCGGCGTCGCCGACGGGGCCGCCCTCGGCCTCGCCCGCGGACGGCGGAGGCGGCGGGGCCAGCGGCAGGGTCAGGGTGAACACCGCGCCGACCTCCCCGTTCGCCGCCGTGATCGTCCCCCCGTGTATCTGTGCGTTGGCCATGGCGATCGACAGGCCGAGGCCGCTGCCCTCCGAGCGCGCACGCCCCCGGTCCGCCTTGTAGAAGCGGTCGAAGACGTGCGGCAGCACGTCCTCCGGGATGCCCGGGCCGCTGTCGGAGACCTCGACCACGACCGACTCCCCGTCCTGCCGGACCTTCACCCGCACCGGTGAGCCGCCGTGCTTCAGCGCGTTGCCGATCAGGTTGGCGAAGACCACGTCCAGCCGGCGCGGGTCGACCACGGCCAGGATGCCGCGCGGGGCGTCCACCTCGACCGCGTCGTACCAGGCCCGCCCGTCGATGCAGGACATGATCAGGTCGGCGACGTCCACCTCGTCGGCGACCAGCTTGGCGGTGCCGGCGTCGAAGCGGGTCACCTCCATCAGGTTCTCCACCAGGTCGGACAGCCGCCGGGTCTCGCTGACCACGAGCCGGACGGCCGGCTCGATCATCGGGTCCAGCGATTCGGCCTCGTCCTCCAGGATGTCGGTCACGGCGGTCATCGCGGTCAGCGGGGTGCGCAGCTCGTGCGACATGTCGGCGACGAACCGCCGGCTCTGCGCCTCGCGCGCACTCAGCTCCTCGACCTGCTCGTGCAGCGACTCCGCGGCCCGGTTGAAGGTCCGTGCCAGGTCGGCGAGTTCGTCCGAGCCCTCGACCTCCAGCCGGGTGTCCAGGCGTCCCTCGCCGAGCCGCCGGGCGGCGTCCCCGAGCCGCTTGACCGGCCGCAGCACGGTCGCCGAGGCGGCCTGGGCGAGCAGCGCCGAGCCGATCAGCGCGAGCAGCGTGGCGATGGCCAGCGACCAGCCCAGCGTGTTGAGGTCGGCCCGCTCGTTCTCCAGCGACTTGAACATGTACGCCGTCGGGCCGTTCGGCACCACCTTGGTGCCGCCGATCACGAACGGCCGCCCCTCCAGGTTCTGCCGCTGCCAGTACAGGTGGTACGGGTACGGGTTGCTCTCGCTGACCTCGCGCGGCTTGGCGACGGTGGACTGCAGCGCGGTGGGGACGTCGGCCAGCGTGAAGTGCGCCGGGTCGGAGGAGGCCGCGCACTCCGGGTGCGCCGGGTCGACCACCACCACGTCGTACGTCAGACCGGAGCTGGCCACGGTGGACGCCAGCGTGGCCAGTTCCGGGCAACTCGCGTTCAGCGGCAGCTCGGAGACGTTGCGGGTGAGCGAGACCCGGAAGTCGTTCAGCGCGGTGTCCTGGGCGCGCTTGAGCACCGCGTCGCGGTTCAGCCAGTACGCGATGCCGGAGGCCGAGACGGCGGCGAGCAGCGCGACGGCCGCGAACACCGCGATCAGCCGCACCCGCAGGGAGCGCAGCCGACGCCACCGGCCCGTCGAGAACCGCCGGGCAGTCGTCTGATGGTCAGTCACAAGAGCCTGTCGTGGTACGGGAGTTCAGAGGTCGGGGGAGGGGCCGGCGGCCGAGGGGTGTGGATTCAGGCCGGTGGGTCCAGCCGGTAGCCCACCCCGCGGACGGTGCGGATCAGCGTCGGCGCGGACGGCACGTCCTCGACCTTGGCCCGCAGCCGCTGCACGCACGCGTCCACCAGACGGGAGTCACCGAGGTAGTCGTGCTCCCAGACCAGCCGCAGCAGTTGCTGGCGGGAGAGCGCCTGGCCGGGGCGCCGGCTGAGTTCCAGCAGCAGCCGCAGCTCGGTGGGGGTCAGCTGGAGGTCCTGTCCGTCCTTGGTGACGGTCATCGCCGCGCGGTCGATCACCACGCTGCCGTAGGCCGAGGAGTCCGAGCTCTCCCGCTCTCCGCGCCGCAGCACCGCCCGGATCCTGGCGTCCAGCACGCGTGGCTGCACCGGCTTCACCACGTAGTCGTCAGCGCCGGACTCCAGGCCCACCACCACGTCGATGTCGTCCGAGCGCGCGGTCAGCAGGATGATCGGCAGTTGGTCGGTGCGGCGGATCCGGCGGCACACCTCGAAGCCGTCGATCCCGGGCAGCATCACGTCCAGCACGATCAGGTCGGGCCGCTGCTCCTTGAAGAGCCTCAGACCGTCCTCGCCGGAGGCGGCGGTGGCCACACGGTGGCCCTGGCGGGTGAGGGCGAGTTCGAGGCCGGTCCGGATGGCGTCGTCGTCCTCGATCAGTAGGAGGAAAGGCACGGCCCCATTTTGGCCCACCCGCAGCGCCGAATCACCCCCCGGACCGCTCACCGTCCCCCCGGGAACCGGAACGGGTGCCACCGGCGTCCGGTACGGAGGGAGGCGGACCGGGACATTCGGCCCGCTCCTGTGACACCCCTGTGACAGTCGGCGGACAGCGCCATCACAACCGGCGGGCAGGATTTTCCATGTCGCCGCAGGACAGCGGGCCGCAAGGCCGGCTGAAGGGCGGCTACCGGAACCGCTCGTACCGACCCAGGGGGCGCACGATGAACGCCATGCTTCAGACCCGGACCAACCCGGCTGTCCGCACCGCGCGTTCGTCAGCCACGTCCCACCGGACCCGGTACGAGGTCAGGACCGACGAGAACTCCGGTGCCGTGACCGTGCGGGGGTGCGCGCACAGCACCGGTGGAAACCCTGACGCCCGTCGGGTGAGCGGCGGCGGCAGGACGGGGGAGCTGTACGGGATCGGTCGGCTGGGGAGTTCGACCGACTCCGCCAACACCCTCACGCTGCGGGGGATCCTCCCCGTCCGCGTCGAGGGCAAGGACGCCCCGGAGGGCAACCGGGGGACCGGGGGGAACGGTCTGCGGACGGTCGGTTCGGGGGAACCGGCCGGTCGCGAGGCCGCCGGTGCGACGCTGCTGCGGCTGAAGCCCGCCGCGGCCCGCACCACCGAGGCCGGGCAGGGAGGCGCGCAGGGGGAGCACCCGGCCGTCGCGGAGGACCACATCACGGAGTTCACCGCGTACGTGCGCGAGCGCCGCGCCTCCCTGTACGCCACGGCCTACCACCTGACCGGTGACCGCTACGAGGCCGAGGACCTGCTGCAGAGCGCGCTCTTCAGCACCTACCGGGCCTGGGGCCGGATCACCGACAAGGCCGCGGTCGGCGGGTACCTCCGCCGCACCATGACCAACCTGCACATCTCCGCCTGGCGGCGCCGCAAGGTCAACGAGTACCCGACCGAGGAGCTGCCGGAGACGGCCGGCGACACCGACGCGATGGGCGGCACCGAGCTGCGCACCGTGCTCTGGCAGGCGCTGGCGAAGCTGCCGGAGAACCAGCGCACCATGCTGGTGCTGCGGTACTACGAGGGCAAGACCGACCCGGAGATCGCCGACGTGCTGGGGATCAGCGTCGGTACGGTCAAGAGCAGCATCTGGCGCGCCCTGCGCCGGCTGCGGGAGGACGAGCACCTGAACAAGTCGGGTGACACCGTCCGGGCGTTCGGCGAGCTGGTCGCCTGACGAGGACTCCCGTCGGGGGACGGGAAGCGGACGGTCACGGTCCGGGGGCAGCGGCTCGGGGGAGCATGCCCGTGGGGGAGCCGAGGACCGTTCGGGGAAGGCGAAGGGCCCGGTGCGGGGGAGACGCACCGGGCCTTCGTCGTGTCCTGGGGGCCGGACGACCGGTCCGGACCGCGGTGTCCAGCGGTGGTTGCGGGCGGCGGTCTCAGGCGGCGGAGAGCTCGGTGGTCCGGGCCGCGGCGCGGATCCGCTGCTCGGCCTCCGGGCCGGCGCACGCGTACGAGCCGAGCGCGACCTGCCGTCCGACGATGGACCGTTCGGCCCGCATCAGCCGCAGACCCCGGCGCAGCAGCACCGGCAGCGACTTGCGGCCCTCCCGGACGTCCCGGCGCAGTCGGCGCCAGGCCGTGGTGAGTGCGCCGTTGCGCAGGCACAGGGCATCGCCGAGCAGACCCTGGTCGGCGCACTCGGTGGTGATCTCGGCGGCGAAGATGCCCTCCGCTATGAACGCGCCCGCCCCGCCCAGCTCCAGGCCGCGGGTGCCGACCCGGCCGTTGTCCGGGATCGAGTACACCGGCACGTCCGCGCGGCCGTGCTCGTGCAGGGCGCGGATCGCGGCGACGGCCTGGTCGCGGTGCCAGGCCAGCGGGGAGTCCCAGTCGACGGCGCCGTCCGGCAGCCGCGGCAGGGTCGGGTCGTCCCCGTCCTTGTAGAAGTCGTCGAGCTGGAGCACCGGCAGGCCGCTGCGCTCGGCCAGCGAGGACTTCCCCGACCCGGAGGGCCCGGAGAGCAGGATCACCCGGGCATGCCCGGTCGGTGCGGGGTTCATGGGGGAGTCACTCACGGGACACCAGTCTGACGCATCCCGGCCGGTTGCCGAAACCGGTCGGTTCAGACCTTCTGCGGCGGCGGGCCGGCGAGGGCGGCCCGGACCATCGGCAGGCAGCGGCTGTCCACCTGGAGGTACACCGGCTCCCCGGCGCCGGGCGGCCGGTACGCGGTGGCGGCCCAGTCCTGGTCGTGCCAGGTCTCGGGCTCGGGCTCGTGGAAGGTGCCCCCGACGGGCAGTTCGAGCGGCTCGGCGCCGCGCGCGCGGAAGCACGCGGTGGCGGCTCCGGGGGTGATCCCCAGCTTCCCGTTGACGTAGCCGGGCCGTCGGCCCGATCGGTCGGACCTCGCCGAGCAGGGCAGCCGCACCGCCTTCCCGGCGGTCAGCCGGCGGCGGGCCCGGGCCACCTGCCACCGGCGCAGCACACCGTCCGTGACGAGTGCCATCAGCTCGCCCAGTTCTTCCATCGCGCCCCCTCGGCCGGTTCCGTACCGGCGATTGTGGTCCGGACGCACACGGGCCGGGAGCCTTCGAAAGTCGGCCCTTCCGGCGACGAAAGTCGCCGGAAGGGCGACGGACCCGCGCCAGGGGGGGGAGAGGCGCGGGTCCGTCCGGTGACCGTCCGGGCCCTGGGGGGTGAGGGCGCTGGGGACGGCCAGTCTGTGGAGTTGTTGCCCGGAGCGGTGGAGGTCAGATCCCCTTCGGGTGCCAGACCGTCTTCGTCTCCAGGAACGAGAGTAGCCGGTTCGTACCGGGCGCATTGGTCCAGTCCTGGGCGAACGGGTCCAGCACCGGACGGACCACCCTCTTCAGGGTATCCGCAGCGGCCGCTTCGAGCGCCTGCGCCGCGCCGGGGCCGTCGGCGGCGATGGCCCCGGTGAGGTCCAGCGCGTTGACGTCCTGGTGCGAGGCCAGGGTCGGGGCGATGTCCGCGGTGTTGCCCGAGATGATGTTGACCACGCCGCCCGGGACGTCCGAGGTGGCCAGCACCTCGCCCAGCGACAGCGCGGGCAGCGGGGCGTCCGCGGCGGCCGCGACCACGACCGTGTTCCCGGTGGCGATCGCCGGGGCGATCACCGAGACCAGGCCGAGCAGCGAGTGCCCGTACCCGGCCTGCGGGGCGACGATCCCGACCACGCCGGTCGGCTCCGGGGTGGAGAGGTTGAAGTACGGCCCGGCGACCGGGTTGGCGCCGCCCGCGATCTGGGCGACCTTGTCGGTCCAGCCCGCGTACCAGACCCAGCGGTCGATCGCGGCGTCCACCAGCGCGGCGGCCTTCTTCGGGCCGATGCCCTCGGAGACGGCCACCTCGGCGGCGAACTGCTCGCGCCGGCCCTGGAGCATCTCGGCGACCCGGTACAGCACCTGGCCGCGGTTGTACGCGGTGGTGCCGGCCCAGCCCTTGACCGCCTTGCGGGCGGCCACGACGGCGTCGCGGGTGTCCTTGCGGGTGCCCAGCGGGGCGTTGGCGAGCCACTCGCCCTTCGAGTCGGTCACTTCGTACACCCGCCCGCTCTCGGAGCGCGGGAACTTCCCGCCGACGTACAGCTTGTAGGTCTTGAGGACGTCAAGACGCGTTGCGACATCAGACATCTCGGGCCTCGACATTCAGGTAGGGCTCCAGACCGTGGCGGCCGCCCTCGCGGCCGTAGCCCGACTCCTTGTAGCCGCCGAACGGCGAGGCCGGGTCGAACTTGTTGAACGTGTTGGCCCAGACCACGCCGGCCCTGAGCCTGTCGGCCATCCAGAGGATGCGGGAGCCCTTCTCCGTCCAGATGCCGGCGGAGAGACCGTACGGGGTGTTGTTGGCCTTCTCGACCGCCTCGGCGGGGGTGCGGAAGGTCAGCACCGACAGGACCGGGCCGAAGATCTCCTCCTGGGCGATCCGGTGGGCCTGGCTCACGCCGGTGAACAGGGTCGGCTTGAACCAGAAGCCGGTGCCCGGGAGTTCGCACGCCGGCGACCAGCGCTCCGCGCCCTCGGCCTCGCCGGCCTCGGTCAGCGCGGTGATCCGGGCCAGCTGCTCGGCCGAGTTGATGGCGCCGATGTCGGTGTTCTTGTCCAGCGGGTCGCCGACCCGCAGGGTGGCCATCCGGCGCTTCAGGGCGTCCAGCAGCTCGTCCTGGATCGACTCCTGGACCAGCAGGCGCGAGCCCGCGCAGCAGACGTGGCCCTGGTTGAAGAAGATGCCGTTGACGATGCCCTCGACCGCCTGGTCGATCGGCGCGTCGTCGAAGACGATGTTCGCGGCCTTGCCGCCCAGCTCCAGCGAGAGCTTCTTCCGGGTGCCGGCCAGCTGCTTGGCGATGGCCCGGCCGACCGGGGTGGAGCCGGTGAAGGCGACCTTGTTGACGTCCGGGTGCGCGGTCAGCGCGGCGCCGGTGCGGCCGTCACCGGTGACGATGTTGACGACGCCCTTCGGCAGACCGGCCTGGCGGCAGATCTCGGCGAAGCGCAGCGCGGTCAGCGGGGTGGTCTCGGCCGGCTTCAGGACGACGGTGTTGCCGGTCGCCAGGGCGGGCGCGATCTTCCACGCCAGCATCAGCAGCGGGAAGTTCCACGGGATGACCTGGCCGGCCACGCCCAGCGGCTTCGGGTTCGGGCCGAAGCCGGCGTAGTCCAGCTTGTCCGCCCAGCCCGCGTAGTAGAAGAAGTGCGCGGCGACCAGCGGCAGGTCGACGTCACGGGTCTCGCGGATCGGCTTGCCGTTGTCGATCGACTCCAGCACGGCCAGCTCGCGGCTGCGCTCCTGGATGATCCGGGCGATCCGGAACAGGTACTTGGCGCGCTCGCTGCCGGGCAGCGCCGACCAGTCGGCGAAGGCCTTGCGGGCGGCGGCGACCGCGCGGTCCACGTCCTCCTCGGTGCCCCGGGCGAACTCGGCGAGCACCTGCTCGGTGGCCGGGTTGACCGTCTTCAGGGCCTCGTTGCCGGAGGAGTCGACGAACTCGCCGCCGATGAAGTGGCCGTAGGAGGTGGCGATGTCGCCCGCGGCGGCCGGGGACTCCGGGGCCGGGGCGTAGGCGAAGAGGCCGCCGGCGGGCTTGGCCACGGGCTCCTCGGTGTTCTTCTTCTTGGCCATGGTGATCAGTCCACCGTCACGTAGTCGGGGCCGGAGTAGCGGCCGGTGGCCAGCTTCTGGCGCTGCATCAGCAGGTCGTTGAGCAGGCTGGAGGCGCCGAAGCGGAACCAGTGCGGGGTCAGCCAGTCGTCGCCGAGGGTCTCGTTGACCATCACCAGGTACTTCATGGCGTCCTTGGTGGTGCGGATGCCGCCGGCGGGCTTGACGCCGACCTGGACGCCGGTCGCGGCGCGGAAGTCGCGGACCGCTTCCAGCATCAGCAGGGTGACCGGCGGGGTCGCGTTGACGGCGACCTTGCCGGTGGAGGTCTTGATGAAGTCGGCGCCGGCCAGCATCGCCAGCCAGGAGACCCGGCGGACGTTGTCGTAGGTCTGGAGCTCGCCGGTCTCGAAGATCACCTTGAGGTGGGCGGCGCTGCCGTCGGGGCGCTTGCACGCCTCCTTGACCGCGACGATCTCGTCGAAGACGTCGAGGTAGCGGCCGGAGAGGAAGGCACCGCGGTCGATCACCATGTCGATCTCGTCGGCGCCCGCGGCCACCGCGTCGGCGGTGTCGGCGAGCTTGACCGGGAGGGCGGCGCGGCCGGCCGGGAAGGCGGTGGCCACCGAGGCGACCTGGATGTCGGTGCCCTTCAGGGCGGCCTTCGCGGTGGCGACCATGTCCGGATAGACGCAGATGGCGGCGACGCGGGGGGTGGTCGGGTCGGTCGGGTCGGGGGTCCTGCCCTTGGCGCACAGCGCGCGCACCTTGCCGACCGTGTCCGCGCCCTCCAGCGTGGTCAGGTCGATCATCGAGATCGCCAGGTCGATGGCGTACGCCTTCGCCGTGGTCTTGATCGAGCGGGTACCGAGAGCGGCGGCACGCGCCTCCAGGCCGACCTGGTCGACGCCGGGCAGGCCGTGCAGGAAACGGCGGAGCGAGGCCTCGGACGCCGCAACGTCCTGAAGGCCGCTGCCCGCAACGCCGAGGGCATTGGCTGCAACAGTGGACATAGTCACCAGAGCAGCATATCTACGCGCGTAGTGGGCCGCCAGGGCGCCCACCATTCGTGGCCGGACCGAGACCTCAGGGCGAGGGGCATGGGGCAGAATCGATGCCATGACCGATTCCGACGGCAAGCCCCACCAGGGCCCAGCCGCCCCCGACGGGGATCCCGAGTACGCGGACCGCGTGTACCGCTCTGTCCCCGGTGTGATCTCCGGAGTGCTGCTGCTGGTCGTCGCGGCCTGGCTGATCGGCGACGCGGTGGTGAGCGGGACCGGGAAGACCCCGTACGTCGCGCTCGCGGCGGTGCCGGTGTTCGCCTTCCCGGTGATCGCGTACACGCTGCGCCCGGCCGTGACGGCCGGCCGCGACCGGCTGGTGGTGCGCAACCCGTGGCGGACCATCGTCGCGCCGTGGGCCTCGGTGGACGCGCTGCGCGCCGGGTACTCGGTCGAACTGCTCGCGGACGGTAGGAAGTACCAGGTCTGGGCGGTGCCGGTGTCGCTGCGGCAGCGCAAGCGGGCCACCCGGGCGCAGGGGACCGGCGTCGCCGGGCACGCCTCCCGGATCGGTCTGGGAATGGGGCAGACCAAGCGCACCAACCCGGTCGTAGAAGGCTCGCCCGATCCCACCCGCGCCTGGTCCGACCAGGTCACCGCCGTCCTCCAGGAGATGGCCGAACGCAACGCGGGCCGCCCCACCGCCGCCGGCCCGGTCGAGGCCCGCTGGTGCTGGTGGGTCATCGCCCCCACCCTGGCCGGCCTGATCGCGCTGATCACCGTCATCGCGGTCTGAGTGCGAGCGAAGGGCCCGCCGGTCGGTGACCGGCGGGCCCTTTCACGTGTCCGTGGGCGTCAGGGGGTGATGCCGGCGGCCCGGGCGAGGTCCTGCTTGATGGTGGCGAGGAGGGCGGCGGCGCGGTCGCGGGTGGGGGCGAGGTCGGCGGCGGAGGCGACCGGGAGGACGACCTCCAGGTAGCACTTGAGCTTGGGCTCGGTGCCGGAGGGGCGGACCACGATGCGGGCGGAGCGGACGTCCTCGCCGGCCAGGTAGTAGCGCAGGCCGTCGGTGGGCGGCAGGTCGGCGGAGCCGGCCGACAGGTCGTCGGCGCGGGTGACCTGGAGGCCGGCCAGGACGGTCGGCGGCTGCTCGCGCAGGCGGCGCATGGCGTCGGCGATCAGCGCGAGGTCCTGGACCCGGACGGAGAGCTGGTCGGTGGCGTGCAGGCCGTGCTCCAGCGCCAGGTCGTCCAGCAGGTCGGACAGGGTGCGGCCGGACTTCTTGAGGGTGGCGGCGAGCTCGGCGACCAGCAGGGCCGCGGTGATGCCGTCCTTGTCCCGGACGCCCTGCGGGTCGACGCAGTAGCCGAGCGCCTCCTCGTAGCCGTAGCGCAGGCCCTCGGCGCGGGAGATCCACTTGAAGCCGGTCAGCGTCTCGGCGTAGCCCAGGCCCGCCGCCTCGGCGATCCGGCCCAGCAGGGTGGCGGAGACGATGGTGGTGGCGAAGGTGCCCTCGGCCTTCTTCGCGACCAGGGCCGAGCCGAGCAGCGCACCGACCTCGTCGCCGCGCAGCATCCGCCATCCGGCCGAGCCGCTGCCGCTGCCGGCCGCGTTGCCGTTGGCGGGGACGGCCACGGCGCAGCGGTCGGCGTCAGGGTCGTTCGCGATCACGATGTCCGGGCCGACCGAGGCGGCGGTGCGGAAGGCGAGGTCCATCGCCCCCGGCTCCTCCGGGTTGGGGAAGGCCACGGTCGGGAAGTCCGGGTCGGGCTCGGCCTGTTCGGCGACCACGGTGGGCGCGGGGAAGCCGGCCCGGCGGAACGCGGCGACCAGGGTGTCACGGCCGACGCCGTGCATCGGGGTGTAGACCACCTCCAGGTCGCGCGGGCCGTGCTCGTCCACGATGGAGACGGCCCGGGCCAGGTAGGCCTCGACGACCTCCTCGCCGAGCACCTCCCAGCCCTCCTCGGCGCGCGGGACCTCGTCCAGCGAGCCGATCGCGTCGATCTCGGCGGCGATCCCGGCGTCGGCCGGCGGGACGATCTGCGAGCCGTCGCCCAGGTAGACCTTGTAGCCGTTGTCCTGCGGCGGGTTGTGGCTGGCGGTGACGGTGACACCGGCGGCCGCGCCCAGGTGGCGGACGGCGAAGGCGAGCACCGGGGTCGGCAGCGGGCGCGGCAGCAGCGCGGCGCGCAGACCGGCGCCGACCACCACGGCGGCGGTGTCGCGGGCGAAGTCGTACGACTTGTGGCGGGCGTCGTAGCCGATGACGACCAGGTCGCCCAGGCCCTGCTGCTTGACGTACGAGACCAGGCCGGCGGCGGCCCGGATCACCACGGCGCGGTTCATCCGCATCGGGCCGGCGCCGAGTTCGCCGCGCAGGCCGGCGGTGCCGAACTGGAGCCGGTCGGAGAAGCGGGCGGCGAGCTCCGCCCAGGCGAGCTTGCTGTCGGTCTCGGCCTCCGGGCCCTCGGCCCGGGCCAGCAGGGCGCAGAGCTCCTCGCGGGTCTGCGGGTCGGGGTCCTCGGCCAGCCAGGTCCGGGCCCGGGCGAGGAGGTCGGTGGTGGGTGCCTGCGTCATGCCAGCTCCATCGGGAAGTGCGTCGGTGTGTCGGCCGGAGGTCGAGCTGTGGGTCGGGAGGGTTCCGCTGTGACCGGAGGATTTCGCAGAGTAGGGGGTCGCGCATGCGGACGGGGCCCACGGGAAGGTGTGATCAGCGGATCACACCGCCCGTGGGCCCCGTCAGTCATGATTCTGCGCCTCGCGGGCGTCAGATCCGCTCAAGGACCTTCGCCAGCAGCTCGCCCATGCGCTCGGCGGAGGCCTTGCCGGCCTCCAGCACCTCTTCGTGGTTGAGCGGCTCGCCGGTCATGCCGGCGGCCAGGTTGGTGACCAGGGAGATGCCGAGCACCTCGGTGCCGGCCTCGCGGGCGGCGATGGCCTCCAGGGTGGTGGACATGCCGACGAGCTCGCCGCCGATCACCCGGGCCATGTTGACCTCGGCCGGGGTCTCGTAGTGCGGGCCGCGGAACTGGACGTAGACGGCCTCGTCCAGGGACGGGTCGACCTCGCGGCAGAGCGCGCGCAGGCGCTTGGAGTACAGGTCGGTGAGGTCGACGAAGTTGGCGCCGACGATCGGGGAGTCCCCGGTCAGGTTGATGTGGTCGCTGATCAGGACCGGCTGGCCCGGGGTCCAGCCCTGACGCAGGCCGCCGCAGCCGTTGGTCAGCACGATGATGCCGCAGCCGGCCGCGGCGGCGGTGCGCACGCCGTGGACGACGGTGGCCACGCCGTGGCCCTCGTAGTAGTGGTTGCGGCCGAGGAAGATCAGGGCGCGCTTGTCGCCGATCTTCACCGAACGGATCTTGCCGGCGTGGCCGGCGACGGCGGGGGCGGGGAAGCCCGGGAGCTCGGTGACCGGGAACTCGGCCACGGTCTCGCCCAGGGCGTCGGCGGCCGGCACCCAGCCGGAGCCCATCACCAGGGCGACGTCGTGCCGCTCGGCACCGGTCAGCTCGCGCAGGCGCTCGGCGGCGGCCTGGGCGGCGGCGTAGGGGTCGGCGGAGACGACCGACTGAGGAGAAGCGTTCACGGGTCCGAGGATAGACGGGTTTCGGCTACGCGCGTAGAAATTCAGCCGCAGCATGCCGGATCGTTACCCGGCCGACCCGAAAACACAGCTCGGTGGCGCCTTCCGGGTGTGCGGGCCGTCGGATCGCACACAACCGGGATGCCACGCCGTGCCGGTTCCCGTCGGGCGGTCCCTTTGTGTACGTGCCGTCGTCGTCCGGCTCCGAAAGGCCGGTGGGTGCCGGCGGCGGTACGGTGACGGTCGGGGGCCGACCCGTCGTCAGCCGGTCTGGTTCACGGCTCCGGCGGACGACAGGACGGGGCCGACCGCCATGGGGAGCAGTGACAGGCGACACCCGCCGCTCGTGCCCGCGCCGGTGGATCTGGCGGCCCGGGTGGACGCGTTCACCGCGGGCTTCCTCCCGAGCGGCCGCTACACCGCGCCGGACCCGGCGCAGCGCCGGGCGGTGGCCGACGGCGTGCTCGGCGCGCTGGACGGCCGGACCGGGGAGGCCGAGCGGACGCTGGCCCGGGTCGGATACCGGACCACCGAGTTCACTGAGGCCGTGACCGGCCGCCGGGTGGCCGAGATCGCCGCCGACGACGGCACCGGGGACGGGCGCGGCTGGGGCCGGATCTACCTGGACCGCTCGACGCGGCCCAGCTGGTCCGTGCAGGTGCCCCACCCGGCCTCGGACGCCCGCACCGAGGCGCTCGGGGCGGAGCTGTTCCGGGCCGTGCCGGGCGGTGTGCTGGTGATCGCCGGGGCGCACCGCCGGGCCGGGGCGGACGGCTGCGCGGACGTCGCGCACCGGCGCGACACCGTCTTCGCCGCCGTGGTCGAGGCACT
>NZ_JAHSQD010000208.1 GCF_020103755.1 Streptomyces sp. LS1784
GCCGCCCATCCGGTCGAGCTGTACGCGGCGGACATCGATCCGGGCGCGGTCCGCTGCGCCCGCCGCAACCTGGCCGGCGCCGCGGCGCGGGTCTTCCAGGGCGACCTGTTCGGCGCCCTGCCCGCGGAGTTGCGCGGCCGGGTGAACGTGCTGATCGCCAACGTTCCGTACGTCCCGACCGGCGACCTCGGCCTGCTGCCGCCCGAGGCGCGACTGCACGAGGCCCGCCCCGCGCTGGACGGCGGGGCGGACGGGCTGGACGTGCTGCGGCGGGTGGTCGCCGAGGCGCCGCAGTGGCTGGCGCCCGGTGGGTCGCTGCTGTTCGAGACCAGCGAGCGGCAGGTACCGACGGCCCTCGCGGTGACCCGGGCGGCCGGGCTGGCGGCGGTGGCGAGCCGGCAGGAGGAGCTGGACGCCACGGTGGTCGCGGCGACGCTGCGCTGAACCGCCCTGCTGCGGAGATGAGTTCGGCTGCGGCCCGGAGACGTGGGCCCGGCCACCGTTCCCCTGTGACGGTGGCCGGGCCTGGTCCGGTCAGATGTGCGTGCCGTACACGTGGTCGACCGGGATGGTGAGGAGTACCCGGCGGTCGGCGACCATCACCTTGCGGTACTCCGTCCAGTCCGGGTGCTCCCCGGCGGCGCGCCGGTAGTAGTCCACCAGCGCCTCGACCTCCGGCCCGTCGGGGTCGGTGCCCGGCCCGGTCAGGGCGGCCACGCCCTCGGCGGTGGCCCAGGAGCGGCCGTCCGGCCCGGTCACCTCCAGGCTGGCCCGCGGGTCCCGGCGCAGGTTGGCGGTCTTGGCCAGCCCGTCCCGGGTGGAGATCAGGATGGCGTTCGCCGCCCGGTCGTAGAACGGCATGACGGGGGAGAGCTGCGGGCGGCCGTCCGCCTTGATGGTGGCGAGGACGCCGAGGCGGCTCTGCGCGAGCAGCGCGTACGGATCGAAAGGAGTGGCGGTCATGGGAGCATCATCGGCCTTCACACCGGTGTGAAGGCAAGGTCCGCCACGCGTGTTGGGCGCAGGAGGCTCCGCATGATGGCACGGTCGGCGAGCCGGTGCGGGGGGTTCGGAAATTCGCCGTGATCTTCGGTGCGAGCCGTTAGGGTCGGTCCGAGTGTTGTGACGGTCCGTCATCGAGTGCGTACCGTCCGAGCCGAGGGGGCACCGCACGATGGGACGCGAACGCAGGCCGGTGGAACTGCTGGAGTTCTCCGACGACCTCCACACCGACGACGTCACCCCGCTGCAGGCCTTCCTGGCCGCCCGCCTCCGCGAGGTGGTCGAGGCCCAACCCGAGGACAGCAGCGCCCGGTTCGCCGCCGAGCGGCTGGCTGAGGTCACCGCCGGGGACTGCGTCTTCCTCTCGGACGTCCTGGTGGCCTGGGAGGAGGTGGTCCTGGAGGGCCGCAACGACGAGCCCGGCTGGACGCAGCGGATGCGCCAGGACGCCATGCTGTGGTGGGAGCGGCTCTGCGAGACGGCGGACCGGTTCCGCGACCACCCCGACCACCGCTCCCGCTGGCGCCCGCTGGCGTACATGAACCTCGCGCACGCGGAGCTCATGGCGGGCCTGACCGACCGGGCGGGCGGCGTGTACGGGGAAGGGGCGCACCCGTGATCCCGGACGGCCGGGGGCGGTGGCCGTAGACGGCGCCGTCTGTCGGTGCCGGCTGGTACGGTCCCGCGCATGAGCAATCGTGTGCCCTTCACGGGTGCGGAGAAGGAAAGCCTCCATGCGGCGCTGGACCGGCACCGCGATGCGGTGCTGTGGAAGGTGGAGGGGCTGGACGACGAGCAGCTGCGCCGCCCGATGACGCCCTCCGGGACGAACCTGCTGGGGCTGGTGAAGCACCTCGGGGGCGCCGAACTCGGCTGGTTCCGGGAGACGTTCGGCCGGGACACCGGTCCGCTGCCGTTCGACATCGACGCCGACGAGACCTCCGACATGCGGGTGGAACCGCACGAGTCGACGGCGGACGTCCTGGCGTTCTACGCACGGGCCCGGGCCGGCGCCGACGAGGCGATCCGGGCGCTGACGCTGGACGACCTCGGTACCTCCTGGTCGGGCAACACCGTCTCGCTGCGCTGGGTGCTGATCCACATGACCACGGAGACGGCGCGGCACGCCGGGCACATGGACATCCTGCGCGAGCTGATCGACGGCGGGACGGGGGACCACGACCGGAGCTGACCCCGGACGTTGCTCCCGCCCGGCCCGCCCCCGGGCCCGGCGCTCAGACCGTCAGCTTCCGGACGGCCCGGGCCAGCGCCTGCGCCGTGCGCCGGACGTCCGCCTCCGTGGTACGCCAGTTGCTGAACGCCGCGCGCAGGGCGGGTCGGCCCGCGTGGCGGGTGGGAGTGAGGAAGGCCTCGTCGGCCAGCTCGGCGGCGAGCGCGGCCAGCCGCTCGGGGGTCGGGTCCGCGGTCAGCGAGAAGCAGACCACGTTCAGCCGCACCGGGGCGAGCAGCTCCAGGCCGTCGGTCCGGGCGACCTGCTCGCCGAGCGTCCGGGCACCGGCGATGCAGCGTTCCACGATCTCCCGGTGCCCGGAGCGGCCGTACGCCCGCAGGGTGAACCAGGCGGCGAGGGCGCGCAGCCGGTGGGAGTTCTCCGGCGTGAGGTGGACCAGGTCGGGGTGCTCGCCCTGGGGATACCCCCGGCCGGAGGCCGGGGAAGGGCCGAGGTAGGCGGCGGCGTTCCGGAAGACCCGGGCCTGGAGGTCCGGGCGGCGGGTGAACTGCACGGCGCTGTCGTACGGCACGTTGAGCCACTTGTGCAGGTCGACGCAGACCGAGTCGGCGAGGTCCAGTCCCGCCACCAGCTCCGCGTGCTCCGGCGACAGCGCGGCGAAGGCGCCGAACGCGGCGTCCACGTGCAGCCAGAACCCGTACCGCTCGCGCAGCGCGGCGATCGCCCGCAGGTCGTCGAAGTCGACGGTGTTGACCGTCCCGGCGTTGGCCACCACCACGCACGGCCCCTGAGCCCCGGCCAGCGCCCGCTCCAGTGCGGCCACATCCACGGCCTCCCGGCCCGGCAGGACGGGCACCGCGCGCAGCGCCGTCCGGCCCAGGCCCAGCACCGACAGCGCCTTGGCGACGCTGGAGTGCGCACTGCCCGACAGCACCCGGACCGGGCCCAGGGCGCCGACCCCGTCCTCGGCGACGTCCACGCCGAGCCGCTCGCCCAGCCACTCGCGGGCGATCGCCAGCCCCACCGTGTTCGACATCGTGGCGCCGCTCACGAAGGTGCCGTGGTGCGCCGCCGAGAGCCCGAACAGCTCGCGCAGCCAGCCGACCGTCTCCCGCTCCAGTTGCTGACCGGCCGGGTCCAGCGAGGAGTTGGAGTTCTGGTCCGCGGCCGAGGTCAGCCAGTCGCCGGCGAGCGCCGCCGGTGTCGCCCCGCCGGTCACGAACCCGAAGTAGCGCGGACCGGCGCTCGCCGACAGCCGCGGCTCCCAGCGCTCCGCGAACTCCGCGAGCGCCGCCCGCACCCCGCCGCCCTCCTCGGTGAGCGGCGCGACGGTGGGCGGCTCGGCCCGTTCGACCACGGGCCGCTCGTCGAGACCCGTCAGGAAGGCGAGCGCCCGCTGCCGGGTCTCCTCCAGGAGTTCGGGCATCCGGCCCAGATCGGCGGCGAGTTCGGGGTGCATGGCGCTTCTCCGTTGATCGACTGTGCGCCGAGGCTAACCACCGGGGCCGCCGGTGTCCCGGTCCAATCCGGAACGGGTGGCCCGGAAGGTGCGTCAACCGGCCGATGCCGCCGGTGCTTTGGACCTGTAGGTCCAATTCCCGAGGCCTACCGGGCTTTCCGCCGCCCCAGGGCCTGTCTGCGAACTCCCGTCGTCCGCCCGCAGACGGGGGTTTGAGGACAGGCGCTAGCAGCAAGGCCGAGGGTTCTGGGGCGAATCCCAAGGAATTCACATCCTTCGACTCAAAACAACCCCGGATGGGAATTTCCTGTCGGTCCCTTGACCTCTCCGGAGGGGGCGGACGATGATCACCGTGCACCGCGAGCGAGCAAACGTTCCATTGTCGGGCGGATTTTCGATCCGAGACTTCAGGGAGGTGCAGGGCTGTGCGTTCCATCACCGCTCCCGTGGCGGCACCCGTGGCGCCGGGGCGTTTTCCGCTGCTCGGCCACCTGCCGCAGCTGGCCGTCAAACGGGTGGAGTTCCTGCAGTCGGTCAGGGCACACGGCGACATCGTCAGGATATTCCTCGGGAATCGGCCGGTGTTCGTCCTGAACTCGCCGCAGGCCGTCCACGACGTTCTCCTGACGCAGAGCAGGAAGTTCGGCAAAGGGCTGCTGTTCGACGTCGCGCGGCCTTTCATCGGGAACGGCATCATCACCTCCGAGCGGGATTTCCACCTTCGCCAGCGGCGGGCGCTCCAGCCGGCTTTCCGCCGGGACGCCATCGCGGCGTGCGTCGGCACGATGACCGACATCGCTGAGGAGCAGGTGTCGGCCTGGCGCCCCGGCGAGGTGATCGCCATGGACCTGGTGCTGCGTCGGCTGATGACGGCCATGCTCGTGGCGACCCTGTTCAGCACCGAACGCCCGGACGGCGCGGACGCCGTCGCCGAGCTGGGCGAACGCGTCGGCGAGCACCTGACCACGGTGATGCGCGGGGTCTTCGTGGGCACCGTGCTGCCCGCTCCGATCGCGTCCTCGCCCGCGCTGGGCCACCGCAGGTACCTGGCCGCGGCCGCGGCGCTTCGCGAGCTCGCGGACACCGCCGTCCGGCAGGCCCGGGAGGCGGGGCAGGAGAGGCAGGGCGGCACCGACCGCGGGGACCTGCTGTCGATCATGTTCGCCGCCACTCCGGGCAACCCGCGGGGAATGACCGACGTGGAGGCCCGCGACGAGCTGTTGTCCCTGCTCATGGCCGGCGCCGAGACCACGTCCACCACGCTGGCCTGGGCGCTCCACGAGATCGGCCGGCGTCCGGAGCTCACCGAGCGGATCAGGACCGAGTGCGAAGCGCTGCCCGCCGGCGCCCTGCCCGGCGCGGCGACGCTCCCGTTCACCGAGCGCTTCCTCCGGGAGGTGCTGCGGCTGCACCAGCCCAGCTGGCTGCTCATGCGGCGCGCCCTGGAGCCGGTGCGGGTCTGCGGGGTCGACCTCCCGCAAGGGGCGGAGCTGATCTACAGCGCGCTGACGATGCACCGGGACCCGGCGCACTACCCGGACCCGCTGCGGTTCGACCCGGACCGGTGGCTCGACCGTACCGAGAAGGACCTTCCGCCGGGCGCCTACGTCCCGTTCGCGCTGGGCAACCGGAAGTGCATCGGGGACCACTTCGCGATGACCGAGATGCTGGTCGTGCTCCGCTCGGTCGTCTCGCGGTGGCGGCCGCGGCCGGTCGAGGGGCACCGGGTCCGCCCCGTGGTCCACGCGCTGATCCGGCCCAACGCGCTGCCCATGCGCGTCTCATCCTGGCCGGCCGACTGAACCGGCCCCGTTCCCGAAGGTGCGCCACACCATGACATCGACGGCAGAGCCCCTGTTCGTGGACCCCGGGGCACCGGCCCAGGCCCCGGCCCTCGACTCCGTTCCGTTTCCGCGCCGGATCAGCCCGGACTTCCGGGCCGCCCACGACCGCCACCTCGGCTGGCCGGAGTCCTTCGGCTTCCTGTCCACGGAAGCGGAGCGGGCCCACCACCTCAAGGGCCAGTTCCCGCTGATCGCGGCCATGTTCTATCCGAACGCGACCGGGAGCGAACTGGACATCGGAGTCGACCAGCAGAGCTGGTACTTCCTGTTCGACGACGCGCTCGACGAGCAGTGGGGCGGGTCGCCCGAGCGGGTCCGCCACCTCGTCGGACTCGTCAAGGAGGGCGTCACCGGCGAGGCGTCCCCGCTGCCGCTGGCCGGGGCCTTCGCCGACATGCGACGGCGCAGCTGCCGTGACATGCCTGCGGACTGGATCCAGCGATCGGCGGCCCACTGGTCCTCCTACCTCGACCACCACGTCCACGAGGCGCGCAGCCGGCAGGCCGGCACGCCCATGTCGCTGGGCGCCTACCTGCGGGTCCGGCGCCACACCATCGGCGTGGCACCGGTCGTCGACCTCGCCGAGCGGCTGTCCTCGTGCGTCCTGCCGGACCACCTGTACGCGCTGCCGCACCTGTCGGTCATGCGCGAGATGACGAAGACCTTCATCATCTGCGACAACGACATCGTCTCCCTGGACAAGGACGCGGCCCTGGGCGAGCAGAACAATCTGGTGCTCTGCCTGGAACGGGAGCACGGGCTCTCCCGGCCGGAAGCCGTCGACCGGGCGCTGCACCGCCGCAGCGAAGCACTGGAACTGTTCACCGGTGCCCACCGGGCCCTGCTCGGCACCGCGGCGACCGGCCACCTCGACCCGGCCGAACGCGACCTGCTGCACCGGTACTGCACGGAGGCGCTGCACACCACCATCCGCGGCGCATACGACTGGCACCACGCCTCCACCCGGTACCGCGGGTAGGCCCTGCCCGCCCCGTTCCACGACCCGCGTTCCCGGGACCGACACAGCTGAGGAGCCCGCACCATGCCCGATCGCCGCTCGGCGTCCTTCGTCGCCTCCGAACGGGACCGGACCTGCCCGTTCGACCCGTCGCCGGACCTGCGCCGGATGCGCGAGGAGGACGGCCTGCCGCGGCTGCGGGTGTCCCATCCGGTGCGCGGTGAGATCGAGGCCGTCGTCATCACCAGGTACGGCGACGTCCGGGCCGCCTTCGCGGAGGAGCGCCTGGTCACGGGCAACGGCATCGACCCGTCGCTGCCGCGCACCCTGTTCAACCACCCGGGCTTCCTGCCCGCCTACAGCGGCCCGGAGCACATCCGCCTGCGCCGGATGCTCACCGGCAGCTTCACCGTCCGTCAGGTCGAGCAACTGCGGCCCGCGATCGAGACGATCGTCTCCGGCCATCTCGACGCGATGGCGGAGCAGGGGCCGGGCGTCGACCTGGTCGAGGCGTTCGCCCTGCCCATCCCGTCGCTGGTGATCTGCGAACTGCTCGACGTCCCGTACGGAACCCGGGCGATGTTCCAGCGCTGCTCCCAGGTGATCATGGACGGTACCGTCGATGCCGAACAACTGGTTGCCGCCTCGGCCGAGTTGAACGCGGCCATGGCGGACATCGTCGCGCGCAACCGGGCCACCCCCGGTGACGGCGTGCTGGGTGCGGTGGTGCGGCAGCACGGCGCGGAGCTGACCGATGAGGAGCTCATCGGCTTCGGCACCACTCTCCTGGTCGGGGGACACGAGACCACCGCGACCATGCTCGCCCTGAGCGTGCTGGCCCTGCTCCGCCATCCGGAGCAGCTCGCCGCCCTGCGCGACGACCCGGCGGTCACCGGCACGGCCGTCGAGGAACTGCTGCGCCATCTCGCCATCCCCGCGCCGCTCCTGCGCACGGCCGTGGCCGACGTCGAGATCAACGGCCACCGGATCGCCGAGGGCGAGCACGTCCTGCTCTCCCCGCTGACCGCGAACCGCGACCCCGAACTCGCCCCCGAGCGCCCCGACGACCTCGACCTGCACCGCCGCCCGGTCGCCCAGCTGTCCTTCGGCTTCGGCGCCCACCAGTGCCTCGGGCAGCAACTGGCCCGGCTGGAACTGAAGATCGCCCTGCCGGCCCTGCTGCGGCGCTTCCCCGCCCTGCGGCTCGCCGTCCCCGAAGCCGGCCTCCGGTTCCGTGAGGGCTCGACGGTCTACGGTGTGGAGGCGCTCCCGGTCGCCTGGTGACCGGCACCCCGCGCACGCCCGGTGAGGGAGCTCAGCGGGAGGCTGCGCGGGGGAGTTCGGCGGGGCGGACGGCGGGGCGGACGGCGGGGGAGGCGAGGGCCGGAGCGGCGCCGAGGCCGGAGAGGGTGCCGCAGCATCGGAACTTCGGTTCAGATCCTCGGGGCGGTGTGACAGGACACGCTTGTCGGTCACGGGACACGTTCGGTGGCCACTGTCCCGAAACCCGGATGCGCTTCCACCGGGGCAGCTGCCATCCTCGGCCGCATGCCAGCCCGTAACCACCGACTGCCGCGCGATCTGGCGTGGCCGCTCACCCCGACTGACATCCGCACCGTCCTCGGAGCGCACGAGACGGACGCGGCCGACCTGGATTTCGACAACCGCCCGTGGGAGGACGGGACCGCGTTGCACGTCGAGTGGGTGCCGCGCCTCTCCTCCAACTACGGCGGCGGTATCCATCCCACGTGGTGGTGCACGGTACGGATCCGTGTCGCCCCGCTCCCGGCCGCCGACCGGGCTGCGGCCCGACACATCCTGCGGCAGAACGCGCTTCCCGAACTCGCGGCCTGGATCAGTGCCGCCCGGCACGCGCCGGAACCCTGGACCCTGTCCCGGCACAGTCGCTCCTGGCGGCCCGAAGGCAGCAGCACGGCCCACCGCGACGACCAGCAGCCGTACCTCTGAACCACCCGTCGACGGGCGAGAGCCGTCACACGGTCGAACTTCGCCGAGACGGGGCAGCCGCACCCCGGTCACAGGCGGCTCGTCGAGGCGTCGGACGACGGTCAGCGCAGGGTGACCTCGCGGGGGCCGTTGAAGGGGGCCAGGGACAGGACGGTCTTCGGGGTGCGCAGGGCGTCGTGTTCGGTGAAGAGGCGGCGGACGGCGGGCAGGTCGATCGGGCCGACCGTCAGGTGGGCGACCTCGTCGTACGGCGTGTGGGGCGTGTTGGTGGAACCCGTGCCCCAGGTGTCCCAGAGGAGGGTCTCGACCTTGTTCAGGGCGGCGAGGTCGAGACGGGTGGAGTGGGCGACGAACCACTCGCCGTTGAGCGGGCCCTCCTCCGGCGGGTGGACGCCGAAGGAGGAGGCGGCGGCCCGGCCGGAGCGGATCGTGCGCCAGGCCCGGCCGGCGACCAGGAAGCGGTCGCGCGGGACGTCCATCGGGTCGAAGTCCACCCGCCAGGCGGCGGCGACCCTCGGATCGGCCAGCTGCGGGTCGGCGAGCAGCCAGCCGCGTCGGTCGTCCCAGTACTCGGTGGCCACGTGGTCGCCGTGGAAGCCGTCCGGGCCGAGGTAGTCGGCGAAGCCGCAGCGCAACCGGGCCGGGACGCCGACGTGGCGGAGGAAGGAGCAGTGCAGCAGGGCCAGGTCCCGGCAGACGCCGACGAAGCGGTCGGCGGGCGCCCGTGGATGGTTCAGCGGGGCCGGGTTGCGGTCGGTGATCAGGTGCAGGATGTCGTCGAGGTAGCGCGTCTCGGCGTCGTGGTGGAGCCGGCCGGCCGGGATGGGGTGGTGGAACAGCTCGCCTTCGAGGCGATGGATGATCAGGTTGCGGGCGATCCGGGAGAGTTGGCTCGGATCGCCGGGGAGATCGGCGTAACGGGGGAGGTGGGCACCGGGGTCGGAGAAGACGCTCTGCCCGAGGTAGAAGGCGGGGAAGTCGGCGGAAGGCACGGAGGAACTCCCATGGGGCTTCGGCCGCATGATCGATGGCTGGGCCGCTGGTCCTCACCGTGGCAAATTTTGGGGGCGGTTGTCCAGAAGAGTCCGATGGGCAGGGGTGGTTCGGCGGATCGGCGGATCGGCGTGGTTCGGCAAGTGGGGGTGGTTCAGCGGGACGGGGTGGGGACGCCGCCGCCGTCGACGTGCTCGACCCGGACGCCGGGCAGGGAACGGGACCAGGCCTTGGCGAGCGGGGCGAGCCGGGCGGCGGGGAGCGGAGCGGGGCCGAGGCCGATCGGGAGGTGGGCGCGGCCGTCGGCGGTCCGGTACGGGTGGGGCCAGGCGTGCAGCCTGGTGGCCCCGGCCTCCTCCAGGGCGGCCAGCAGGGCGCGGATGCGGCCCCGGACGAGGCCGAGCGACTCCTCGTCGGTGCTGACCACGGCCCAGGCGGCGTGCCGGCGGTGCAGCGGGGGAGCGGCGAGCAGGGCGGGCCAGGGGTCCTCGCGGCCTTCGGCGCTCTCGGCGGTCAGTTCCCAGGCGTGGAAGAGCTCCTCGGTGAGCAGATCGCGGGTGTCGGCGCTGACCTGGGTGGTGCAACTGCGGACCGGGGCGGAGGGGGTGAGGACGGTGAGCGGGCCGGACGGGGGAGGCGTCGGGGCGGTGGTGAGGGCGACGGGCCGGCGCCAGTCCCAGCCGGCCCAGGTCTCGGTGAAGCGCTGGAAGAGGTCGTCCTCGGGGCCGCCGGCCGCGTCCAGGACCGTCCGGGCGGCCAGCACCGACCAGGCGAGCGAGGGAACTTGGCCGAAGGGCGCGGAGTCCAGGCCGCGCGCCCGCGCCCAGGCCTTGACCTGGCGCGCCAGCCGGACGAAGGTGGCGTGCCGGGCACCGAGCGCCGCAAGGATCGCCTCGGCGTCCGTGACCGCGCTCAGCGCGACTGCTTCCGCCTCGCCCAACTCCGCACGGCGGTCGACGGCTTGGGCCGGGTCGAGCGGACCGGTGAAGACCACCACGAGGTCGACCGTCAGGCCCTCGGCGGTCAACCGCAGTCCCGGCACCCGGGCACCGCGCACCTCGTGCAGCCGTAGGGCCTCCGGCAGCGCGGCGGCCACCCGGGCGCGGACGGCGGGCAGGTCGGCGGGGCCGGGCAGCGCCGCCACCAGGTCCAGGTCGGCGCCGTCCAGCTGGCAGCCGAGCCGCCGGGAGCCGACGGTGTGCACCACGCCCTCGGGCAGGGAAGCCGCGATGCGGCGGGCCAACGCCCGGGCAGCGGCCGTTCGTCGAGCCGACTCCGGGGCCGGCGAGGCGATCAGCCGCTCGGGCACCGCCCTCGTCTCGCCCGTCCCCAGCGAGACCACCGCGCGCGGGCGCATCGGCTCGGCGCCCCGGCGGGAGAGCACGACCAGGTCGCCGACCCGGGCCGGTAGCCCGGTGAGCCGGGCCGCGCAGTCGGCGGCCACGCGCTGCGGGTCGTCGCTGCGCCCGAGGGTCAGATGCGGGGTGAAGCCCTCCGCCCGGCCGCGGCAGCGGGGGAAACGCCGCTCCAGCGCGTGCCGCAGCGCCGCCCAGGGCGTGGGGGAGGCGGCGGCCGGGTCCAGCCAGACAGTGGCGTCCTCGCGGTGCCCGAAGGTGTGCACGCCCTCCAGCCGCGCGGTGAACGGCGCGACCTCGGCGGCGGCCGCGGCCAGCAGCGGCAGGGCGCGGTCGAACTCGGACTCCGGGACGAAGCCGAACAGCAGGTTGACATGCGGGGGCCAACGGCGCAGCTGAGGGTCGTACGTCTCGCGCAGCCGCTGGATCGGCGGCCACAGCTCCTCGGACGGCAGCCAGGCGACGGCGGTGCGGGCGGTGGGCACGGCGGCGAGGACCTCGGGTGCGCCGCCGTCGGCGTCGTCGCCGTCGAGGGCGAGGTCGACGGCCACGCCGTAGTGGTCGGAGGGCAGGAGTCCGTCCTCGGCCGGGCGGTCGCCGAGCAGGACGGCCGCGGTGGCGCGGGTGCCGCCGGCGCGGTGCAGGACGCGGTCCAGGCGGCCCGGGCGGCCGGTCAGCGAGGAGACCGCGGCGAGCGGGTTGGCCGTCGGGTCGAAGGTGGGGGTGTCGTCGGCCGGCCCGTGCACCTGCGTCCAGGCGTCCCGCAGGCCGAGCGCGCCGGCCGGGCCGGCCGGCCCGGAACGGCCGTCGTTGAAGTCCCCGAGCAGCAGCAGCTCGCCCTCGACGCCTGCCAACCCCTCGGCCAGTCGGGCGAGTTCGGCCTGGCGGCGGCCGGCACCGTCGGGGGAGTGGTCGCTGCTGAGGTGCACGGCGGCGACGGTCAGCGGCGCGCCCGCCGTCCGTACCGACACGGCGGTGACGGCCTTGTGCGGGCCCAGCGCGTGCCGCCCGGCCGCCTGCACCGGCAGTCGGCTGAGCAGCAGCAGGCCGTGATCTTCGACCTCCGGCCCGAGCGGGTCGGCGGCCAGGGTGTACCCGGCGCGGACCCAGGGGGCCGCCAGCAGCAGGGCGACCAGGGCGGGCTCGACTTCCTGGAGGGCGATGACGTCGGCGTCGGCGGCCGCCAGCGCGGCGAGCAGCAGCGGGCGGCGCCGGGCGGTGGCGATCCGGTCGGCGTCGTAGCGGTCCCACAGGGTGTTCCAGGTGACCACGCGCAGGGCGGCCGCGGTCGGGACGTCCCGGGTGGCGTCGGCGGGCCGCCAGCCGCCGTCCCGGTGCCAGGCGTACGGGGTGGTCGCGGTGAAGAAGGGCGTGGGCAGGAGGGGCGGGTCGGTGCGGCGCCCGGCCTCGGTGGTGTCGAGCAGGTCCACGCCCGAGGCGCGGTCCCAGACCCGTATGCCGTCCGCCTCGACCCAGTGCACCCGGTGCCAGGGGATCTCACCGGAGGCCGCGAAGGCCTCCAGTGGGACGCGCTCGGTGCGGTCGTCGCGCTGGCGCACGCCCAGGGTGAACCGGGCCGGATCGAAGCGGGCGTCCCAGCGGATGCGCTGGCAGATCTGTTCGATGGGGCGCATCATCAGTCCTCCTGCTCGTCCAGCGTGCCCGCGGTGTCCTCCACGGTGCCACCGGGGCCGACGTACCAGGTGCGGTGCGCCTGGCCGGGGTAAGGCGGGCCGAAACGGTGCAGCTGCGCGCTGAGCACCTGGGCGGGCACCGGGTGCGGCCGGACGGCGTTGCGGCGCAGGAGTTCATCCTCGCCGACCACCAGCACCACCTGGGTGACCAGGGCGTCGCGACGCTGCGCGACGGCGTGGACGTGGGAGCGCTGCCGGCCGTTGAGCGAGGTGGCGTCCCAGACGACGGTGGCGCCGGTGGTGTCCGCGGCGGCCAGGGCGGCGTCCAGCCGGGCCAGCCCTTCGCGCAGCACCTCGGCGTTGTCGCGCTGGTCGGCGCGCGAGCCCCGTGCGGCGCGCAGGTCGTCCAGGCTGATCCTGACGGCCACGCCGTCGAGCCCGGCCGCGAAGCTGCTCTTGCCGCTGCCGGAGGGGCCGCACAGGTGGACCAGCCGGGGGAAGCGGCCGTCGCGCCGGCGCCAGGTGGCCGCCACGGCCTCCTCGGCGGTGGCGATCCGGCCGAGCGCGTACGCCTCGCGGGCCTGGGCCCAGCAGCGGTCGGCGGCGTCGCG
>NZ_JAHSQD010000209.1 GCF_020103755.1 Streptomyces sp. LS1784
CGGCCCGCACCACCGCCCCGGCCCCGCTGCTCGAACCCGACCGCAGTGGCCGCGACCTGCTGGTCGACCACGTCACCGCGATGGTCTGCTGCGCCGCCGTGGACACCGCCGGCGGCGCCCCCGGCCTGGACTGGCTGGACGGCCCGGTGCTGCTGCTCGGCGGAGTGCGCCGCACCGACCTCGCCGGCCCGGTCGCCCAGGCCGTCGAACAGGGCCAGGACGGCCCGCTGCGCGCCTGGCTGGACGCCGCCGACGTCCGGCTGGAGAAACCCGTCCGCCTCTGATGCCCCGGGCGTCCCAGGAGGGCGCTCGGCACCACCGCGCGCGCCCCCGATCGGTTCGGCCGCCGGGCGTCTTCGCAGGCCGGAGGCCCTGCCCGGGAGGCGCGCGAGATTCCCTGCACCAATTGCTACCGGAGGGTGACGTTGCGCCAGCACTCTGTGGTGTATTAGACCGCACGCACATCCGGGGGGCACGTGCCAACCGGGCGGAAGTGCACCTGGGAGGGGCGCGTGGGGACCGAACTCAACCGCCGCTGGGAGTCGGGGACGCACGCCTACAGCGTCTCCGACCCCTTCGGCCAGGGCCCGCTGCCCTGGCTGCGCAGCCCGGACCAGTACCTGGCCGGCGCGGAGGGCGCCGTCCCCTGGTACGTCTCGGTGGACGCGCCCGGCCAGCAGCCGCTGACCGCGGGCACCCGGCCCAAGCCGTCGGTCGGCACCCCGCAGGGCGCCAACGACGTGGACCAGCAGATCAAGGGCTTCGCCTCGGCCGGGGTGATCCGCCCCGGCGGCTCGGTGGACTTCCGGGTCACCGTCAACCCGCCCCGCGAGTTCACCGTGGACGTCTTCCGGATCGGCCACTACGGCGGCGACGGCGCCCGCCACATGACCTCCAGCCCGCTGATCGCCGGCCTCGTCCAGCCCGCCCCGCTGGTGGCCGACCGGACGGTCTCCTGCCACCACTGGTGGCACTCCTGGCGGCTGCAGATCCCGACGCACTGGAAGCCCGGCGCCTACGTCGCCGTGCTGACCACCGCGGACATGCTGCACCGCAGCCACATCCCCTTCACCGTCCGGGACTTCGAGGAGCAGGGGCACACCGCCGAGCTGCTCCTGGTGCTCCCGGACGTGACCTGGCAGGCGTACAACCTGTTCCCCGAGGACGGCCGCACCGGCGCCAGCCTCTACCACGCCTGGGACGGCCGGGGCGGCCTGGTCGGCGAGCCCGAGGCGGCCGTCACCGTCTCCTTCGACCGCCCGCACGCCACCGCCGGACTGCCGCTGCACGTCGGCCACGCGTACGACTTCATCCGCTGGGCCGAGCGATACGGCTACGACCTCTCCTACGCCACCGCCACCGACCTGCACGCCGGCCTGGTGGCCCCGTCCCGGCACCGGGCGCTGGTCTTCCCCGGCCACGACGAGTACTGGTCCGAACCGATGCGCCGGGCCGCCGAGCGGGCCCGGGACGGAGGCACCTCGCTGGTGTTCCTCTCCGCCAACACCATGTACTGGCGGGTCGAGCTGACCGCTGCCGCCTCCGGCGAGCCCAACCGGCTGCTCAACTGCCGCAAGCGGCAGAAGGTCGTCCCCGGCAGCCCGGCCGCCGGGGCGTCCGGCGCGGCCAGCGCGCTGTGGCGGGACGCCGGGGAGCCCGAGCAGCACCTGCTCGGGGTGCAGTACTCGGGGCGGGTCGCCGCGCCCGTCCCGCTGGTCGCCCGGCACACCGCGCACTGGCTCTGGGACGGCACCGGCCTCCAGGAGGGCGACGAACTGCCCGGGCTGGTCGCGGGCGAGGCCGACCGCTACTACCCCAAGGTCGCGCTGCCCGAGCACAACGAGCGGGTGCTGCTGGCACACTCGCCGTACCAGGACCTGGCCGGCCGCACCCGCTACCAGGAGACCTCGCTGTACCGGGCGCCCAGCGGCGCGTACGTCTTCGCGGCCGGCACCTTCGCCTGGTCGCCCGCGCTGGGCCGTCCGGGCCTGACCGACGAGCGGATCCAGCGGGCCACCGCAAACCTGCTGGACCGGCTCTGCAAGAACCAGCCGTCGGTCCCGGGCCCGGCGGCCGGAGAACCGGCGTTCGGCGGTCGTGAAAGACTGCGGGGGCAGTGACCTCCCTTTCGCGGTGCCCCCGCCCGTGAACGACCCCTGAGGACTGAGACACCTTGAGCGGATTTGTCACCAAGCCCGAGCCGGTCCAGGTACCTGGCCTGGTCCACCTGCACACCGGCAAGGTGCGCGACCTCTACCGCACCGAGTCGGGTGAGCTGGTCATGGTGGCCAGCGACCGGACGTCCGCCCACGACTGGGTGCTGCCGAACGAGATCCCCGACAAGGGCCGCATCCTCACCCAGCTGTCGCTGTGGTGGTTCGAGCGGATCGCCGACATCGTCCCCAACCACGTGATCTCCACCGAGGTCCCGGCCGGCGCCCCGGCCGACTGGAAGGGCCGCACGCTGGTCTGCCGCAGCCTGGAGATGATCCCGGTCGAGGCGGTCGCCCGCGGCTACCTGGCCGGCTCCGGCCTGGCCGAGTACGAGGAGAGCCGCACGGTCTGCGGCATCGCGCTGCCGGAGGGCCTGGAGAACAGCTCCGAGCTGCCCGCCCCGATCTACACCCCGGCGCTCAAGGCCGAGGTCGGCGAGCACGACGAGAACGTCTCCTACGAGGAGACCGCCCGCCGGATCGGCGCCGAGCTGGCCGCCCAGCTGCGCCGCACCACCCTGGACGTCTACGCCCGGGCCCGGGACATCGCCCGCGAGCGCGGCATCATCCTGGCCGACACCAAGTTCGAGTTCGGCCTGCTGGACGGCGAGCTGGTGATCGGCGACGAGGTGCTCACCCCGGACTCCTCCCGCTACTGGCCCGCCGACGAGTACCAGCCGGGCCGCTCGCAGTCGTCCTTCGACAAGCAGCTGATCCGCGACTGGCTGGTCTCCCCGGCCTCCGGCTGGGACCGTTACAGCGAGCAGCCGCCGCCGGCGCTGCCGGCCGAGATCGTCGAGCAGACCCGGGCCAAGTACATCGAGGTGTACGAGCGGCTGACCGGGACCACCTGGGCGTAACGCCACGACGCCCGCGGGTACGGCCTCAGATCCAGCCGTGCTCGCGGGCGATCCGCACCGCCGCGTGCCGGTTCTCCGCGCCCAGCTTGGTGGCCGCCGAGGACAGGTAGTTGCGCACCGTGCCCTGGGAGAGCGAGGCCCGCTCGGCGATCTTGGCGATCGGGGTGCCGTCGGCGGCCAGCTCCAGGACGTCCGTCTCGCGCGGGGTCAGCGGGGTCTCACCGGCGCTGATCGCGTCCGCGGCCAGCTCCGGGTCCACGTACCGGCCGCCGGAGCGCACGGTGCGGATGATGCCGGCCAGGTCGGACGCCGAGACGGTCTTCGGCAGGAAGCCGCGCACCCCGACCTCCAGCGCCCGCTTCAGGTAGCCCGGGCGGCCGTGCCCGGTGACGATCATGCAGCGGCAGTCCGGCAGCAGCAGGCGCAGCTGGGCGGCCACCTCGATGCCGTCCTTGCCCGGCATCTGGAGGTCCAGCACCGCGACGTCCGGGCGGTGCGACTGGGCCATCGCCAGCGCCTCCGGGCCGGAGCCGGCCTGCGCGACCACCTCGATGTCGTCCTCCAGCGAGAGCAGCGCGGCCAGCGCGCCCCGGATCAGGTGCTCGTCGTCGGCGAGCAGGACGCGGACGTGCGCGGTGTCGGTCATCGGGCGACCTTCCTCAACGGCGGATCAGCGGTCGGAGCGGGACGGTGGCGAGCATCCGGAAGACGCCCGCCTCGGCGGCCGGTACGGTCAGCTCGCCGTCGTGGGCGGCGAGCCGCTCGCGCAGTCCGCGCAGCCCGGTGCCGCTGCCCTGGGAGGGGAACGGGACGTCGGGCACCCCGTCATTCTCCAGTTCCAGCACGGCCCGTCCGTCCTCGGTCCGCAGCCGGATCAGGCAGCGGTCGGCCTCGCTGTGCCGCAGCACGTTGGTGGTGGCCTCGCGGATCACCCAGCCGAACACCGACTGCACCGGGGCCGGCAGCTCGTCGGCGTGCTCGCCGAGGTCGATCTCGCAGGTGACGTCGGCCGAGCGCAGCACGGCGCGGGCGCCGATCGCCTCGGCGTGCAGGTCGGCGGTGCGGTAGCCGCGGATGACGTCCCGGACCTCGCGCTGCGACTCCTGGGCGATCTTCTGCACCTCGGCCATCTGGTCGGCGGCCTCCGCACGCCCCCGGCGGGCGAGCTGGACGGCGAGCTCGCTCTTCAGCGCGATGGTGGTGAGGTTGCGGCCCATCACGTCGTGCAGGTCGCGGGAGAAACGCAGCCGCTCCTCGGCGACGGCCAGCCGGGACTGCGCCTCGCGGGCGGCGTCCAGCTCCCAGACCACCGAGGTCAGCCAGGCGAAACTGCGGCAGGTCGCTCCGAGGATGGGCAGCGTGATCAGGGCGCTGACCAGCATTCCGGCGGTGCCGGCGATGCCGTACCCGGCCAGCGCCATCGCCGGGGCCAGCAGCAGGAACCCGCCGAGGGCGGCCAGCGAGGCTCGGGGCAGCGACAGCCCGATGGACGCCGGGCCGAAGGCGACGGCGAGCAGGAGGAGCGAGACCGTGGAGGTGAACGCCGTTGCCTGCGGGCCGTCCGCCCCACCGGCGTCCGGTCCGGACAGCAGGACGGCCCAGGAGCCGGCCACCGCGAACGCGCCGTTGACGGACAGCCAGCGCAGGTGGTCGGTGGGGCGCTTCAGGTAGTGGTCGAGCGAGGTGCGGCAGGCCCGCAGGCCCAGCAGCGTCGAGGTGAGCGCGACCAGCAGGGCGATCCGGACCGTTGCGATGGAGTCCGGCAGGTCGGCACGGGCCCCGGCGGCGAGCAACGTGATCGGGAGCACCAACAGCGGCAGCGAGTAGAGCGACCAGCGCAGGTACAGCTCGGTGCGCTGGGGTTTGCTCAGGTTCGTCCAGCTGTGAAGCGGCGACCGCATTCTCAATTCTTCCGCCCCCAGTTCGACCACGATCATGCTTGCTGCCTTCATATCAGAGGTCGAACCGAGGGTGGTCCTTCGGATTGCTGTTCGGTGCTCAGCCGGAGGCTCAGCGGCGCGGCTCCCAGCGGAAGTAGCGCACCGCGCCCCAGACCGCCAGACCCAGCCAAATGGTCCCGGTGACCAGGTGCGAGCCGGCCGCGCCCCAGGAGCCGGCGAAGCCGGTCGCGGCGACCGAGCCGTCGGTGCCGAACCAGCCGACGCGGATCAGCTGGAAGGCCGGGGTGGTCGGCAGCAGGCGGCAGATGTCGGCCAGCTGCTTGGGCATGACCTCCAGCGGGATGAACAGGCCGGAGCCGAGCTGCATGACCAGCATGATCGGCAGGGTGGTGATGCCCGCGCTCTCCACGGTCTTGGTGAAGGCGCTGGACAGCGCGGCCAGGGCGATCATGGTGGCCAGTGCCAGCAGCAGGCCGACCAGCATCAGCACCGGGTTGACCGGCACGGCCAGGTGCAGGCCGAGGCTGCCGCCGATCCCGATCAGGGCGGCCATCAGCAGGCCGAGCACGAGCGAGGGGACGGCGGTGCCGAGCAGGATCTCGATGTCCCGGGCCTCACCGGTCCGAAGCCGCTTGAGGACCAGCTCACCGCGCCGGCCGACGTACGCGGCGGTCAGGTTGTAGTACACGACGAAGGCCAGGATCATCCCGACCGAGCCGTAGACCAGCAGCGAGTCGACGTCCAGCCCGGGGTTGGTCTCGGCCTGCTTCGCCAGCGTGCTCTGCAGGGTGAAGATCAGCACCAGCGGCAGCAGCAGGGCGGTGAACAGGGCCGTGCGGTTGCGCAGCAGCAGGGTGGCCTCGGCCCGGCCGAGGGCGAGCAGCCGGCGGACGGTGGTGCTCTGCGGGCCGGTGGCGGTGGGGGCGGCGGCGGTGGTCATCGGGCGGATCCGATCAGGCGGCGGCGGGCGGGACGGGTGGCGGCGGGCGCCTGCGGCGGGTTCTGGTGGGCGGCCTCGGAGGCGATCGCGAGGAAGGCCTCCTCCAGCGAGGCGCTGCGGGCGTCCAGGGCACCGAGCGCGATCCCGTGGTGCCGGGCCCAGCCGAGCAGGTCGGTGAGGGTGTCCTGGAGCCCGAGGGTCTGCACGGTGACCTTGCGGCCGTCGACGGCGACCTCGGCCCCGGCCAGGACGGGCAGCGCGGCCCCGGCGAACTCGGGCAGTTCGAAGGAGATCCGGGAGGGCCGGCCGGCGATCACGTCGGCGACGGTGCCGGAGGTGACGACCTGGCCGCCGTGCATGATGGCCAGCCGGTCGGCCAGTTCCTCGGCCTCCTCCAGGTAGTGCGTGGTGAGCAGCACCGTGGTGCCCTGGGCGCGCAGCTCGCGGACCAGCCGCCAGACGGCGGCGCGCGCCTCCGGGTCGAGGCCGGTGCTGGGCTCGTCCAGGAAGAGCACCTCGGGGCGGCCGAGCAGGGCCATCGCGAGGTCCAGCCGGCGCTTCTCGCCGCCGGACAGCTGCTTGACCCGGACGTCCGCGCGGTGGCCGAGGCCGACCAGCTCCAGCGCCTCCGCCACCGGGCGGGCGCCACTGGTCATCCCGGCCCAGGCGCGGCCGGTCTCGGCGGCGGTGAGCTCGCCGGGGAAGCCGCCCTCCTGGAGCATGATGCCGATCCGCGGGCGGACGGCGGCGCGCTCCTTGAAGGGGTCCCGGCCGAGCACCCGGACGGTGCCGCCGGTGGGCGCGGCCAGACCCTCGACGACCTCCATGGTGGAGGTCTTGCCGGCCCCGTTGGTGCCGAGCAGGGCGAACAGCTCGCCGCGGCGGACGGTCAGGTCGACGCCGCGCACGGCGTGGTACCCCGTGGTGCCGCCGCCGTAGTGGCGGTGCAGGTCGGTGACCTCGATCACGTCTTCGCTGGGGCGGGAGGGCCGGCTCGTTTCCATGCCTCAAGCCTTCCGCCGACCGGGCCGCGCGGGCAGTGCGCGCCGTCATGACATCGCGGTGGGGATGCACGGGTCGGCGATGACAAATGTCATGGCCGTACCCCCGGTCGAACTCGCGGACGTCGGGCTCGCGGGCGCCGGGGGGAATGCCGAAGGGCCCCCTCGATCGAGGGGGCCCTTCGTACCGGAGCGGACGACGAGATTCGAACTCGCGACCCTCACCTTGGCAAGGTGATGCTCTACCAACTGAGCCACGTCCGCAGGTCTGACTATTGAGTTGTGCTGTGCTCGCGCACTGCGAGCGGACGACGAGATTCGAACTCGCGACCCTCACCTTGGCAAGGTGATGCTCTACCAACTGAGCCACGTCCGCATGGTGCCTGGTGGGGCACCCGCCGCCTCTTCGGATCTCTCCGTTGCGGCGACGAGGAATACTCTACAGCATCGTTCGGGGTGGTCGCCCCACCCTTTCGGTCCGGGTGGGCGGGGCGACCGGGGAGCGGGTCCCCGCGCGGCTCAGTTCGCCTCGGCGAACGCCTCGTACACGTGCTTGGGGATGCGTCCGCGGGCCGGCAGTTCCATCCCGCGGGACAGGGCCCAGGCGCGGACGGCGGCCGGGTCCGGGGTGAGGGCGGTGCGGCGGAAGGACTTTCCGGTGCGGCTCTGGCGGCGGCCGGCGGCGACGAACGGGGCGAGGGCCTCCCGCAGCTTTTCCGCGTTGTCCACGGACAGGTCGATCTCGTACGACTTCCCGTCGACGCCGAAGTGGACGGTTTCCGCGGCAGCGCCGCCGTCCAGGTCGTCGGAGAGCGTGACAACTACACGCTGAGCCATGGGTGTCAATCCTCTCGGGCAATTCGGCCACCGGTCCGCGGGGGTACGCCGGGGCCTGATGTGCACCAACTCGCGCAAGCGCGTACGGGCGGGCCGGACGGCTCGCCTGATACGCAGCACTTGCCGCGACAGGTGGCCCTATTCTGCACCCGAAGGGGGCCGAAATCGAAGAGTCCGGCATTCTTTTCCGGATATTCACGTCTCTTCGCGGGACTCCCGGATACCGATGAGCGGGACGGGCGGATCTGTCCCCAAGTGCCGTATTCGGGTGTTCTCCGGACGGCGTGGTTCCGAGTGCCGAATCCGCGGAAACCGGTCGGCCCGGACGGGCGGCGAGGAGCCCGGATCCCTTGCGGCGTAAGGGTCTGGGGTCTACGCGCGTCGCTATCCCCGGCCAGCAATCCTGCCCGAAACCACGGGTAGTCTGGAGTTCCCCCGCCTCACCGAAGACACCACCGGGAGTGCCAGTGGCACGCGTCGTAGTCGACGTCATGCTCAAGCCGGAGATCCTCGACCCCCAGGGACAGGCGGTGCAGCGCGCACTGCCCCGTCTCGGATTCACCGGGATCGCCGACGTCCGCCAGGGCAAGCGTTTCGAGCTGGATGTGGAGGGCCCGGTCGACGACGCGGCGCTCGCCCGTATCCGCGAAGCCGCCGAGACCTTTCTCGCCAACACCGTGATCGAGGACTTCACCGTCCGGGTCGAGGAGGAGGGCAAGTGACCACCCGCGTCGGCGTCGTCACTTTCCCCGGCTCCCTCGACGACCGCGACGCCCAGCGGGCGGTCCGCCTCGCCGGCGCCGAGCCGGTCGCCCTCTGGCACCGTGACAAGGATCTCCACCAGGTCGACGCCGTCGTCCTGCCGGGAGGATTCAGTTACGGCGACTATCTGCGCTGCGGTGCGATCTCCCGCTTCTCGCCGGTGATGGAGACCATCATCGAGCAGGCGAGGCTCGGAATGCCGGTGCTCGGTATCTGCAACGGCTTCCAGGTGCTGTGCGAATCGCACCTGCTGCCCGGTGCGCTGACCCGGAACGACTCGCTGCACTTCATCTGCCGCGACCAGAAGCTGCGCATCGAGAACGCCGGCACCGCCTGGACCCGGGATTACTCGGCGGGCCAGGAAATCGTCGTCCCGCTGAAGAACGGCGAGGGCCGCTTCGTCGCCGAGGAGCGGGTGCTGGACGAACTGGAGGCGGAGGGCCGGGTCGTCGCCCGTTACCTGGACGTCAACCCGAACGGTTCGTACCGCGACATCGCCGGCATCACCAACGCCGCCGGCAATGTCGTCGGCCTGATGCCGCACCCGGAGCACGCCGTGGAGCCGCTCACCGGTCCGACCACCGAGGGCCTGGGCTTCTTCACTTCCGTCCTGAAGCAGCTGGTGAACGCCTGATGAGCCTCGACACCGTCAAGAACGCCGAGCAGACCCCGGACGCGGCCCAGCCCTGGGCCGAACTCGGCCTCAAGGAGGACGAGTACGCGCGCATCCGGGAGATCCTCGGCCGCCGTCCGACCGGCGCCGAACTCGCCATGTACTCGGTCATGTGGTCGGAGCACTGTTCGTACAAGAGCAGCAAGGTCCACCTGAAGCAGTTCGGCGAGAAGAAGCCGGATTCGGACGCGATGCTCGTCGGCATCGGCGAGAACGCCGGCGTCGTCGACGTCGGCCAGGGCTACGCGGTCACCTTCAAGGTCGAGTCGCACAACCACCCGTCGTACATCGAGCCCTACCAGGGCGCGGCCACCGGCATCGGCGGCATCGTGCGCGACATCCTGGCGATGGGCGCCCGCCCGGTCGCCGTGATGGACCCGCTGCGCTTCGGTGCGGCCGACCACCCGGACACCCGGCGCGTGCTGCCCGGGATCGTCGCGGGCATCGGCGGCTACGGCAACTGCCTGGGCCTGCCGAACATCGGCGGCGAGGTCGTCTTCGACTCCTGCTACCAGGGCAACCCGCTGGTCAACGCGCTGTGCGTGGGTGTCATGAAGCACGAGGACATCCACCTCGCGCAGGCCTCCGGCGCCGGCAACAAGGTCATCCTGTACGGCGCCCGCACCGGCGGCGACGGCATCGGCGGCGTCTCGGTGCTCGCCTCCGAGACCTTCGACGACACCAAGCCGGCCAAGCGCCCGGCGGTCCAGGTCGGCGACCCGTTCCAGGAGAAGCTCCTGATCGAGTGCACCCTGGAGATCTTCCGGGAGAAGCTCGTCAAGGGCATCCAGGACCTCGGTGGCGCCGGCCTGTCCTGCGCGACCAGCGAGCTGGCCTCGGCCGGCTCCGGCGGCATGCGGATCCAGCTCGACACCGTGCACCTGCGCGACCACACGCTCTCGCCCGAGGAGATCCTCATGAGCGAGTCGCAGGAGCGCATGTGCGCGATCGTGGAGCCCGACAAGGTCGACCGCTTCCTGGAGATCTGCGAGAAGTGGGACGTCATCGCCAACGTCATCGGTGAGGTGACCGACGGCGAGCGCCTGGAGATCTACTGGCACGGCGAGCTCGTGGTGGACGTCCCGCCGCGCACCGTCGCCCACGAGGGCCCGACCTACCAGCGCCCGTACGCCCGCCCGAGCTGGCAGGACGCGCTGCAGGCCGACGCCCCGACCGCCGAGCGGCTGGCCCGCCCGACCACCGGCGAGGGCCTCAAGGCCGACCTGCTGAAGGTCGCGAGCCACCCGAACCAGGCCTCCAAGTCCTGGATCACCGACCAGTACGACCGCTACGTGCTCGGCAACACCGTGCTCTCGGTCGGCGAGGACTCGGGCATGATCCGGATCGACGAGGAGACCAACCTCGGCGTCTCGGTCGCCACCGACGGCAACGGCCGCTTCGCCAAGCTGGACCCGTACACCGGCGCCCAGCTGGCCCTGGCCGAGGCGTACCGCAACGTCGCGGCCGGCGGCGCCAAGCCGCTCGCCGTCTCCGACTGCCTCAACTTCGGCTCCCCCGAGGACCCGGACGTGATGTGGCAGTTCGCCGAGGCCACCCGCGGCCTGGCCGACGCCTGCCTGGTGCTCGGCACCCCGGTCACCGGCGGCAACGTCTCGCTGTACAACCAGACCGGCGAGGTCGCCATCCACCCGACCCCGGTGGTCGCGGTGCTCGGCGTCATCGACGACGTCACCCGGCGCACCCCGCTGGCCTTCGCCGAGGAGGGGCAGCTGCTCTACCTGCTCGGCGACACGGCGGACGAGCTCGGCGGCTCGGCCTGGTCGCAGGCCGTCCACGACCACCTCGGCGGCCTGCCGCCCAAGGTGGACCTGGAGCGCGAGCGGCTGCTCGGCGAGATCCTGATCGCCGCCTCGCGCGACGGCATGATCGACGCCGCGCACGACCTGTCCGACGGCGGTCTCGGCCAGGCGCTGGTGGAGAGCTGCCTCAAGGGTGGCCACGGTGCGCGGATCGTCGTGCCCGAGGGCCAGGACCCGTTCGTCCTCCTGTTCTCGGAGTCGGCCGGCCGCGCCGTCGTGGCGGTGCCGCGCAGCGAGGAGCTCCGGTTCAACGACATGTGCACCGCGCGCGGCCTGCCGGCCACCCGGATCGGTGTCGTGGACGGCGACAGCCTGGACGTCCAGGGCCAGTTCAGCGTCTCGCTGGCCGAGCTGAAGGACGCCCACACCGGCGTCATCGAGGCTCTGCTGGCCTGACGCACGGCTCCTGAGGGGCGGGCGGTTCCTGGTGAACCGTCCGCCCCTCGGCGTATGTTGAGGCCCATGCCTGCCAAGCCCCGTACGTACCAGCCGCAGAAGGTCCGCGCCGGTCTGGCCGGCCAGACCCGGGCGCTGAGCGCCGCCGTCGCCGCGCTCGGCACCGGGCAGCTGGACCTGCCGACCCGGCTGGGGCAGTGGCGGGTCCGCGAGCTGCTCGCCCACCTCGCCGTCCAACTCGAGTACGTCCCGGCGCACCTGGACGACCTGCCCCAGGGACGGGCGCCGCTGGACCTGCTGGGCTGGGTGGCCGGGGTCGGTACCGTCGCGCCGCTGCTGGACGAGCAGGCCCGGGAGCGGAGCGCGGCGGAGTTCGCCGGGGACGCGGCCTCGGTGGCGGCCGCCTTCGGGCGGGCCGCGGACGCCCTGACCGCCCTGCTGGAGCGGCCCGAAGCCGCCGACCCGGCCCGCAGGTTCGAGATCCGGCTGGGCTCGATGGCGCTCTCCGACATGCTGGTGACCAGGCTGGTGGAGACGGTCGTGCACGCCGACGACCTGGCCGACGCGCTCGGCCTCGACGCCTTCCCGCACGACCGCCAGGCCCTCGCCGCCGTCACCCGGCTGCTGGCCGACGCCCTCGCCGACCAGGCGCCCGGCGGCGCGGTCGAGGTGCGGGTCCCGCCGTACGCGGTCGTCCAGGCCGTGCCGGGGCCGAAGCACACCCGGGGCACCCCGCCCAACGTGGTGGAGACCGACCCGCTGACCTGGATCCGGCTGGCCACCGGCCGGGCCGACTGGGCGGCGGCGGTCGAGGCCGCCGAGGTGTCCGCCTCGGGGGAGCGCAGCGACCTGCGGGCGTACCTGCCGGTGCTCGGCTAGGGCCTGTCCTCGAACCGGTGTCTGCGGGGCGCGTGGGGGCGGGTCCTGCCCGTCGTGCCGCGGCTCCTGCCCGTCGTGCCGCGGCTCCTGTCCTAGGGGACGGACGGCCCGCTGAGGTACCCGCCCTCCGCGGAGTACGGCCAGGCGTTGGGCGTGCAGCCCTTGAGGCCGTAGATCTGCTGCATCATCGCGGGTGCGGGTTTGCCCTCCCCCGGGCAGCCCTCGTGTCCGTGGCCGATCCGGTGGCCCACCTCGTGGTTGACGATCAGCGCCCGGTACTCCTCCAGCGGTCCGCTGAACTGGGGCGAACCGGTGTTCCAGCGCTTGGAGTTGACGAGCACCTGGTTGCCGACGTTGCAGTTGACCTCACCGTGGGTGTCCAGGCCGGAGGCGCCGCAGATCCGGTCCACGGTGGCCGGTGAGGCGATCTTCACGGTGAAGTCGTACGGGCCGCCGGCGACCAGCTGGAAGCCGTTCTTGCGGTCGTTGGTCCAGCCGCGCTTGTCGCCGAGGATGCCGTGGATCTGTGCGGCGGCCGCTGAGGCGTCGATGCCGATGCCGTCCTCGACCTCGACCCGGTAGCGGCGCACGGTGCCGTGCCCGACCGGCTTGGCGGTGGCGGGCGCGACGGTGAAGGTGCCGGCGCCCTTGGTGGGGCCTGGGTCCGGTCCGGCGGGGGCGGGCGGTGCGGGCGGCGGG